>NZ_RAVW01000311.1 GCF_003611585.1 Corallococcus exercitus | reverse complement strand
GCGCGGGCGGCACGGTGGTGCTGCGCGCGGTGGACGTCCTGAACTGCGGCGCGGTCGAGGCACGGGGTGGCGCGGGCGGCGACACGAAGCTGGACAAGCAGCCCCTGGGGCCGGGCGGTGGAGGCGCCGGAGGCCGGGTGTTGATCCAGGCCAGGAGCATCGCGTGCTTCGCCGACGTGAGCGCGGGCAACGCGGGCGTGTCCGCCTATCCGGGCGCGGGTTCCTACGGCGCGACGCCGGCCTCCACGACGGCGGATGGCGGCACTCCGGATGGGGGCCCGCTGCCCGACGGGGGCACGTCCACGGGGTCGGTGCAGCAGGTGGATCAGGCGTTCCAGGTCCCTGTCTCGCCGGTCATCACGGCGCCCGCGTCGGGTGAGGCGTCCACCACCACGCGCCCGCGCTTCCAGGGGACCGCGGGCACGAACGGGCCGGTCGTCCACCTCGTCGTGGACGGGCGGGAGATTGGCGCGGTGGTGCCGGGCGCGACGGGGCAGTTCACCTACGACCCCACCACGCCGCTGAGCGCGGGAGCGCACCAGGTCGTCGCCTGGTCGGAGTCGCTGGGCGTGGCGAGCAGTCCGTCCACATCGGTGCGCTTCTCCACGCCTGCGGTGGTGCTCGCGGACGGCGGCGTCGTGCAGATGGCCGTGCTGGTGGTGCCGGGCAACGGAGACACCGTGGGCCCCACGCCGCTGTTCGCCGGGACCACGACCAATGGCGTCAACGTGGGCGTGGTCATCGACGACGGGCCGGACCACATCGTGCCGTTGGACCTGCTGGGGCGCTTCCGCTACCAGGTGCCGGAGTCGGAGCCGCTGAGCGTGGGCACGCACAAGGTCACGGTGCACGCGCACAACGAGGCGGGGGATGACGGGCCGTACTCCGACGTCGTGGGCTTCGAGGTGGTGGTGCCCGGCGCGGACGGCGGCACCGACGCGGGCACGACGGATCCGTTGACGCCCACGGTGCTGGTGCCCGAGCAGGGCGCGACCGTGGATCCGACCTTCATGTTCGTGGGCGTGGCGCTGCCCGGCTCCGACGTCCAGCTGGAGCTGGATGGCAAGGTGCTCGCGACGGCCACCGCGGATGACGAGGGCGTCTTCCGGCACATCCTGACCGCGGACACGGCGCTCGCGACGGGGGCGCACAAGGTCGTCGCGCAGGCGGTGACGGCGGAGGGCGAGGCGGGGCTGCGCTCCCCGGAGGTGGACTTCCAGGTGCGTGGCCCCACCGACCTGGACGTGGGCTGCGGTTGCGGCACGGCGCCCGCGGGGATGATCAGCGTCTGGGCGCTGGTGGGCCTGGGCGCCCTGGTGCGCCGCCGCCGCTCGCGGAGCTGAAGGATGGGGCGCGGTGCCGGATGGGCGCCGCGCCCGGGCCATCAACCTTCGTCCAGGGCTTCCAGTTGGACCTGCGCGATGTCGCGGTAGAGCGGCACCACTTCATCCTTGAGGATGTCGCGGAGCACCTGCCGCGCACCATCCACGTCGCTCGCCTCCTGTCGCCTCGTCGCTTCGCTGAGGGCTCGTGACAAGCGGTTGGAGCCATCCCGGATCCGCCGAGCAACCTCGGTGAGCAGCGTGGCGGCGCTTGCCTCACCTTGGAGCGCCCGCTCGACATCTGCCGCTGGAATGCCGACCTGAGGGCCGGTGCGCTGGAGGATGGCGCGCGACTCGGCGGTGAGCGTGAAGGCCTCCCCGGCCGAAACCCGACGCGAAAGGTCCCGAACGTCGTCCCAATTCAATTCCTGCTCGTTCATGGGGTTCCTAGTTGCGGCGAGGACGGCAGAGGTCGAACGGCCACTGCTTCTGACCCTCGCAGCTTCGCAGGCAGGCGTAACAGTCGCCCAACCAGCGAGGTTTCTTCGAGTCCTTGCACTGTACGTAGCGATCAATGCAGTGCTGTCGCCACCCATCGTCCGGATCGTCCAGCTCCTTGAGCGTGACGCCGACAGCTGTCGCGCCGACAGCCGCGGTGCCCAAGAGGGCAGCGGCTTCGGCGTCAGTAAGCCCACACGCAGCGGGATTGCCCGGGTGGGCCTCCACACAGCACGTCTCACTGTCGATGCATGTCGCGGTCGCGCAGCCCATGGTCCACAGGGTGCACAGCGCCAGCGCGAGCCTGAGATGCTCAAGTGAGGATTCCATGCCTGTCATGGAATCCTAATCCAGGGGGACCCGCCAGGCGTCCAGTGGGGTCGGCGGGCGCGGCGTGGGGATGGCCGTTATCCTCCTGCGCTCGAAGGCGTCCCGGCTCCCGGGGCGACAGGGTGGCGCGCGTGACGACGGACGTGTCCTCGGAAGAAGCTCCCTCGCGGCGGTCCCGGCGCTCGGCCGGTGCTCCGGGGTGGCGGTGGGTGCTGTCGCTGCTGCTGGGGTTGGGCCTGCCCACCGCGCTGCACGTCTACATCGGCCTGCGCCTCTTCACCGCCCCCGGCTGGCCCGCTCCCTGGGCCGCCCTGGGCTGGGGCCTGCTGGGCCTGTGCTACCTCGTCCTGTTGGCGGGTTTTCGCGCCGCGCGCCGCGAGGCCACCGGCTTCACCCGCGTCATCCAGTGGGGGGCGTACCTCTGGCTGGGCGCCTTCGGCGTGTTCCTCACCGCCGTGCTGGCCTCCGACGTCGTCGGCGCCGCGCTGTCCCTCTCCGGTACCGTCACCGACATGCACGCGCTCGCCCGGGGCCGAGCGGCCGCCGTGCTGGGCACCGTCGTGCCCGCCGTGGCCTTCGCCTTCGTCACCGCGCGCGGCAGGGCCC
This sequence comes from Corallococcus exercitus, assembly GCF_003611585.1. GTDB lineage: Bacteria > Myxococcota > Myxococcia > Myxococcales > Myxococcaceae > Corallococcus > Corallococcus exercitus. Next base: position 9,164 of record NZ_RAVW01000311.1, on the reverse strand, counting down.
GCGTGGAGCGCACCACCGTGGCCCTCCAGGACCTGGGCCCGGGCCTGGACGGCCTGCGCGTCGTGCAGCTGTCCGACGTCCACGTGGGCCCCACCCTGGACGGCGTGTGGCTCCAGCGCGTGGTGGATCAGGTCAACGCCCTCAAGCCGGACATCGTCGCCATCACCGGTGACCTGGTGGACGGCTCCGTGGACCAGCTGCGCGACCAGATGACGCCGCTCGCGTCCCTCCAGGCCCCGCTCGGCGTCTACTACGTCACCGGAAACCACGAGTTCTACCACGGCGCCCGCGCCTGGATGGCCGAGGTCGCCCGGCTGGGCATCACCGTCCTCACCAACGAGCACCGCGTCGTGGAGCGCGGCGGTGCCCGGCTCGTCATCGCCGGTGTCACCGACCACGACGCGGGCCACATCGACCCGCCGCTGAAGAGCCGCCCGGACCTGGCGCTCGCCGGCGCCCCGCCGGACGTGCCCCGGCTGCTGCTGGCCCACCAGCCCCGCACCGCCCTGTCCCTGGAGGGCCTGCGCGTGGACCTCCAGCTGTCCGGCCACACCCACGGCGGGCAGATCTTCCCCTTCATGTTCTTCGTGAAGTTCCAGCAGCCCGTCGTGCAGGGCCTGGCCACCGTCGCCGGGACCCGCGTCTACACCCACCGCGGCACCGGCTACTGGGGCCCCCCGCTCCGCCTGGGCCCCGCCCCGGAGATCGCGGCCCTCACCCTGGTAGGAGTTCCCCGTTCTGGCGGTGATTCAAGCCAAGCTTGATATTTCCGTTCTAGCTGCTTATTGTTCGGGACGTGGCCACCGCACCGTCTTCCCTCCTTGTCCCGGAATTCGCTTTCAGCCGTCCCACGGCGCCCGCGGTCCCGGGTGCGCGGCGCGGGGCGGCAGTGCAGATCGCGGCGCCCCGGACGGGGAAGGCGGCGCCAGTGCTGCTGGTGGTCTCCGAGGCCCCTGAAGTCCGGCTGGCGGTGGCGCGCGAGGTGGGGTTGGGGGCCCGGCTGGTGACGTCGCTGGGCGCGACGTCGGCGGACCGGCGGTTGGACACGGGCGTGGCGGTGGACGGGCTGGTGCTGGACCTGGACGCGGATCGCCGCGTCGTGAGCGACTTCCTCTGCCGGCTGGTGGACCGGGGCTTCCACGGCCCGCGCATCCTCCTGTCCTCCGGTTTCCGTCCCGAAGCGAGCGCCACCTTCCCGACGGCCTGCCACACCCACTTCGCACTTGGCCGGCCCTGGCGCGCCGGTCAGCTGCGCTCGCTCCTGGAGAGGGTCCTTGGGGTCTCCCACCTCGCTCAATCCGCAAGCCGTCCGTGACTCCCGCCGTGACGCTCCCCGCCTGGCGCCGTTGACGGCGCGGGTGGCGGACGCGGGCCACGGGCTGTTCACCGGCATCGCCGGGGCGTCCGCGGGCGCCGCGCGCAGCGCGTACGTGGCGCTGGTGCTCTTCGCCAGCGGCATGGCCCGCTGCGCGACGGGGCGCTCGCGCGACGGCCTGCCGCAGCTCAAGCGCTGCCTGTTCCGCGTGGCGCAGGTGCCGGTGGACCTGGTGCTGATGCTGGGCGGGCGCGTGCTGTCCGCCGTGCAGGTGGTGACGGGCCTGGAGCCCGTGGGCCGCCGGCTGACGGACGCGGAGGTGGACCGGCTGCGCCCCATCTTCGGCGACAGCCTGGACTACCACTGCGTGCGCGTGAAGGAAGGCGCCCTGGGCCTGCTGGGCCTGCCGGGCCGCGCGTTCGCCCACGGCGACATCCTCTTCATCCCCCCCGGCTACGGCGCGGTGGGCTTCCGGCTGCTGGTGCACGAGCTCACGCACGTGTGGCAGCACCAGCATGGCGGCACGGGCTACCTGAGCGGCGCGCTCGCGGCGCAGTACCTGGGGGACGGCTACGACTGGCGCAAGGCCGTGGGCCACCGGCGCTGGGCGGAGCTCAACCCGGAGCAGCAGGCGCAGTTCATCGAGGACGCCGCCGACGCGCAGCTCATCCCCCACGTGGGCCGCCCCACGCCCCAGCAGCGGCTGCGCGGCTGGAGCGACGCCGCCCTGTGCCTGCTGGACGAGGCCCTGGACTGCCTCTACGCCGGACGGGGCGCGCCGTGAGGCCCGCCCCGTGACGTCGCGCACCGCCCGGCCCGGCGGCGCGCCCGAGGGCCGCTGCCTGCAGGCCCTGACCTGGCGGCGCCTGGAGTCCCCCGGCACGGAGCACTTCGAGCTGTGGGAGTCCGCCGAAGGGCCCCTGCTCACGGGCACCGCGGTGCTGGTGGGCGAAGGGCTGCCGCTGCTCGTGCGCTACACCGTGGCGTGCGACCCGGACTGGCACACGCGCGAGGCGCGGCTGGTGCTGCACCAGGGCGGCACGCGCCGCACGCTGGTGCTCCAGGTGGATGACCACCAGCGCTGGTGGCGCGACGGGCGCGAGCTGCCGGAGCTGCGCGGGTGCGTGGACGTGGACCTGAGCGTCACCCCCTCCACCAACACCCTGCCCATCCGCCGGCTGGGGCTGGAGCCCGGGCAGGGCCGGGACGTGACGGCCGCGTGGGTGCGGCTGCCGGACCTGTCCCTGGAGCGGCTGGAGCAGCGCTACACCCGGCTGTCCTCCACGCGCTACCGCTACCAGAGCGCGGGCGGCGCCTTCGTGGCGGAGGTGGACACCGACGCCCTGGGGCTCATCACGCACTACCCGGACGGCTGGGAACGCGTCGCCACGTCCGACGGTTGAGCCCGGGCGCAACCCTCGCGCCCGAACCCGGACAATCCTTCACGCCTCCCGGGGATTGTGTGTCGTTTCATGTAGGCTTATGGAGCCGTGAACGACGCGCTTCCCGTGGACGGGGGAATGCAGGACTACCTGTCATATAGGGATGGGCCCGGGTGACGTGGCGGGTTATAACGACCTCTGAACCGTTCCGGCGGTGGAGGGGCCGTGAGCCTTACGGCCACCCCACCGGACGTCACGTGCAAGGTTGATGTGGTGAAAACCCACCCCCGAGGTCCTCTCGCATCCGGCCGCGTCCGGAAGAAGCCCCGTGTGGCGCCCGCGTCGGCGGCGGCACTGTCGCGGCGGCAGTTGGAGCGCAAGCTGGCGGTCAGCGTGGGGGCGGCGGCCCGGGCCGCGCGGCTGCGGGCTGGCCTCACGCAGGCGGACGTGGCGGACCGCGTCGGCATCGCGTCGGAGGTCTACGGCCGGCTGGAGCGGGGCAAGATGATGCCCAGCGTCCCCACGCTGTTCCGCCTGTGCCTGGCGCTGCAGCTGTCCGCGGACGCGTCGCTGGGGCTGGCCGTGGCGGCGGCGGCGGGCGCGGGGCTCTGGGAGGAGGACTCCACGGACAAGGACGACCTGCCGGAGATGCGCCGCCTGTTGCGCGCCGTGCGCCGGCTGCCGCGCCCCCAGCTCAAGCTGATGAGCCTGGTGGCCAGCGCCATCCTGCCCACGCGCCGCTAGGGCCCGGGCTGCTCAGGGCGCGGACGCGGGCGGGCGGGCCGTGTTCGCGCGCGGGGCCACTTCCGTCACCCGCCACACCCAGCCGGACGGGGTGGGGTCGCGGTGCGCGGTGTTCACGTCCACCGCGTACACGTCCAGGGTGTGCTCGCCCACGGGCAGGTCCTTCAGGCGCCACGGGGACTCGCAGGGGATGTAGAGGCTGCCGTCCAGCGAGCACCAGAACACGGGCTTCAGCGTGGTGGCGGTGAAGACGAAGGTGGCCTCCCTGGAGGGCGTGGCCCCGGGGGGCCCCTCGTCGATGAAGGTGTCCGGCCCCTCGTTCCCCGCGCGCGCCAGCGACGGCGGGAACAGGAGCGGCATCAACATCAGGCACAACAGCAGTGACGCGAGCAGTCCGTGGGGAAGGTAGCGCAGGGACGGCGGGGGAATCATAAGCAGGCTCGCGTGACGATGGAGGCCGCACGCACCCGTGCCCAGGGCATGTCGCTGGAGAGCGGCCTGGGAGGGCTGGGGCGTTCCATGGCGTCCGGGGAATGGGAAAGGGCGACTTCCTGGAAGGTGGGGATGGATCCGAAATGGGGCGCCCCGTCCCCAGGACGGTGCAGGGCATCCACGGCGCGACGTGACGCGGAGGGCCAATGTCCTCCAGCGGAAAGGGCGCGCCGCCGTCACGGCCCCCGCCGTGCGGTGATGGCACGCGTCACGGGGCAGCGCTTGTCAGGGCGGACATCCCCTGGCCTCATGGACGCTGGCCGGGACCTGCCTTGCACGAACGCCATCACCCATGACCTTCGCGAAGTGGAGCACGCCCTGGCACGCCGCCGCGCTGGTGCTTTCCCTGTGCCTGCTGGGGCCGGTGCTCCCCGCCCGAGCCCAGGCTCCTGAAGCCGACCCCGGCAGCGCCCGGCTGGGCGACACGCTGGACGCGGGCCTGCCCGTCACGGAGGAGAACCTCACCACCGGCTCCGCCCCGCGGAGCATGGACGCGCCGTGGACGCAGGGGGACGCCCGGCAGGACGGGGGCGCGGGCACGGTCGTGAAGGAGGCGGACCTCCAGCGCACGGACGCGGGCTGGGCGTTTGAAGCGGGCGCGGCGCCGGACGCGGGGGACGGCGGGCCCACGCAGGCCGCCTTCGTGCCGCCCGCGCTGGTGCGGGACTCGCCCGCGCCGTACCCGCCCCGGCTGGTGGGCGAGGGCGTGGCGGGCACGGTGAAGCTGGAGCTGCTGGTGGACGAGGCGGGCGAGGTGGACACCGCCACGCTGGTGGAGGGCGTGCACCCGCTGCTCAACGAGGCCGCGCTGCACGCCGCGCCCTCCCTGCGCTTCTCCCCCGCGATGATGGAGGGCCAGCCCGTCGCGGTGCGCCTGTTCTTCGAGTACCGCTTCGAGGCGCCCGTCCCGGTGGCCTCCGGCGCGGACGGTGGCACGTTGGCGCCGCAAGGCCCCATCACCCTCAAGGGCCTGGTGCGGGAGAAGGGCAACCGCCGGCCGCTCATCGGCGCGACGCTGGTGTCGGACGCGGCGCCGGATTCACCCGTGCAGACGGACGAGAACGGCCGCTTCGAGGCACGCTTCCCCACGGGCGGCCAGGCGGTGCGCGTGTTCGCTCCGGGCCACAAGCCGGGCCTGTTCCGCGAGGCCTTGAAGTCCACCGAGTCGCTGGAGGTCGTCTACGGCCTGGAGCCGCTCGTGGTGAACCCCTACGAGACGGTGGTGCGAGGCGACCGTGAGCGTACGGAGGTCAGCCGCATCACGCTGCACGACGCGGAGCTGCGCGAGGTGCCCGGCACCATGGGCGATCCGTTCCGCGTGGTCATGCTGCTGCCGGGCGTGGGCAGCATGCTGTCCGGCGTGGCGTACCCGGTGGTGCGCGGCAGCCAGCCCGCGTCCACGGGCTACTTCCTGGACGGCATCCGCATCCCCATCCTCTTCCACCTCTTCCTGGGGCCCGCGGTCATCCACCCGGACTTCCTGGACGCCATCGACTTCTATCCGGGCTCGCCGCCGCCGCAGTACGGCCGGCTGATGGGCGGCGCCATCGACGGACGCCTCACCCGGCCTCGCGACGACCGCGTGCACGGCAGCGCCTACGCGGACTTCATCAACGCGGGCTTCTTCATCGAGACGCCCTTCAAGTCCACCGGGACCAGTGTCAGCCTCGCGGGCCGCTATTCCTATACGCCGTGGATCATCGCGCTCGCGGCCAATCAGTTGCAGGACCCGCCGCCTCCGGGGCGCACCAACCCGAAGGTGGTGCTGGACTTCTGGGACTATCAGGCCCGCGTGGAGCAGGACGTGGGGGAGGGCAAGCTGCGGCTGTTTGCCTTTGGCTCGTCGGACACCTTCGGCTCCGAGGCGCAGGACGACCAGAGTGACACCGCGCTCCAGTCCATCGCGTTCCACCGGGTGGACCTGCGCGGCCGTCATCCGCTAGGCAAGGGCGAGTTCGAGGTGGGCGGCACCTGGGGCACGGATGATTTCGCCGTCGTGTCGCGCGGGCCGGACAACGGGAACGAGATCCACATCGACCAGAGCACCTTCTCCGGGCGCGTGGGCTACAGCGTGCCATTGGATGAGCGGCTGCTGCTGCGCGCGGGCGCGGACGTGGACCACAAGCGCGCCATCGTGGATGTGCTCACGGTGGAGAACGGCCAGGAGGTGGAGGAGGACACGGTGCGCGTGCCCGTGGCGCTGGCCACCTTCACCGGCGCGTACGCGGAAGGCGTGTGGACACCGGATGACAAGTGGACGGTGGTGCCCGGCCTGCGGCTGGACAGCTACCACCTGTCCGGCGGCTTCGACCACAAGGTCATCGAGCCGCGCCTCACCGTGCGCCGCAAGCTCAGCGACACCGTGACGCTCAAGGGCGGCGCGGGCATCTTCCACCAGCCGCCCACCACCCTCATCAGCCTGCCGGTGGTGGACGTGGGCAGTCTGTTGTTGGGCCTCCAGGAGGGCGTGCAGCTCTCCACGGGTGTGGAGTGGAAGGCCTTCGACAAGTGGGAGGTGGGGCTGGACGTCTACGTGAACCCCATGCTGCGCACCATCGAGCTCACGCCCTTCTCCGACGAGGGCCTGACGGACGACCTGGACGGCGGCGGTGACCCGGATCAGCCGCCTCCGCCCGGTCCCGGTGGGGACGTCAACCAGAACGGCTTTCGCCGGGTGCGCGCGCGGCAGGTGGACGTGGATCCTCCGCCCGTCAGCCGGGACGACTGGGACCTGCCGGACTTCACCAGCCATGGCCTGGCGTATGGGTTGGAGCTGCTCATCCGCTACCCGCTGGGAAACAACTGGTTCGGCTGGCTTTCGTACAGCCTCCAGCGCAGCACGCGGCGCACCACCTTCTATCGGTATGACTCATCAGGTCGGGCCCTCTCCGAGGACTCCGCGGACCTGCCCTTCGCGTTCGACCAGACACACATCCTGAACCTGGTGGTCAGTCACAAGTTCTCCAACAACATCACCCTGGGGGGCGTGCTCCACTTCAACACCGGACGCCCGGAGTACGGCACCCTGGGAAGCCAGACGCACCGCGAGGGTACCGACAGCGACGGCCGCCCCACCTGGGTGCAGGTGGATCGCGATCAGGTGGACCGGCTGCCGCCCTTCTTCCGCTTCGACCTGCGCGTGTCCAAGGCCTGGGCCTACGAGACGTTCAGCATGGAGGCCTACCTGGACATGCTCAACGTCACCCTCAACACGGAAACGCTGGGCTTCGACTACCTGGGCGGCGGCTACAGCCGGCAACCCCTGACCAAGAGCGCGGTGGGACTGCCCATCGCCCTGCCCATCATCGGCGTCAAGGGCCGGTACTGACCTGTCCTGGAGGGTAGGGTGAATGCTCGGGGGTGAGCATTTTTCCACGCCTCCTGCCCTCCGGGGCTGCTCCATTCGTGGCCAGATGTGTCAGTATTCCGCGAGACGCGGGTTTTTCCAGCCTGCCCGGCACCGACGTGGAGGGTGGGGGACAGGCCCGAAGCGTCGGGGGGAGCACGATGATGGGTTTGTCCTGGGGGCCGGGCATGGCTCCGGCATGGGAACTGCCCGCTGACAGCGAGACGCCCTGCATCCTCCTCGAGCCGCTGCACGGGGAGACAGGGGAGGCGCTCGACTTCCGGTGGACGTCCATGAACGTCCCGGCCGAGGGCTGGGTGCGCTCGCTGGAGCTGGGCCGGCACCTGTCCCTGTGGGCGCGGGAGGGCGTCGCGCTGTTCGACGTGGCGGCGTTCGTGCGCGTGCTGATGCGCGGTGTCCCGCATGTGGGGCTGGTGCCAGGGGACCCGGCGGGGCGGCGGTACGTGGTCGTGCGTCACGGAGAGGGATTGGCGCTGTGGCTGTTGCCGCGCGACGAGGGGCAGGCGGCGGACGCCCACCAGGCGGAGCGGGAGCGGGCGGCGCGGCAGGAGGTGGAGGCGGCGCTGGCCCGGGCGGAGCAGACGGTGAGCGCGCTGCGCGAGGCGGAGGAGCGCTACCGGCTGGCGACGCGCGCCACACATGACGTGCTGTGGGACTGGCACTTCGCCACGGACCGCGTGCGGTGGGACCCGGGCACGGGGGACGCGTTCGGCCACGCCACGGCGGTGCTGGAGCACAAGCTGGGCTGGTGGGGCGAGCGCGTGCACGACGAGGACCGCGAGCGCGTGGTGGACCGGCTGGTGGAGTTCGTCGCGTCCACGGGCGACGTGTGGAGCGAGGAGTACCGCTTCCAGCGCGCGGACGGCAGCTGGGCGCACGTGCTGGACCGCGGCGTGCTGGCGCGCGACGACGAGGGGCGCCCGGTGCGGATGATTGGCTCCATGATGGACGTCACCGAGCGCACCCGTCAGATGGAGACGATGGTGGAGGAGGCGCGCTTCCGCGAGCGCTTCATCGGCATCCTGGGACATGACCTGCGCAACCCGCTCAACGCCATCGTGCTGTCGGCGCGGGCACAGAAGCGCCGGGGGCCGCTGGAGTGCACGCCCGAACAGCACCGGCAGCACGCGCAGCGCATCGAGGCCTCCGCGACGCGCATGGGGAACATGATCGCGGACCTGCTGGATTTGACGCGCGCCCGGCTGGCGGGCGGCATCCCGCTGCGCAAGGGCCCCACGGACCTGGGGGCGGTGTGTCAGCAGGTGGTGGACGAATTGTCGGCGGCGTACCCGGACCGCGCGGTGGCGGTGGACGTGGACGGCAAGGCGGAAGGGGAGTGGGACGCGGAGCGGCTGGCGCAGGTGCTCTCCAACCTGGTGGGCAACGCGCTGGAGCACGGCAGCCCGGACGCGCCGGTGTTCCTGCGCTGCTGGGCGAAGGGCGAGCACCAGGTGCTGGAGGTGCAGAACCCCGGCTCACCCATCCCGGAGGAGCTGCGCGAGCGGCTGTTTGATCCGTTCCGCCAGGGCGAGGGCGAGCGCGTGCAGGGCCGGCGCAACGGCGGCCTGGGGCTGGGGTTGTTCATCGTGAAGGAGATCGTCCAGGCGCACGGGGGGACGGTGGAGGTGACGTCGTCCGAAAAGGAAGGCACGACGTTCACGGTGCGGCTGCCGCGGCCTCCGCGTCCGAAGGCCAGGGTGAAGGCAGGCAAGGGCCGCACTCGGACGGCCTGATCTTTTGGAAGGGGTGAGCGTTCGCCGCCATGCGGTGAATGAGAGAGCGTCCTCCGCCGCACGCCGCGCGTGTTGTGCGAAGGACCGAAGGGGATGGGCCGGGAGGGCAGGGGCGCTGCTCGCTTCGTTGG
>NZ_RAVW01000310.1 GCF_003611585.1 Corallococcus exercitus | reverse complement strand
TGCTGCTGTTCAGCACGTTCTGGGGCCTGGCCGCGGCGTTCGCGCTCTGGTTCAACTGGGGCCACTGGGTGGACCTGTCCCACCACTGGACGCAGCGCGACCTGTTCTGGCGCTACTACAACCAGCGTCAGGCGGGAGAGCCCATCGTCGCGTACATGATGAACTGGCGCGGGGAGACGTTCTACTCGCGCAACACGGTGGAGCAGTTCCGCGCGGGCGACGCCAACACGCGCATGCGCCAGTTCGCGTCGCGGCCGGGGCGCAAGTGGGCGCTGGTGGAGCACAACCGCCTGAACCTGCTGCGAAGCGCGGTGGGTTCCGACAAGGCCGTCACCCTCATCGACCGGGACATCAACAACAAGTTCGTGCTGGTGACCATCGAGTGAGCCGCCCCCTGCCCGCCGCTCGCGTGGAGCCCTCCCGAGGGTGGCATCCGCGTGCGCGGGATACGACCTTCACCTGGATGGCCCGGCAGGCGGAGACCCCTGGCTCTCGGACTGAGGCGGCTGTGCGGCCTGACGCTCCGCGTGCCGGCTGCCGTGCCAGCGCGAGTACACCTGGGTGAACTCCGCCCCGAGGAAGAGCAGCTGCGAGGAGTAGTAGACCCACAGCAGCAGCACCGCGAAGGAGCCGGCGGCCCCGTACGAGGAGGACACGCTGCTCTTGCCCAGGTAGAGGCCGATCCCGAGCTTGCCCAGGCTGAAGAGGAAGCTGGTCACCGCGGCGCCGAGCCACACGTCCTTCCAGGCGACGCGCGTGTCGGGCAGGACCTTGTAGATCATCGCGAAGAGCACCGTGGTCACGGTGAAGGCGATGGCCAGGTTCACGAGCTGCAGGACCGTCTCCCAGCCGGGCATCAGGCCCATGAGGAAGGTGCCGGCTGCAGCCAGCGCCGCGCTCAGCACGAGCGAGACGAGCAGCAGGAAGCCGATTCCCAGCACCATCGCGAAGGAGAGCAGGCGCTGGCGCACGAAGGCGAGCAACCCGTTCATCGGCTTCTTCTTCACCTTCCAGATGGTGTTGAGCGAGTCCTGGAGCTGGACGAAGACGCCGGTGGCGGCGAAGGCGCTCACGAGGACGCCGACGACGGTGGCGAGGATGCCCGAGCTGGGCTTGCTCGCGCTGGCCACCAGGTCCTCGACGACCTTCGCGCCCGCATCGCCGATGAGGCTCCGCAGCTGGTTCTGGATCTCCCCCTGCGCCGCCTCCTGCCCGAACACGAGGCCCGCCACGGCGATGGCGATGATGAGCATCGGCGCCACGGAGAACAGCGTGTAGTAGGCGAGCGCCGCTGCCTGCGCGGGCACGTTGTCGTCCAACCACTCGGACAGGGTCTGCTTCAACAGTGGCCAGACATGGTGCTGTCTCATCGACCCCTCGCTCCCCTGCGGCGGCATGCACGCTGGGATGGAACAGGACGCACCCACCGTCATCGTGACGGCCGTGGACGCGCGCAACAGCCCGCCACCCCTTCCCACGCGAACCTGCCAGGCATCTATTGGGTTTCGAGCATCGGAGTGCCTCCCCTTGTTATCGTGCGCGCCCATGAATGAGCCCACGGCCGTGACGGATCCCCGCATCGGCTCGGTGTTGCAGGAGCGCTACCGCATCATCGAACGGCTCGCCGCCGGTGGCATGGGCATGGTGTACCGGGGCGAGCGGCTGGAGGTGGGCAAGCCCGTCGCCATCAAGTTCCTCCACGCCTGGGCCGCCGGGGACGAGGAGTTCCGCAGGCGCTTCCAGGTGGAGGCGCGCGCCACGAGCCGCCTCACCCATCCCTGCTGCGTGTCGGTCATCGACTTCGGCGTGGACCAGGACTCGCCGTTCATGGTGATGGATTTCGTCACCGGAGAGACCCTGCGGAGCCTCTTGCGCGACGGTCCCCTGCTCCCGGCCCGGGCCCTGGGCACCGTGCGGCAGGTGCTCGCCGGCCTCGCCCATGCCCACGCGCAGGGCATCATCCACCGCGACATCAAGCCCGAGAACATCATCGTCACCCACGCGGAGGGGCTCGGGGAGCAGGTGCGCATCCTCGACTTCGGGCTCGCCAAGCTGCGCGACGAGGTGACGGGCCTCACTTCCGGGATGATGCTGGGGACGCCGTCCTACATGGCCCCGGAGCAGATCCACGGCGAGCCGGTGGGTCCGCCCACGGACCTGTACGCCACCGGCGTGCTGCTCTACGAGCTGCTCACCGGGAAGAAGCCCTTCAACGCCACCAGCAACGCGGAGCTGCTGCGCATGCAGCGCGAGGTGACGCCGCCCCGGTTGCGCGACGCCGCCCCTGACGCGGGCTTCTCCGCGGAGCTCGAAGCGACGCTGGCGAAGGCGATGGAGAAGGCCCCGGGAGAGCGCTTCCAGTCCGCCACGGAGTTCCTGGCCGCGCTCGAAGGGGCCGGGGCGGGTCCGGCGGTGCTTCCCGTAACGCCCGTGACAGGCGATGGGCCGGCGATGCCGCGCTCCTCCTCGCCCACGCCGTCACGTCCCAGGGAGGAAGTGCTCGCGACCCGGAACGTCCGGGCGCAGCCCCGCGCGACGCCGGTGGATCTTCAGGCCGAAGCCCGCCCTCCGGAGCCCCAGGACGAGTCCGAGGCCACGATCCGGTCTGGCCCCATCACGCCCCCGCCCGCCCGGAGCCGCTCGCGCCGGGTGGTGGGAGGCGCGGCGGTGCTCTCCCTGGCCGCAGTGGGCCTTGGCTGGTGGGCGTTGGCGTCAAGGTCCGCGGGCCCGGCGCCAGTGTCCTCGGAGCGCCCGTCGCCCAAGGCCCCGGCGGGTGAGGAAGCGCGGGCGGAGGCTCCGACGGGCGCCACGGTCTGGCAGCCCGTCGTGGAGCAGCTCCCGGGCATCGACGAGGTCCACCGGTTGATCAAGGCGCAGCGACGGGACGCGGCCCTGGCGGCGTTGAAGAAGCTGGCGGCGAAGTACCCGACGAGCGCCTACGTCCGCTACCTGGAGGGAAACGTCGACTTCGACAACCTCCGCTGGGTGGATGGCGTAGCGGCCTACCGGGCGGCGCTGCGCAATGACGCCGCGTACCGCAACGCGCCGGTCGTCATCCAGAACGCCATCGGCTGCCTCGTCAGTGACCGGTTCCACGGCGCCTGCGAGGACTTCCTCCGCAAGGACCTGGGCGAGGCCGCGGTGCCCTCGCTGGAGGATGCGGCCCGCGAGCACCCCATGGCCAGCGTCCGGACCCGGGCCGCGGCGCTGCTCCGCCAGATGGACCGCGATTCCACGGGGGGCTCACGCTGAGCCCCGGGCGGATTGCCTTTTCACCGGATCCATCCACCACGCGGGTCACGACGTCTGGATTACGCACCGCGACGACGTGCTGCGCGAGCTGAAGGCCTCTCACGGTATGTATGCTATGGACGGCTCCGCTGTACTCCACCTCGCGGAACTCCGGAGTGTCCCCATGCGAATCCCCCTTTCTCTCGTCGCTGTCTTCGTCGGCGTTGCCGTCTCTGTTTCGGGTTGCGGCGGCACGTACGAACCCGAGCAGGCCCCCGTGTCCGAGCCCGGCTCCGTCGATGAGCAGCTCCCCGAGGGGAACGTCACGCAGCAGGCCATCTGCTCGCGGCTGTGGACGTGCAATTACGTCAGGTGGTACGGCACCGAGGCCAACTGCGTGGCGGCCTGTGGCACGTCCTGCACGCTTGACTACCGTTGTACTGGCACCTGCGTCTGCCCTTGAGTAACGCCTGTCGGCAGAAGCATCCGTAAGAAGCCCCAGACGCGATGCTGCGCGACCCACACTCGGCGTAAAGTCGTGGCCCTCACTGGAACCTGAGCTGGGGGCCACACCATGAAGCTGATGTCGAGCAGTGCCATCGTGACGGGAGCAGGACAGGGCATCGGTCTGGGAATCGCCGCGCGCCTCATGCGAGACGGCGCCAACGTCCTGCTGTTCGGGCGGACACCGGAGAAGTTGGAGGCGGCCGCCGCGGAGCTCAACCGGGCGGCGGAGGGACGCACCCGGGCCGTGCCCTTCGCGGGAGACGTGGTTCGCGCGGAGGACGTGGCGCGAGCGCTCGAAGTCGCCACGCGTGAGTTCGGCCTCCCGGGCATCCTGGTGAACAACGCCGGAACGGCCACCCTCCGCACGGTGCTCGACTTGCCCGAGGCGGAGTTCGACCAGGTCCTGGCCATCAACCTCAAGGGGCCCTTCCTGTTCACGCAGGCTCTCGCGAAGGCGCTCGTCGCCGCGAAGCAGCCGGGCTCCATCGTCAACATCTCCTCATTGAACCAGACGGCGGTGACGGACGGGCTGTCCCACTACTGCGCCTCCAAGGCGGGGCTCGCGAACTTCTCGAAGGCCGCGGCTTCGGAGCTGGGGCGTTACGGCATCCGGGTGAATGTCGTGGCCCCGGGCGCCATCCGCACCCCCCTGGCGGAGATGGCCGGCCTGGGGACTGGCGCCATGGCGCAGGGCTTCCTCGCCCACACTCCGCTCGGGAAGACGTGGGGCGAGCCGGATGACGTGGCGAAGGTGGTGTCGTTCCTCTGCAGCGACCTCGCGTCCTGGATGACTGGAGACACGCTCGCCGTGGACGGCGGCAATCACATCCGCGGGCTGCACAGCTACGCGGACGCGCTGGGCCTCACCCGGCCCGTCGAGGGCTGAGGCGTGGGGAGCGCCTTTGTGCTGGCGGGAAACACGCGGGCCACGGACGCAATGACAGAACGATGACCAACGCATGGACGTGGGCCCACCCTCGCGTCCATGCGCTTGCGTACCTTGGACACCGTTCCCGTTGCCCGCCGTTCCCTCATGGGGCCACTCCGTGGCCCACGCGCACGGAGGCGCGTCTCGTTCCCGCCATGAACTTCACACTCGCGGATCTGTGGACCCACATGGGTCCGGTCGCACAGCTCATCGTCATCGCCATGGGCGTGATGTCGATGGTGTCCCTCCTCATCCTCGCCGAGCGCACGATCGTCTTCCGCGCTTCCCGCCGCTACTCGCGCAGGTACGCCGCGCAGCTGGGCTCCATGCTCGCCAGTGGCGACTTCGACGCCGCCGCCGAGGCGAAGACGGAGAAGGATGTGGGCTACCTGGGGAGGACCATCCGCGCGGGGCTGACGGCCTACCGCATCTCCGCCACCGACAGTCGTGAGGAGGTCATGGAGTCCGTGGCGCGCAGCCTGGAACGACAGGCGCAGCGCGAGGTCCAGAGCCTCAAGCGCGGCCTGGGCCACCTCGCCACCGTGGGCTCCACTGCCCCCTTCGTGGGCCTGCTCGGCACCACCATTGGCATCGTCACCGCGTTCCAGGAGATGGGCGCCGCGAATTCGGGCGGCATCGGTACCATCTCGACGGGCATCTCCGAGGCGCTCGTCACCACGGCCTTCGGCCTGCTCGTCGCCATCCCCGCGGTCATGGGCTACAACTCCTTGCAGGGCTGGGTGGACGCCCGAGCGGTGGACCTCTCCGAGGCGAGCAACGAGTTCCTCGATGCCGCGTCCCGCGCCCTCAAGCGCACGCGCGGCACCGTGCGGTGAGCCGCACGGCCCACGGCCCCAGCCGTTGCATTCTGCTCACGCGGTAGGGACGTGCGGACACTGACCCGCCAGGGGGGCCTGGGAATAGATCCAGGGCTGGCCACCTCCCTCCCCGAGCCACATGAGCTTCCATTTCCGTTGCGTCTCGCTGTTTGTGCTGGGATTGGCCCTGTGTGAGTTCGGCTGCGCGACCTGCCCACTGGGGACGCCCCCCTCCCCGCGGGATCCGATCGCGGGGGCTTCGCACATCATGAGCTGGAGCAAACCCCAGCGGCTCTCCGCCGGGCCGTCGCTTTCGTGGGAGCACACGCGCGTGGCGGCGGGCCCATCCGGGAGCGCATTCGCCATCTTCGCGCATGCCACGACCCAGAACGCGCCCCATGACTACACAGCGCTCTACGCCAGGCGCTATGCCGCCACGTCCGACACATGGACGTCCGAACAGCCGCTCCAATCCCAACCCGGCAACCTTCTCCGGAGCAATCTGGCCGCGGATGAGCAGGGAAATGCCCTCGCTGTCTGGCTCCAGCAGGCCCCGGCTGGCAACACCTTCTTCGCAAGCCGCTTTTCGGCGGCGACGGGCCAATGGAGCCCCTCGCTACAGCTCACGTTCCCCGTTGACGACACCCCCACCATGCGTCTGGCGATGTCCCCCACGGGCGATGCGGTCTTCGTCTGGACCACGCTCTGCAAGACGCTGTGCAAGCCCGCCGAGCACCGCGTGATGGCCATGCGCTACGCGGTGGCCAGCAACCGGTGGATCCAGCCGCCGGTGCCCCTCAACTCGGCGCGTGACACCCCGTCTCTCTGGCCCGCCGCCGCCCTCGACGCGAACGGCAACGCGCTCGTGCAGTGGCAGCAGGCGGACGCCCGCGGGACCCAGGCCATTCGTGGCGCCTCGTTCAACGCCGACAAGTTCCAGTGGTGTGCCGATTCCACCCTGAGCCGGACGAACTACGGCCCGGCCTCGACGCCCGCCATCGCAATGGACGCAGCGGGCAACGCGATCGCCGTCTGGCCACAGCACGTCGCGACGCTGACCGGCCAGCTGATGCAGGGAATCGATTCACGCCGCTACGACCGTAAGCGCAACGACTGGCAGCCCTCCGAGCGCATCGACTCGCACATCTCCGATTACGGAGGCATGTTCAACCCGTCCATCGTCATCGCGACGAACACGGGCGATGCACTGGCCGGCTGGCTGTACCTTCCCCATCCCCCGCCCCTCACCGGGGCCGCCGAGGGGCGCGTGTACGTCTCGGCGAAGGACGACTGGGACATCCGTCCACGCTTCGACCGCAGCGTCGACCCGAACAACCCGCGGCTGGGAGGCACGGTGCTGGGTGGATTTCCGGTGCTCGCCTCCGACCCGGCCGGTGACCAGGTCGCCTTCTGGGCACAGTCCGACCACACGGCCTGGGCGAGCTACCTCTATGCCCCGGGCAACTTCCGGGCCCCGGAACCCCTGCGGTCCGCGCCGGGAGCTGTCGTGGGCGCCATCACGGGGGCCATCGACCTCAATGGGCATGCAACGGCGGTGTGGATTGAGAACGCCGCGGATGGCGACAGCCTCTGGGTCGCTCGCTACCAGTAGCCCTGTCGTGCCCCCCTGGGCCGGCGTCCAGGTCCCCCCGGCTCCCGGAGCCCCTGTCGCCCAGGCA
Source organism: Corallococcus exercitus (assembly GCF_003611585.1). GTDB lineage: Bacteria > Myxococcota > Myxococcia > Myxococcales > Myxococcaceae > Corallococcus > Corallococcus exercitus. Next base: position 4,777 of record NZ_RAVW01000310.1, on the reverse strand, counting down.
GGCAGCCGGTCCAGGAGCGGAAAGTGGGCGGGTGAACCCTTCCGCGGCCCTGTCAGGAGGGCCCGGGAGCCCCGTCCGAAGTTCTTGCGGTCACGGCCCTGGCCCGGTATACGGGCGGGGCTTCACGGCCAGGTAGCTCACCTGGTTAGAGCGGCGGTCTCATAATCCGCAGGTAGTCAGTTCAAGTCTGACCCTGGCCATCAAGCAGCCCCGGAGTCACTTTCCCAAGTGATTCCGGGGCTTTTTTTATTCCGAGGCGCCCGCCCGTCCCCCTTCCGGGGGATTGTCAGGTCCCCTCCCGGCACGGTCCGATTCCCCTTGTCCCGACGCGCAGCACCCATGCTTCGGGGGGAGTCCGCAAGATGCTGGACGAGGAAATCGACTCGAAGGCCCGGGCCGCGGCCGTCCGCTGGGCCCGCTGGCGGCTGGGCCCCCTTGGTTTTGCGGACCTCATCACCCGGGTCGACGCGTCCATGCTCCGCTACGGGCGGCTCGTCACCCGGTATGCCGTCCGCACCGGCACCTGGGCGGAGGAGGCCTACGCGGGCGGTACGAACACGGCCCGGAGCTCCCGCGCCACGCCGCCGGTCTCGCTCGACACGCTGAACCTGTGGAGCGCATCTCCGGAGGCCCTGGCGGAGCAGTCGTCGCACGTCGCCGCGTGTGGGAGCTGCCAGGGCTCGGGACAGGTGACGTGCCCCACGTGCAGCGGCACCCTGCGTGCGGCCTGCTCCGGCTGCGGTGGGTCCGGCCGGCGGATGAGCCGGGCGCGCAAGAGCTACCGGATGGTGAACTGCTCCGAGTGCCGGGGAAAGGGCACGAAGAAGTGCATCCGCTGCACGAAGGGCATGGTGGGCTGTCGCACCTGCCGGAGCTCGGGGGCGCTTCGCCGGTGGCTGAAGGTGTCGACCGTCGAACGCACCCAGGTGCGTACGTGGCCGGAGGCGAAGGCCCTCTCCGCGCACAAGGGCCTGTTGCAGGATTCAAAGCGGGCCCTCCAATGGCCGGGGGCGAGCACCCTTGCCTCCGTGGAGCACCCAGGTCCCCTGCCCCTCTCCGCGCTGGGCGAGCAGGCCCTTTCCGCGGGCTTCCTTGCCGCGCGGTCCTCCCTGGAGCCCGAACTCGAACCGCTGCGAGGCCGAATCCTTTCCCAGACACTGGATGTCTTTGAAGCCCCGTCCGCCACCGTCGGTTTCGAGTTCGCGGGCAGGCCCGGGTTCATCCACCTGTTGGGACACGACCTCCGCCCCACCGACGCTCGCGACACCTCCGCGTTCCACAGGCGCGTCGGAGCCCTGATGGGCGTGGCCATGGCGGGCTTCTTCGCCCTGCCCTTCCTGTTCTCAGCATTCACCGGGCGGCACGCTTTCTACGCGGAGCCGGAGCAGGGCTTGCTCCCCGCGTTGGCGGTCATGGGACTCTGGCCCGGGACCTGGTGGTGGACCGCGACCGCGCTGCGCCGTCGACGCGCCGGGGGCGCGAAGTCCCCCGCGCGCTGGCATGACCGCATTGGCATCAGCCTCACCGCGGTCTGCGCGCTCGTCTTCGCGGGATGCTTCCTCTTCATCCGTCCTTCAGTCCCGGAGCTGGCCCGCCTGACGGCCGCGGGCCAGCTCCGTGAAGCGGAGCTGCATGCGGACCTGCTGGAGGCCAGCGGCGAATCCAGCCCCGAGTACATCGAGGCGCGGAACGCCTTCGTGCTCGCGCGCATCCAGGGCATGGACAATCGCGACGCCGTGAAGTTCATCCGCCATTACGCGGGCTCCGGAAAGGGCACCGAGCTTCTGGAGGCAGCGTGCGTGAAGCTGCGCGAGGCCTGGGCACGGTCCGCGATGGAGCGTGGTGAAGAGGAACCGGTGGAAGCGGAGCTGGCGGCCATGTCGTCTGAAAGGGCTCCTGCGTTCATCAGGGACGGGCTTCGGACGAAGCTGGAGGACCTCCGCGTCGCGAAGGGCAAGGCCGAGCTGGAGAAGGGCGAGTTCACGAACGCCATCCAGGTGCTGACACGCATCAAGGCGCCCATGTTCGCCTCCGAACGCCCGGAGCCGCTTCTCGCGCGGGCCTATCTGCTTCAGGAACACGCATGCCCTGGCCGCAATGTGCAGTGCCGGGCCCTGGCGCTGCGCAGCGCCGCGGCGGTGGACCCAGGGGAGACTGCCCGGACGGCGCTTGCGTCCTTCCGCGCCGCGGAGCTCACCCGGCTGAACCGGGCCACGCATGGTTCGAACGTCCTGGGCCTCGCGATGCGGGAGCTGCGGGTCGCGGACGCGGACTCGGCCGCCCTGCTCTCCGTGTTCGAAGGTGACGCGGAGCTGACCGCCGCGCGAAGCCAGCTGCTCGGCCGCAAGGAGGAGTTGCTGCGTGGCCGCTTCGCTCTCGGGGAGCCCGTGGAGGTCGCCCATGCACTGCTGGGCCCGAACGGCTTGGAAATGCATCGCTCCGATGTGTTCCGGGTCGTGGACGCGCCCGCCGATACGCTCACATACCTCTTCATGGATGAGCACATGACCCACGGCCTCTATGTCACCACGCCGAAGCATGGTCTGCAGGGGCTGTCACCCGCGGCACTTCAGCAGACCGTGAAGCGCTTCACGGGACTGGAGCTCTCCGCGAAGGACCTGGTGCATTCCGGCACGGGCGTGGCCCACGTCCCGGTGCGCATCGGGCGGCATGCGGCCCTGCTGGGATGGTACGACGGTACCTTGGTGGAAGCGCAGATTGGACGGGTGGAGCCATGAGACGCGGCAGGCAGGTGGTGCTGGGGATGAGTGTCGTCGCCGGGTTGGTGTGCTCAGCACTTGCGTGGGCGCATCCGGGACGGACCAACAGCTCCGGCTGTCACAACAACCGGAGAACGGGCGACTATCACTGTCATGGTGGCGGAGGAGGCGGCGGCGGAGGGGGTTGGAGTGCCCCCTCGGAGACGCCCACGCACGTCCAGGTCATCGCCATTCCGCGCGCTCGGGTGTGGATTGACGGCAAGTTCGTGGGGATGTCCCCGACACCAGTGGTCCGCGTCGACAGTACGACGGTCCAGGTGCGACTGGAGCATGCCGCACTGGACTCCCATGAGACCACCGCGACGCTCGAACGGGGTGTGACGACCGCCCTGACGGTGAGGTGGTAGGCAGGCCGAAGGGCCTGCGTCCCGGGGGCGGAACGTCCACGTCCGAAAACGGCCAGACATCCGGAGCCCGCCGTGGGACCTTCCCCTCATGGATGGCCTGGATCCCACCGCCTGCTACCGCGCGTTGACGACGCGGGACTCCCGCTTCGACGGGCGGTTCTTCACCGCAGTGAAGACGACGCGCATCTACTGCCGCCCCATCTGCCCGGCCCGCGCGCCCCGCTTCGAGAACTGCACGTTCTACCCCACCGCCGCCGCCGCCCAGGAGGCCGGCTTCCGGCCCTGCCTCCGCTGCCGGCCGGAGACCTCTCCTTCCCTGGCGCCCTGGCGCGGCACCTCCGTCACCGTCTCGCGCGCCCTGGCCCTCATCGCGGACGGCCTGCTCGACGCCGAGGACGCCAGCGTCGACGTCCTGGCCGGCCGGCTCGGCGTCGGGGACCGGCAGCTGCGGAGGCTGTTCCAGCAGCACCTGGGTGCCTCGCCAGTCGCCGTGGCCCAGACGCGCCGCGTGCTCTTCGCGCGCCAGCTCATCCATGAGACGTCCCTGTCCATGGCCGAGGTCGCCCTCGCCTCCGGCTTCGGCAGCGTGCGGCGCTTCAACGCCGTCTTCCAGTCGCTCTACGGCCGTCCCCCGGGCGTCATGCGCCGGGCCCGCGTGGCGCCCGCGGCCACCGCCGTTCCCACGGTGACGCTCCTCATCCCGTACCGGCCCCCCTACGACTGGGACGCGCTGGTGACCTGGCTGACAGCGCGCGCTCTCACCGGCATGGAGCACGTCGAGCCGGGCCGCTATCTGCGGACCTTCACGAACGCCTGGGGCCAGGGGGCCGTGGAGGTGTCCCCTGCTTCGGGGCTCGACGCCCTGCGAGCCACCCTGCGCGTCAGTGACGTGCGGATGCTCCCCTCCGTCGTCGCCCAGGTCCGGCGCGTCTTCGACGTGGGCGCGGACGTGGAGGCCATCCGCGCGCACCTGTCGGCGGATGCCCTGCTCGCGCCGCTGCTCGCCGCGCGGCCCGGCCTTCGCGCCCCGGGCGGCTGGGACGGCTTCGAGCTGGCGGTCCGCGCCATCCTGGGCCAGCAGGTGACGACCACCGCCGCGCGGCAGCTGGGGCAGCGGCTTCTGGACAGGCAGGGTGAAAACCTGGACCCGACGCTCACCGGCGATGCCCGTCTCCTGCGCGCCTTCCCCCGTCCCGAAGCCCTCGCCACGGCGGACCTCACCGGCATGGGCATGCCGGCTGCTCGAGCCCGGGCGCTCTCCCAGCTCGCCGCGGCGGCCGTGGCGGATCCCACGCTGTTCCAGCCCGGCCCGTCGCTCGCGGACACCGTCGCCCGCTTCACGCGCCTGCCAGGCATCGGCGAATGGACCGCCCAGTACATCGCCCTCCGCGCCGTCCGGGAGACGGATGCCTTTCCCGCCTCCGACGTCGCGCTGCTTCGCGCCGCGACGGAACCCGGGGGGCCGCGTCCCACGCCCGAAGCGCTCCTCCAACGCGCCGAAGCCTGGAGCCCGTGGCGCGCGTATGCCGCCCAGCACCTCTGGACCTCGGTGGCCCTCCAGGGCCGTGAGCCCAGGCAGGACGCGCCCTCTCCGACCAGAACCCGGGCGCGGTCCTCACGCACCGATGCCCGCCCCGCCTCCCCTCCTTC
>NZ_RAVW01000030.1 GCF_003611585.1 Corallococcus exercitus | reverse complement strand
TTCCAGGGGACCAGCGGCTTCGAGTCGGCCCGGCTCATGAAGCCTTTCTTCCCCCCGGTCCCGCCCCTGCCGCCCGGCGACCTCGGGAAGCTCATCAACCCCCGTCATGCCGCGGTGGAAGAAGCCCTGGCGAAGGGCGGCACGGTGCCCTTCACCAACACGGACGGGAAGACGGAGCAGGTCTCCATCACGCCCGTGCCGGTGCCCTTCGGCAACAACGACATCTATGCCGTCCGCGTCGGTGATGACACGTTCACCGTGTCCATCGAGAGGGGCGGCGACGTGGACGCTGCGGACGTCCTCACGCAGGTCATTGATTCCTACAGCGAGACGCCGGAGGACCTGCGCGGCTCGCTCGAGCACGTCGTCATCAAGAAGGACCCGGATCCGGAAGACGCCGCCGCGCGCGCGGGCGACGGCACCATCACCTTCTATGGCGGCGAGGCCAACGTGACGGACGACATCTTCCACCACGAAATCGGCCACCTCATCGGCCGGCAGGTGGAGGACGCGAACGACAGCTGGCTGTCCGGCATCTTCGAGAAGCTCTCCGGCGAGCCCCCGCCCATCCCGGACGGCTGGGCGGACGCAGCGGCCGCGGACGGCAACCACCTCAACGACTACACGGAGAAGAGCTTCGAGGACTCCGGCGTCTACACGGAGGACTTCGCGGAGGCCTGGTCCGAGTACATGCGCGCGCTCGACGACGGCCCCGAGGCCCTGGCCGAGTTCGAGCGGACGTACCCCGAGCGCTCCGAAATCCTCGAGGACCTCTACCCGCCGCCGGCCTGAGCCACCCCGCCCGCGTCGAGCAACCGCAGCGGCGTGTCCCGCCCCATGGCGATGAAGGGCGCCCAGTAGTGCGGATGGGGCTGCGCGCGACGCAGTTCCCGCATCGCCTCACGCAGCGCCGTGGCCAGCCCTTCCCCGCCGAGCAGGTGGCGGTAGTAGGTCTCCATCAACGTGCGCGTCGTCGCGTCGTCCACCTTCCAGAGGCTCATCACCACCGTCTCCGCGCCCGCCACCAGGAAGGCCCGGCGCAGGCCGTAGACGCCCTGTCCACGCCGGACCGCGCCCCGGCCGGTGTCACAGGCGGACAGCACCACCAGCTGCGTGCCCCACAAGTCCAACCCCGCCAGCTCCAGCGCCGTCACCAGCGCGCTGTCGGAGGCGGAGGCACCGGGAGCGCTCGTCTTCGCGGTCTCTCCCGCGAGCAGCAGGCCGGAGCGCAGCAGCGGATCCGGCGGGCGCGCGGTCTGCGGATCCTCGCCCAGCGCGCCGAAGGTCGCGACGGCCCGCGAGTTCTCCTGCGCGGTGGCGTCCTCCAGGAAGAAGCCGTGGGTGGCCAGGTGGAGGATGCCGGGCGTGCGCAGGTGCAGCAGCCGCTCCTTCGTCGCCTTCGCCCCCAGGAACAGCTGCGCCTGCGGGAACAGGCGCTGGATGGCCTCCGCCTCCTCGCGTGAGCCCGGCAGCGGGACGGGGGCCCAGTCCCGCGCCACCAGGTCCTCGCGCCGCGACGGAGAGCGCTCCGCCACCAGGGACGCGCCTCCCGTGGGGAGCGCGGAGATGCGGGGCCCCGTGTTGAACGCCGGATCCGCCAGCACCACCACGGAGGACGCGGGCCGGGGCTCCTGGGCACGCGGCAGCAGGTCCTTCCCGGAGGTGACGTAGGTGAAGTCGTAGCTGTCCACCAGGTACTGCTGGCCGTCGTGCAGCGCCGCGAAGGGCACCAGCGCCAGCTCGCCATCCGGTGAGAGGAAGAGGCGGCGGGCCTTGCCCAGCAGCGGAAGCAGCGGCTGGAAGGCGAGCTGGTAGAGCGCGTGGGAGGAGCCCTCGAAGGCGGCGTCCCGGCGCGCCAGCGCGTCCCGCAGGCTGGAGGCCGCCGCTTCAATGGGCCCGGCGGGGCCCAGGTCGAGCGCGCGGATGCTCGCGTCCGGCAGGAGCACCAACGCCAGACAGCGCAGCTGGGACGTGCCCGTTCCCTGCACGAGGGGCCGGTCCTCGTAGGTGATGAACTCCACGAGGGCGCCGTCCTTCGGCAGGGCCTCGGCGACACGGTCGACGATGTCTCCGGGCGCGGGCAGCGCGGCCAGCGCGCGCAGCGGAGCGGAACGGCTGGCGAGGGTCGCCTCCAGCGCGTCGCCCTGCGCGGTCAGCGCCGTGAGCTGCCGCTGGTACGCGGACGGCGCGAGCGCACCGGGCCCGAGGAGCGAGAGTCGGGCCAGCTGGGTGCGCAGCTTGCGCAGCTGCTCGAAGGTGCCTCGCTCCTCCGTGCCCAGGCTCCGGTAGACCGCGCGGGAGATGTCGGCCGTCTCCTCGACGGAGCGGCCCTTGAGCAGCAGCGCCGCGCTCAGGGCCAGACGCCGGACGTCGGCGGAGTCCGGGTGCGCGCGCACGAGCGCGTAGAGCTGCTCCTCGTCCGCGCGCAGGTGCTGGAGGAAGCCGGCCAGCCGCGCCTCGGAGAACTCCAGGGCCTCGCGGCGCAGGCGCTGCTCGGAGACGGCGAAGGCGCGCGTGAGCAGCGGCACGGCGTCATCCAGGCGGTGCTGCGCCAGGCGCAGGAGGGCCAGGTTGTTGAGCGAGGCCGCGAGGTCCGGGTGGTTCTTGCCCAGCACCGCCTCACGGATGGCGAGCGCGCGCGCGTAGAGCGGCTCCGCCTGGCTGTACATCCCCTGGTCCCGGTAGAGATTGGCCAGGTTGTTGAGCGAGCCGGCGACGTCCGGGTGGTTCTTGCCCAGCACCTCTTCCCAGATGGCCAGCGCGCGCGCGTAGAGCGGCTCCGCCTGGGTGAGCTTCCCCTGCTTGCGGTAGAGCGTGGCCAGGTTGTTGAGCGACGCGGCGACGTGCGGATGGCTCCTGCCAAGCGCCGCCTCCCAGAGCCCGAGCGCGCGCGCGTAGAGCGGCTCCGCCCGGCCATACTTCCCCTGCGCCTGATAGAGCGTGGCCAGGTTGTTGAGCGCGGCGGCCAGGTCCGAAGCGCTGCTGTCGGGAGCGGCCTCCCGGATGGCGAGCGCGCGCGCGTAGAGCGGCTCGGCCCGGTCATACAGCCCCTGGTCCTGATAGAGATTGGCCAGGTTGTTGAGCGAGTCCGCCACCAGGGGATGCTTCTTGCCGAGCGCCGCCTCCCGGATGGCGAGCGCGCGCAGGCCCAGCGGCTCCGCGCGGCTGTAGAGCCCCTGGTCCTGGTAGAGCGTGGCCAGGGTGTCGAGCGAGTCCGCGACCAGCGGGGCCTTCTTGCCCAGCGCCGACTCGCGAAGGGAGAGCGCCCGCACGTACAGCGGCTCCGCCCGGTTGTAGAGGCCCTGCTCCCGGTACAGCAGCGCCAGGTTGTTGAGCGAGTCCGCGACGGTGAGGTGCTGCTTGCCGAGCACGTTCTCCCGCAGGTCCAGCGCGCGCGAGTAGAGCGGCTCCGCCCGGCTGTAGAGGCCCTGCTGCTGGTAGAGGTTGGCCAGGTTGTTGAGGGACTCGGCGTAGGCGGACTGGTTCTCGTTGAGGGTCGCTTCCTGGCTGGCGAACGCGCCCATGCGGCGGCGCTTGTCCAGGCTGTACAGGTTGTTCGTCCGCCGGGCGAAGGCGTGCCCGTGGTCGTAGAAGCCCCCGGCCTGACGGTCCGTCTCCATCGCGGGGGAGGCGGCGAAGCTGAGCAGCGCGGCCGCGGTGACGGCCTTCGCGGCGTCGTCGTTCACCACCGCTTCCCGGATGGCCAGCGCGCGCTCGTGGAGGATGCCAGCCTGGGCGAAGTCCCCCTGCAGCCGGTACAGCTCCCCCAGCAGGTTCAGGGCGTAGGCAACGTCCGGATGCGAGTCCCCGAGCACGGTCTCCCGCAGCGCCAGGGCCCGCGCCCCGGGCGCCATGGCCTCGGCGTACCGGCCCTCGTCGTAGAGCGTCGCGGCCTGCTCATAGGCCTGGAGCGCGTCCGCCAGCCGCGCATCCAGGGGCTCCCGTCCGCCCGGCATGATCGAGGCACACCCCAGTGCCATCACCACCATGCACCCGAGAACCCACCGCATGCCGACTCCTCCTGGGGACCGGGGATGACCCACCCGGGTCTCCCCCTCCCGACTTAGAGGCAGGGACCCGGAGAATCATGCAGGAACGTGTGCGCGAGGCACTTCCTACTGCCCATACCCCCGGAATTGCTGGAACACGCGCTCCATCTCGGCGTCGTCCAGCAGCACCGGTTCACCCACCTGGAGCGCGCGCCAGTACATGGCCGCCAGCGTCTCCACCTCCACCGCCAGCTTGAAGGCCCCGGGCAGGTCCGCGCCCACCGCCACCAGCCCGTGGTTGGCCAGCAGGCACGCCTTGCGGCCCTCCAGGGCCACCATCATGTTGCGCGCCAGCTCCGGGGTGCCGAAGGTGGCGTACTCCGCGCACCGCACGTCCGTGCCGCCCGCCGCGGACACCATGTAGTGGAAGGCGGGGATGCCCCGGCGCAGGCACGCCAGCGTGGTGCTGAACATGCTGTGCGAGTGCAGCACCGCGCCCACCTCCGGCCGGGCCTGGAGGAGGTCGCGGTGCAGCTGCCACTCGGTGGACGGCTTGCGGTGGCCCTCGTGCGAGCCGTCGAAGCGCATGAGGACCAGGTCCTCCGGCGTCATCGTCTCGTAGTTCATCCCGGACGGCGTGAGGAGGAAGCCGCCCTCCACCCGCTGGCTCAGGTTGCCGGACGTGCCCTGGTTCAGCCCGGACGTGTTCATCCGCCGCGCGGTGGCCACCATCGCCTCGCGCAGCGCTTGGTGGCCCCCCACCCCGCTCACTTCGCCGCGCTCCGCTGGGCGCGCCGCTCCGGGAAGAGCGACAGCATTCCTTCTTCCGTCGCCGGGCACACGCCGCGCTCCGTGACGAGCGCCGTCACCAGCCGCGCGGGCGTCACGTCGAACGCGTAGTTCGCGGCGGGGCTGCCCGGAGGAGTAATCCGCACCGTGGCGATGTCCCCCGAAGGCAGCCGGCCCGTCACGTCGCTGAGCTCCGTGCCTTCGCGCTGCTCGATGGGGATCTCCTTCACGCCGTCCTGGATGGTCCAGTCGATGGTGGGCGACGGCAGCGCCACGTAGAACGGCACGCCGTTGTCCTTCGCGGCCAGCGCCTTCAAGTACGTGCCGATCTTGTTCGCCACGTCCCCGCGCGCCGTCGTGCGGTCCGTGCCGACGATGCACAGGTCCACTTCCCCGTGCTGCATCAGGTGGCCGCCCACGTTGTCCGCGATGACCGTGTGCGGGACGCCGTGCTGTCCCAGCTCCCACGCGGTCAGCACCGCGCCCTGGTTGCGCGGGCGCGTCTCGTCCACCCAGACGTGCAGGGGCAGGCCCGCGTCGTGCGCCAGGTACATGGGCGCCAGCGCCGTGCCCCAGTCCACCGTGGCCAGCCAGCCGGCGTTGCAGTGCGTGAGGACGTTGAGCCGGCCCTTCCGGCCCTTCTTGTCCCACGCCTCCTGGAACAGCTTGAGCGCGTGCTCGCCGATGGCGCGGTTGATGGCCACGTCCTCGTCGCACAGCGCCGCCGCCTGCCGGTACGCCGCGGCGACGCGCTCCGAAGGCTTCAGCGGCGTCAGCGCCGCGCGCATCCCGTCCAGCGCCCAGTGCAGGTTCACCGCCGTGGGCCGCGTGGCCCGCAGCATGGTCAGCGCCTTCTCCAGCGCGCCGTCGGACGCGTCCTGCCGCATGGCCAGACACACGCCATACGCGGCCGTGGCGCCAATGAGCGGCGCGCCGCGCACGAGCATGCTGCGGATGGCGTGGCCGGCTTCATCCGCCGTGGACAGCTTCACCTTCACGAACGCGTGCGGCAGGCGCGTCTGGTCGATGACGCCGACGCTCCAACCGTCGGACTCGACCCAGATGGAGCGCATCGGAACGCCTTGGACTTTCATCGCCGTGTCTTCCTTGTTCCCGCGTTCAGCGCTTGAGGACGCGGCCCGCCACCGCGGAGAGCTTCTCCACCATGGCCGGGTCGCGCGCGTCGGGCGACGTCATGATGGCGTGCTCCAGCGCCGTCTGGCAGCCGGCGTGGCACAGGGTCTGGTGCTGGCTCACGAGCGGCGCGATGTTCTTCACCAGCCCGCGCGCCTTGCCCGCGTTGCCCAGCAGCACCGCGACCACCTGATCCACCGTCACCGCGTCGTGGTCCGGATGCCAGCAGTCGTAGTCCGTGACCATCGACACGCTCGCGTAGCAAATCTCCGCTTCCCGGGCGAGCTTGGCCTCCGGCATGTTGGTCATGCCAATCACGTCGCAGCCCCACTGCCGGTACAGCTTGCTCTCCGCCAACGTGGAGAACTGCGGGCCCTCCATCACCAGGTACGTGCCGCCGCGCACGACCTTGATGTCCAGGCCCTCGCACGCGGACATCACCGCGTCGCCCAGGCGCGAGCACACCGGCTTCGCCATGGACACGTGCGCCACCAGCCCTTGCGAGAAGAAGCTCTTCACGCGCGCGAAGGTGCGGTCCACGAACTGATCCACCACCACGAAGGTGCCGGGCGGCAGGTCCTCCCGCAGGCTGCCCACCGCGGAGACGGAGAGGATGTCCGTGACGCCGCTGCGCTTGAGCGCGTCGATGTTCGCGCGGAAGTTCAGCTCCGACGGGGGAATCTTGTGCCCGCGACCGTGGCGCGGCAGGAACACCACCGGCTGGTCGCCGATGCGGCCGAAGCAGAACTCGTCCGACGTCTCACCGAAGGGCGACGACACCCGGCGCCACGAGACGTCCGTCAGGCCGTCAATCTGGTACAGGCCGCTGCCGCCGATGATGCCCAGCACGGGCTTGTTGGAACTCGACATGGGGGAGACTCCGCTCCGGGATGAAGAATCGATTCAGGACACGTGCGCGAACGGATCGAGCGACGTGAAGTCGTGGAACACCGGGTGCCCGTGGCCCGGCGGCAGGGCCACCTCGCCCCGGTCCAGGGCCGCGGTGCGCAGGCCCGCCTGCTTCGCCGCGTCCAACTCCGCCACGTTGTCGGAGAGGAACAGGATGTCCCCGGGCGGCAGCTCCAGCGTCCGGGCAATCGTCGTGTACGACGCGGCCTCCACCTTGGGGCCGGTGGTGGTGTCGAAGTAGCCGGAGAACACCGGCGTCAAATCCCCTTCCACGCTGTAGCCGAAGATGAGCTTCTGCGCGGCGATGCTGCCGGAGGAATAGACATACAGGCGCAGGCCCTTCGCGTGCCACTCACGCAGGGCCCGGGCTGCGTCCGCGTGGACGTGGCCCTTGATTTCGCCCCGCGCGTAGCCTTCCTCCCAGATGAGCCCCTGGAGCGTCTTGAGCGGCGTGGCCTTGCGGTCCACGTTGAGCCAGCGCTGGAGCAGCGCCACGGTGCCAATCTCGTCCAGCCCCGGCTCACCCGCGAGCGTGCGGGCGTCGGACAGGCACTGGCGCACGGTGGCCGACTGTCCGTGCGTGGCGACGTACTCCGCCAGGTGCTTCCGGGCGAAGGGGAAGAGGACGTCCTTCACGAAGGCGATGGAGCTGGTGGTGCCTTCGATGTCCGTGACGATGGCCTTGGGAGCACTCACGGCGCGTACTTCGGGAAGCGCTCGGCGATGGTCTCGCCGGTGAAGTGGCCCACCCAACCGTCCGGGCGGATGAAGAAGCGGATGGCGGCGAAGCGGGGCGCGGCGCCCATGTCGAACCAGTGCTTCATGCCCTCCGGCACGCTGATGAGGTCTCCGCGCGTGCACTCCACCTGGAAGACCTTGTCGCCTGCGTGCAGGTAGAAGCAGCCGCTGCCCTCCACCATGATGCGCGACTCGTCCTCCGTGTGGGCGTGCTCGGAGAGGAACTTCGCGCGGGCGGCCTCCACGTTGGGGGCGTCCGGCTTGATGCGCGCCACGTCCACGGTGTTGTAGCCGTGGGCCTTCATCTCCGCGTCCACGATGTGCTTGTAGGCCGCGAGAACCTCTTCCTGGCCCGCGCCGTCCGGCAGGTCCACGGAGGCGTTCACGCGCTCGAAGCGCACGCCCGCGGGCTTGAGCTCGCGGCGGATGTCCTCGGGCTCGGTGTAGACGCCCAGCGGCGCCTCCGGCTGGTGGTCGTTGTAGACAATCAGCTTGCTCATCGCCGCACCTTCATCTTCTCGAGTTCGTACGTCAGCAGGTGTTCCAGCGCCACGACGTGGCGGCGCGCCTCGGCCATGCTCCGGCCCCAGGTGTAGAGCCCGTGGCCGGCAATGAGATACGCGACCAGGTCCGTGCGCTTCTGGAGCATCGCGGTCACCTTGTCCGCGAGCCGCGGGATGTCCTGGTCGTTGGGGAAGATGGGGATGGACACCGCCGCCTCGTGCGTGCGCGTGTCGCCCAGGGCCTTGAGCAATTCGAAGTCCTGGAGCACCAGCTCGCCTTCCGCGAGCCGCAGGTTCGACAGCAGCGCGGCCACCACGGAGTGCGTGTGCAGCACGGCCTGCGCCTCCGGGCGGTCCCGGTAGAGCTGCAGGTGCAGGGGTGTCTCCGCGGACGAGCCCTTGGGCGGCGGCGCGTGGATGTCCGCCACCAGGATGTCCGCCTCCACCAGCTCGCCCTTGTCCACGCCGGAGCGCGTGACGGCGGCGGTGCGGGCATCCAGCCTGCGGGAGAAGTTGCCGCTGGTGGCGGGCACGAAGTTGCGCACGCTCAAGAAGCGGCCCACTTCGACGATTTCACGAGCCGCTTCGGACAGGTTCGCGGCAGGGGCCGGTTCGATGCTCATCCATCCCTCGGGGGAGCTTGAGGACGCGATGAAACATCGCGTTGATGACACGAAGCATAGTCCGGGGGTCGCCGGTAGGCGCAAGGGAACGCGACGCAGGACGTCATGCGTCCTCCCGCGCCGCTCAGGTTCCGTCGAGCGCGAACGTGGCCAGCCGCGCGAACTCCTCCTGGCCGTCCCGCTCCAGCACGTCGTTGTGGTGGGCGCCCGGAACGGTCACCACCCGGGCCTTCGGGAAGCGCTGCCCCAGCGTGCGGCCCATGTCCACGGGGACCACCTCATCCTCTTCGCCGTGGATGATGAGGACGGGGATGGGGATGTGGGGAGCTTTTTCGAGCGACAGGTAGCGGTCGCGCATCAACAGTGAGGCGGGCAGGAAGGGCAGCGTGCGCTGGCCCATGGCGACCATGGACGTGTACGGGGACACCAGCACCATGCGTGCGCCGTACCCGCGCCGCGCCATCTCCACCGCGACGCCGGTGCCCAGGCTGCGCCCGCTGAGCACGATGTCCTCCGGCTTCACGCCCTGCTCGCGCAGGAACTGGAGCGCGGCCTCCGCGGACGAGTACAGGCCCGCCTCCGTCGGACTGCCCGGCGACGCGCCGTAGCCCGGGTACTCCACCGCGAGGAAGCCCAGCCCCGCGTCCCCGAGCGCCTGGCCGAAGCCCCGCTGTCCCAGGAGCTGCTCGCCGTTGCCGTGGAAGTGCACCACCGTGGGGGCCCCCGGCGGCGCGGGCACGTAGAAGCGGTCCACGTTGAGGCCGTCGGCCAGGGGCACCACGCCGAAGCCGGGCTGGTCGCGCAGCATCGCGGGTTCAGCGTGGGGCGCGGGGTAGATGAGCGCGCGCTGCGCGGCGAAGGCGAGCGCGCACAGCGCCAGGTACAGCATGCCGGTGACGATGACGAAGGCCATGAGGAGGCGGCGGAGACGTTGCACGCCGCCAGTCCATCACACCGCGCGCGACCGGGGCGACAAACCTCGACGCGAGGCTCAGTGCAGCAGCGCGCCGAAGAACGTCATGCCCAGGTTCACCGCCGACGCGATGACCAGCCCCGCGCCCACCAGGCCCGCCATCGTGAGGGCCATGGGGTTGCGGTCCGCGATGCGCAGGCCCTTGTGCAGGGTCTTCTTCAGCATCGTGCGCTGGCATTGCACGTGGATGCGGCCCTCCAGCGCGGCGTGGAGCTGCGTCACCATGTCGTCCACCGACACGAAGCGCTCCGCGGGGTCCTTGCTCATCCCCTTCTTCACGAACCACATCAGCTCCGCGGGCACCGGGCCCTGCGCGCTGTTCAGGTGCATGGACGCCATGTCCAGCGTGCGCGTCTGCACCCCCTTCATGATGTCCGGCACCGACTGGATGCCCTCCAGGTAGTGCGTCAGCGACAGCAGCTCATGGAAGAGCACCGACAGGCTGTAGACGTCGCTGCGAGCATCCATCGTGTCGTGCTCGCCGCGCGCCTGCTCCGGGGACATGTAGAGCGGCGTACCCACCACGGAGCCCAGCTCCGTCTGCAGCGGCCGGGCCGAGTGCAGGTCCGTCGGCTCACCGGCCGCGATGGCCCGGGCGGCGGACGCGCCCACGCGGCGCGCGAGGCCCCAGTCCAGCACCGTCACTTCACCAAAGGGGCCCACCATGATGTTCGCGGGCTTGATGTCGCGGTGGATGAAGCCCTTGCCGTGCGCGTACGCCACCGCGTGCAGCACGCCCAGGAAGATCTGCACCCGCACCTGGAACGGATAGCGCACCAGCGCGTCCAGCTCCGACTTGCGCAGCCGGGCGATGATGGACTCCAGCGTCTCGCCCTTCAGGTGCTTCATCAGGAAGTAGTACCGGCCCTGCTCATCCACGCCCACGTCGTGCACGGGCGCGATGTTCGGGTGGTCCAGCATGCCCACCGTGCGGATCTCCTCCACGAAGCGAAGCACGCGGTCCAGGTCCGCGCCCGGGGGCAGCCGCTTGAGCGCGACCTCCCGCTCGATGTCGTGGTCGCGGATCAGCACCACCTCACCCATGCCGCCCTGCCCCAGCGGGCGCACTTCCTCGAAGCGCTCGCGCTGCAGCGGCACCACGTTGGGCTGCTGCCCCTGCCACTCCACTCGCGGCAGCACCGTGTTGCGCCGCTGGGTCGTGGCTGCCCCCGGAGTGAGCGTGGGCGCGAGCTGCGCCCCCGAGGACGGAGAGATGAGCGTGTTTTCCAGGCCGGCCGCGAGCGTTTGACTCATACGCGGCCAGGAATAGCAGGCACTCCGTGCGCGCGCCCACTAACGCGCAGTCCCTGACGCAACCGCGCGAAACCACTGGGCTGGCGAGCAGCCAGGCGTCACCCCGCCAGGGTGAAGGGCACGTCCAGCACCGGCAATTTCGTAGCGCCGGGCAGGTCGTAATGCCACCACTCCATCTTGTTGCGCTGGAAGCCGGCGCCCTCCATGGCCTTGCGCAGCACCTCGCGGTGCTCGCGCGAGGCGGGCGTGCCGCCGGTGTAGCCGTGGTGCGCCGCGGGGGTGAAGTCGTCGAAGGGGGTGGGCATCTCCACCTCCGCCCCGTCCTTCGTCACCAGCGTCAGGTCCACCGCCCCGCCCCGGTTGTGGTTGGAGCCCTTGCGCGGGTCCGCCACGTAGCCGGGCTTCGGGAGGATCTTCCACATCTCGTACTGCACCGCGCGCGGCCGGTAGCAGTCGTACACCTTCAGCCGGTAGCCCTGGGGGCGCAGCGCGTCCGCGGCCTGCGACAGGCGCTTCGCCGAGTCCGGCAACAACAGACACCGCGCGCCGTCCGGGTACACCTGCTTCTTGAGGAAGTTGTCCTTCGTCGCGTAGCGCAGGTCCAGCACCAGGTCCGGGATGACGGTGGTCGCGTCCACCAGCTCCGCCTTGGGCTTGGGCGGGGCGGCCTTCGGTGCGCTTCCGAGCAGCGCCAGGGTCAGCGTGAGGCCTGTCGCGAGCATCAGCGCACCCCGTCCGTGTACACCGTGGGGTCCGGCACGCCGGCTTCCTGGAAGCCCTTCGCGCGCAGCAGGCAGCTGTCGCAGCGGCCACACGCGCGGCCCTGCGCGTCCGGGTCGTAGCAGGAGTGCGTCATCCCGTAGTCCACGCCCAGCTTCACGCCGGCCTGGATGATCTGCGCCTTGGTGAGGCCGGACAGCGGCGCGTGCACCTTGAAGGTCGCGCCCTCCACGCCCGCCTTGGTGGCCAGCTGGGCCATGGCCTCGAAGGAGCGGATGAACTCCGGGCGGCAGTCCGGGTAGCCGCTGTAGTCCACCGCGTTGACGCCGATGTAGAGGTCCGTGGCGCCCACCACCTCCGCCAGCCCTAGCGCCAGCGAGAGGAACAGCGCGTTGCGCGCGGGCACGTAGGTGACGGGGACGTCGTGGGACATGGCGTCCTCCGAGCGGTCCTTGGGCACCGGGATGTCGTCCGTGAGGGCGGAGCCGCCCACCTGCCGCAGGTCCACCGTCACCACGCGCACGTCGCGCACGCCCATGGTGGAGGCGACCTTCTTCGCGCGCTCCAGCTCCACCGCGTGGCGCTGGCCGTAGGCGATGGACAGGCACACCGGCTCGAAGCCGTCCGCCTTCGCCATCGCCAGGCACGTCGTCGAATCCAGGCCGCCGGACAGCAGCACCACCGCACGCTTCGCCATTCCATCCTCCACTTCGGGGCGGCGCACACTACACGACGGGGACAGGCCCGGGGTGCTTCAGTCGATGCGGTCGCCGCTCACCGTGTACACGGTCGTGCAGGTGGACGGGTTGCATTTGCAGGCCGTCCCCTTGCCCGGCAGGAAGACGTCCGTGAGCGTGCCGCACGCGAGCGATACGTCGTAGCCGTTCTCCGTGGGGGCCGGGACGTCGCCCTCGGGGACGCCGCCGTCCAGGCGCTTGCAGTCGCGCGCCACGTTGCGCGACTGGCTGTCGCTCAGGAGCATGACGTTGAGCGCTTCTTCAATCTCGGAGTCCTCGCAGCCGGTGCCGCACGAGTCGCGGCGCGCGGTGGCGCGGTGGGTGGAGGACACGCTCTGGCCGGTGTAGCCCGCGTCGCGGGAGAAGCCCTGCACGGTGAAGAAGCCCGTGCCCGCGTCGGTGTCGCGGGAGAAGGTGCCCTCGAAGGTGAAGGTGCCCGCGTCGTCCAGCTGCGCGAAGTCGCGCGAGCCCGCGTCGCACGTGGTGCGCGCCGCGTCCAGCTTCGCCTGGAAGCGGAACGTCCCCATCACCTGGTTGCCCGGGTACACGGGGTCGGAGAAACAACCCACCGCCACGGCCAGGGCCGCCGCGGGGAAGAGCGCCAGTGCCAGTCGCTTCAGGTGCATGAGGCGCTCCAGGTTAGACGTCCAGCGAGGCCAGGGCCAATTGACGGAAGGCCTCGCTGCGGGACAGCACCGCGCCCACATCCACCGCCGCCGGGTCACCGCCGCGCACGTCCGAGTCCAGCCGCGCCAGCACGCGCCCCGCCGCCAGCGACGCGGGCATCGCGCGCCAGGCCGCCACCGCCGCGTCCTCCCACGCCAGCACCGCGCCGGGCCGGGTGAGCTCCACGCCCTCGGAGCCCAGCGCCAGCGCCAGCGCGCACAGCCAGCCCAGCTCCACCGCGCCAAAGCAGCCGAGCGCGCCCGCGCCCAGCACCAGCGCATCCGGCGACGTGAGGTACGCCTCCACGCCACCGCGCGGATCCACGGACAGCCGCACGTTCTCCGCGCCCAGCGACACGAGCACCGGCTTCAGCGCGACGTGCAGCCGCGCGAGGCTCGCCTCCGTCACGGGCACCAGGCCTTCCGGCTCCGGGTGCTGGAAGTCCTGCGCGGGACGCTCCAGCCGCGACATGGGCGCACGAGGCGCGGGGGCGTCGCTGCCGACGAGCGCGGCGCCGATGCCGTCCGTGCGCTCCGCCTCCGGACGGCCCAGGGCGCGCAGCGCTTCCGCGTACAGCGTCCAGCCGTCCACGTCCGGCCACTTCTCACGCAAGAGCGCGGGCCAGAAGCGCACCGCGAGCACCGCGCCGTCCGGGGACGGAGAGAAGCGCTCGGTCACCCACCGCGTCAGCGCGGGCGTGAGCTGCTGCGCGTCCGCGAGCCGCTCCGCCAGACGGACCGCCGGGCCCACGAGCTGCGCGTCCAGGTAGCCGCGCAGGATGACTTCCAGTTCCGCGGGGTCCTGCGTGAGGCGCTCGCGCAGCCGCAGCGCTTCGCCCACCAGGCCGCGCGCGTCGGCGAACTTCACGCGGCGGGCCAGCCGCTCGTCGGTGTCCGGGAGCTGCTCCAGCTGCGTGGCCGCTTCGGCCCAGCGCTGCTGCGCTTCGTAGGCGTCCGCCAGGCGCTCGCGGTACGGCGTCCACGCGTCGGCGCCCGCGAGCTTCGCGAGGGTGTCCGCCAGCGCGAGGAACACCGTGGACTCGCGCGCCTCGTCCACCAGCGCGAGCAGCGACTGCACGGCGGCGAGGTTGTCCGCGTCGTCGGCGAGGGCGGCCTCGAAGGCCTCGCGCGCCTCGGCGGGCTGGGCCAGCGGGCCCTGGAGCAGCTCACCGCGCTCCAGGTGCAGCAGCGCGCGCGCCCTGGCGTCCTGCGTGTCCTCCGCGATGAGCGCCAGCGTGCGCTCCGCGGACTCCAGGTTGCCCAGCTGGCGTTCCAGGGCGTAGCGCTCGCGCAGCAGCTCCTCGCGGCGCGCGGGCCAGCCGTCCGCGGCGAAGGCCAGCGACTCCAGCCGCGCGGGCTCCGGCAACTGGCGCACGCGGGTGAGCACCGCTTCGGCCAGGGCTTCGGGCTCCAGGCCCAGCTCCGGCAGGAGGAGCATCAGGCGCGCGCCGAGGCCGGGCTCCCCGCCCACCTCCTCCAGGGCGCGCAGGCGCGCGAGCACCGGGGCCGGACGGGCGCGCAGGACTTCGTCGCGCAGCGCCACGGCGAAGGCGGCGTCGCGCTCGTAGGACAGGGCCGCCAGCTCCAGCAGGCCTTCCCACTCCGCGTCCTCGCGCAGGCCGTCCGCCAGCGCGGAGGCGTGGGCGGGGTCCGCGTCCGGCATCGCGACCAGGGCCCAGAGGGCCACGCGCGTGCGGGGCACGTCGCCCGCCTGCGCGGCCATGGCCAGCGCGTCGGTGTACTCGCCCGCGGCCATGGCGGGCGCGAAGCCCACGTCCAGCGCGCGCGCGAAGGCGCCCAGGCGGGCGAAGCGCTCGGCCAGCTCCGACGCGGACAACATGTCCGGTGCGTCGGTGGCGATGCGCTCGATGACCTCCAGCGCCTCGCCCATCTCGCCCGCCTTCTCCCAGAGGCCGGCGGCCTCCAGCAGCAGCGGGGGACGCTCCTCGGGCGCGGCGAGCCGGGCCGCCTGCAACAGTGCGCGGGCCGCGCGGGGCGCGTCTCCGGAGGCGCGGTGCAGGTGCGCGACGAGCAGCGCGGCGCGCAGGTCCGGCTCCGTGGCGACGGCGGCCTTCGCGGCCTTCAGCGCCTCGTCCAGCAGGCCCGCCTTCTCGAAGGCTCGCGCGGCGGCCACCAGCAGCGACACCCGCTGCTCGCCCGACGCCAGCTCCGAGCGGGCCACGCGCACCTCGGCGCGGCGCGCGTGCGCCTCACCGAGCAGCGGCTCCAGGGCCTCCAGCGCGTCAGCGTAGCCGGCACCGGAAGCGCCCCGCGACACCACGGCCTCCAGCGCGTCGCGGGCGGCGTCCTCGCGGCCCGCGTCCTTCGCCAGCGCCGCGAACTCCAGCCGGAGCACCGCGGACTCGTCCGCGTCCTCCGTGAGGGGGATCAGCCGCTCCAGCGCGGCGAGCAGCTCCACGGACTCCTTGCGCGCACGCAGGCCGTCCACCAGCGCGCGCAGGGCGGCCGGGTTCTCCGGATCCGCTTCCGCCGCGCGGCGCGTGAGGGCCCAGGCCGTGTCCGCGTCCGACAGCGACTCGTTCGCCACGGACGCGGCGGCGAGCAGCAGCTCCGCGGCGCGCGAGCCTCCCGCGGCCTCCGCGCCCACTTCGTAGATGCCCAGCAGGTCGCCGTGGCGGCCCAGCGCGCGCAGGCCCTCCACCGCGCGGTCGATGACGCTCGCGTCCGCCGGGCGCAGCCGGGCCAGGGGCACCAGCGCGTCGATGGCCTCGCGCGGGTCATCGAAGAGGTCCGCCGCGCGGCGCAGCAGCACCTCTTCCGTCGCCGCGTCCTGGGCCCTGCGCGCCAGCTGCAACGACGCGCGGTACAGCCCGGGGCCGTTGCCCGTGCGCGAGTGCACCTCCGCGAGCAGCGACAGCGCCTCACCACCGCGCGCGCCCTCCGGCTCCAGCGACACCACGGCTTCGAAGGCGTCCGCCGCGTCGTGGAACGCACCCGAGGCGAGCGACGCATGGCCCAGGCGCAGCCACGTGCGCACGAGCACCGGCACCGGCAGCGAGTCGCCGCCCAGCGCCAGCACCCGGCGGTCGTACGGCTGCGCGGCGGCGGGGCCTCCACCCTGGGCGGCCAGCTCGGCGCGGGCGCAGAGGGCATCCACGTCACCGCCCGCGCGGCCCAGGTAGTCGTCGAAGGCCTCCGCGGCCTTGAGCGCCTCGCCCGCGTCCAGCAGGCGCTGGGCCCGCTCGCGCAACAGGGGCAGCGCTTCGGTGGGAGCCACGGCCTCCGCGCGCTGGCCCAGCAGATCCGCCAGCCGGCGCACGTCTCCGGCGGCGCGCTCGCGCACGTGCTGGAAGGCCTCCGCGTTGGCGGGGTCCAGCTCGAACGCGCGGTCCTCGCAGAGGATGGCGCGCTCGCGGGCACCCTCTTCACGGAAGGCGCTGGCGGCGGCGAGGTAGCTCGCGGCGGCCTCGGCGGGCGTCTGGCGCTCGGCGCGGCGGAGCATCAGCTCGGCCAGGGCCTGGCGCTCGCCGCTCTCCTCCAGGAAGGCGCGGTGGCGCGTGAAGACGGGCTCCCGGAAGGGGTCGGCCTCCAGGAGGATGGCGTCGAACTCCGCGGCGTCGGCGGGGCGGCGCACCTGGTGCAGCAGCTCCGCCGCCTGCGCGGTGAGGTTCAGGTCGTCCGGCTTCGCGGCGCGCGCGGCGATGAGCGCGGCGGCGGCGGCCTCCGGCTTGTTGGCGCGGTCGCGGTAGAGAACCGCGGCCTGGAGGAGGAGCGCCGCGTGACGGTCGGCGTCGATCTCCGCCTCCGCGCACTCCTCGTACCAGGCGGCCAGCTCCGCGAGCCGGCCGTCGCGCTCCAGCAGCTCCGCGAGCAGGCCTTCGGCCTCCGTGAGCCACCGGTCCTGGCGCAGGGCCTGGCGCAGGAAGCCCTCGGCCTTCGACGGATCCGCGAGCTCGCCCAGGTTCAGGCGGGCAAGGCGCAGCAGCACCGCCGCGCCCTCGCGCGTGCCCGTCATGCGGGGCAGGCCGCGCTCCCACCAGCGCGCCTCGGCGGCCGCGTCGTCGCGGCGCTCGGCCAGGGCCGCGCCCATGCGCGCGGTGTCCAGCTCCGCGGCGAATCCGAAGGCGCGCTCCAGGGAGGCCTCGGCCGCGTTCAGGTCCAGCTTCACGTCGCGCAGCAGCTCCGCGCGGCGGCGCTCGCACGCGGCGGCCTCCGCGTTGCGCTCCCCGGCAGCGAACAGGTCGCGGGCGTTGGCGAGCGAGCGCAGCGCTTCGTCCGCGCGGCCCAGCGACTCGGCGAGCCGGGCCTCTTCGTCGTAGGCCGCGAGCGCGGCGTCCACGTCCCCGGCCTGGAGGCTGAGCGCGGCCACCGGCTGGAGTTCCGCCAGCAGCTCCGACGTGCGGCCCGTCTCGCGGTAGAGCGCGACGAGCCGGCGGCGCAGGGGCAGCGGCTCCTTCGCCATCGTTGCCGCGTGGGATAGCAGCGACGCGGCGATGCCCGCGTCCGCCAACGCCTCGCGTGCGCGCTCCGCCAGCGACACCAGCCGCGCGACGGTGTCCTCGGACGGCGCCAGCACGCGCGCGTGGGCGACGCGCACCTCGAAGGCACCGCGCGGATCATCGCGCTCCAGCAGCGCGGCAAGGCGCTCCACGGCGCGCTCGCACAGCGGACGCTCGGCGAGCAGGTGCCGGTACGCGGCCACCGCGCGCTTCACGTCGCCGGCCTGCTCCGCCAGGTCACCCAGGCGCAGGCTCGTGGCCTCCGCCGCCTCCGGGGCCGTGCGGAAGTCCGCCGCCTGGACCAGGGCTTCCTGCAGGGGCAGCGCTTCGCGCACCGCGCCGCGCAGGTAGAGCAGGTCCGCCAGCGTGGCCAGGTCCTCGCCCTTCGCCGGCACCCGCGCATGCGCGCGACGCGCCAGGGCCAGCGCCCGGTCCAGCTCCTGGGCCTGCCGCGCGTAGGTGACGCCCTCGCGCAGCAGCGCCGCGGCCTCGGCGGCGTCGGCGTCTTCAGCGGCGGCCTCCAACAGGCCCGCGGCCTCCAGCAGCTCGCCGCGACCGGCCACCAGCGACACCAGCCGGCGGCGCACGGCCGCATCGGTCGGCGTCAGCCGCAGCGCCTGTCGCAGCGCGGCCTCGGCGGGCGCACCCTGCCCCAACCGGTCGAGGTAGAGGCTCGCGAGCTCCGAGTACAGCGACGCGGCGACGGAGGTCGGCGCATGGGGCGCCTCGGCGGCGAGCAGCTCCGCGAGCCGGGCCCAGTCCTCCAGGTCGCGAAGCACGCGCTGCAACGCGAGCGTGGCTTCTTCGTGGCGCGGCGCCAGGACCAGCGCGGCTTCCAGGTCGCGCGCGGCGGCCTCGCGGTCCCCCAGGTCTTCGAGCAGCGTGGCGCGCAGCAGGAGCGCCTCCACGCGGCGGGCGATGGGACCCTGACGCGCGGCCTCGACCAGCGCCGCGGCTTCGTCGGCGGGCTTGCCTTCGCGGCGGGCCAGCTCGGCGAGCGCGAAGAAGGCGTCGCACCGCGCGTCGGCGGGTGGCTCCAGCGCGATGGCGGCACGCAGCGCGTCCCCGGCGGAGGCGCGCTCGTCCTTCTCCAGCAGCACGGTGGCCAGGGCCAGCAGCCGCTCCCGGGCGCGGGCGCCCAGGGTGGCATCGGCGGCCACGGCGCGGCGCCAGGCATCCAGCTCGGCGGGCGCGTCCGACGCCTCGCGCGCCAGCTCCGCCAGCATCAGCAGCAGCGGCGCGGGACGACGCGACAGCTTCGCGGCCTGGGCACAGTCATCCCGCGCGGGACCCGTGCGGCCCGCGCTCCGATGCAGGGCGGCACGGCGCGCGAGCAGCTCGGCGCGGGCCTCACCCGACGCGGCGGACACCAGCGTGCCCAGCAGCTCCAGCCGCTCGGCCTCTTCTTCCGGCGTGCCCGTGCCGGGCGGGGGCAGCAGCTCCAGCAGCGCCTGCGCCGCCCACGCGTCCTGCGACTCCTCCGCCAGCAGGCTGCGCAGCGAATCCGCCGCGGCGCTCGCACGGCCCAGGGAGAGGCACAGTTCGGCCAGTTCGCGGCGGGCCTGACGGCGGGCGTCTCCGGCGAGGCGCGGCCACAGCTCCACCAGCAGGTCCGCCAGGGCCTCGCGGGCACCTGCCTTGCGGTGCAGCGCGGCCAGCTCCAGCCGCGCGTCCAGGTCCTCCGGCGTGCGCGCGCAGAACTCCGCGAGCAGGCGCCGGGCCGCGTCCGTGCGGTTCGCGCGCACGGCGGCGGTGGCGGCCTTGCGCGTGAGGGCCACGCGCTCCGCTTCGCGCGGGGCGTCCACGTCCGCGGGCGGCAGCGCCAGCACCGCCTCGAAGTCCTCCAGCGCGGCGCGGGCATCCGTGGTCAGCCGCAGCTCGCCCCGGCGGATCCGCGCGGGCGCGAACGTCGCGTCGCGCTCCAGCGCCTCGGCGAGGAAGGCTTCCTCGCGGCTCGTGCCTGCGGCCAGCAGCGACGCGCGGAAGAGCAGCTTCGCGCCCGCTCGCTCATCCGGCACCAGCGTGGCCCGCCGCGCGTACAGCCGCGCCGCCTCCAGCTTCTCGCCGCGCTCCAGCTCCAGCTCGGCCAGCGCCTCCAGCACCTCGGCGGCGAGCGGTCCCTCGGGGCTCGCCTCCAGCGCGGAGGCCAGGCGCATCAGCGCGGCGGCCTTCTCCCCGCGCTCCAGCAGCGCACGCGCGCTCTGGAGGAACAGCGGCGCGGCCTCTTCAGACCGGTCCGCTCCCGCCAGCGCCTGCGCGCGCGTGGCCCACAGCTCCGCCAGCGCCTGTGTCTCGCCGGCCTCCGTGTAGAGGGACTCCAGCCGCGTGGCGAGCACGTCATCCAGCCGCCGCAGCGGGAACGCCTGCGCGTACGCGGCGATGGCGCCCTCGCGGTCGCCCAGGAGTTCACACGCCCGGCCCAGCCGAGCGCGAACGTCCGCCAGCTTCTCCGGCGCCGCGGTGCGCGGCAGCGTGGCCAGCAGCGACTCCAGCGCGCGCCGGGCATGCTCGGGCCTCTCGCAGCGCAGGCTCAGGTCCGCCAGGTCCAGCAGCACCGCCGCGTCCGGCGCGAGCCGCGCGGCCTTCTCCAGCGCCACCAGCGCGTCGCCCACGCGACCCAGCCGCGCCTCCAGCACGCCGGCCAGCTCACGCAGCGCCGCCGCCGCCAGCCGCTTGTCGCCCTGCGCCTCGGCCACGCGCGCGCGGTCCTCCAGCGCCTGCGCGAGCCCCGCCAGGTCGGAGCGCTTGCGCTGCAACGCGCACAACTCACCCAACGCCGGCAGGTCATCCGGCTCCGCGCGCAGCACCTCCTGCAGCGCGTGCACGGCGAGGTCCAGGTCGAACGCCAGGTCGCGCGCGGCCACCGCGAGGCGGCGGTACTTCTGCGCCCGCTCCTTCGGCTCCACCGTCAGCCGCGCCAGCGCCGCGAGGCACCGGGTGAGCTGCGCGCCGTCGCGGCGGGCCTCGGCCAGCGCGAGCAGCGACTCCAGCGCGGGCCGGTGGTCGCCGTCCGCCTCCAGCGCGAGCGTGAGCAGCTTGTCGGCCTTGTCCGCCTGCTGGAGCTTGCCCCGGTACAGCTCACCGGCTTCAGCCCACAGCGCGGCGCGGGCCTTCGGCTCTTCCTTGAGGGCGGCGGCCTTCTCCAGCGCCTCGGCCAGTTCCTGCGAGCGGCCGGTGACGCGGAAGTACGGAATCAGCTCATCCAGCGCCACCGCGTCGCGCGGATCCAGCGCGAGCGCCGCTTCCAGGTGCTCGCGCGCCCGCGCCGGGTCGCCCAGCTTCGTGCGCGACAGCCGGGCCAACGCGTGGTGGCTCTCGTGCGCGGCGTGGCGCACGCTCTCCGAACGCGGCGCCGGTCCCGCCAGCTCCAGCGCCTGCTGGTAGCCGCTCAGGGCTTCCTGCAACCGGCCCAGACCTTCGGCGACGCGCGCGGAGGCGAACAGCGGCTCCGGCTCGCCGGGCAGCAGCGACACCGCCTCGCGGTAGCGCAAGAGCGCGTTCTCCGGCTGCTTCAGGCCGTCTTCCCACACCCGGCCCGCGAGCAGGTCCGCCTGTCCCACGCGGTCCAACTCGTGGCGCGCCATGGACACTTCGCGCAGCCGGTCCAGCGCCTTCAACGCGCGCAGGTGCTCACCGCCGCGGTGGCACAGCTCACCGAGCAGCAGCAGCGCGTCCGGTTGATCCGGAGACAACCGCAGCGCGGCCTCGCAGTGCAGCCGGGCCCCCGCGATGTCGTCCTCCGTCTGCGCGCACAGCCGCGCCAGATGCACGTGCGCGTCCGCGGCCTCCAACGGGTCGCGAGCCAGGGCCGCGAGCCGCCGGTACGCCCGCACCGCGCCGGCCCGGTCGCGCGCCTGGTCCGACGCGCGCGCCAGCGCCTTCAACGACGGCAGGTGGTCCGGCTTGAGGCCCAGCAGCTCGTGCAGCGCCTTCACCGCCACCTGGGGCGCGGTGTCGCGCGAGGAGCGCGCGGCGGCCTCGGCGGCGAAGAACGCGGCGGCCTCTTCCGACGTGCGGCGGGCCAGCGCGCACAGCGCCAGGTAGCGCTCCGCCGCGCGGGCACCTTCACCCCGGCGCTCGCGCACCACGGCCTCGCCCCACAGCGCCGCGGGGCTGCGGTCCCGGCGGCGCGACAGCGTGGCCGCCACGTCCAGGGCCAGGTCGTGCGCCTGCGGATCCGCGACGAGCAACGCCAGCAGCCGCTCCGCCGCGAACGGGTGCGCGTCCTGCGCGTCACCGGCCTGGAGGTACGCCTGCCGCGCCTCCGCGAGCCGGCCCTGCGCGACCAGCGCTTCCGCGTCCGCGAAGGCCCGGGCGCCCTCCAGCGCCAGCATCAGCTCCTCGTCCGGCGCGGCGGGCGGCGGCAGCCCACCGGCGGCGAAGCGCAGGCGCAGGCCCGTGCTGGAGACCTCGGCCGCGGACAGGCGCGCGGTGTCCAGCGTGGGCACCTTGTAGCCCCGGCTCAGCGCGGCCAGCTCGCACAGCGCGGGCAGCACGCGGGTGGAGAAGCCGGTGGCGCCGCGCACCTCCACGTCCGGCAGCAGGCCCAGCGCGCCCACGGCCTCGGACAGGAGGCCCGGCAGCTGCACCGACGGCGTGGCGGAGAAGCCATACAGCCGCACGTCGTAGACGTAGACGGCCAGCCGGTCCCCGTCCGCGTCGAAGGCGATCTTGAACGTGAACGGCGTGCGCTCCGGCGCGGGCAGCCGGCCCTGGCCCTCCAGGTAGCCCGGGCGGAAGTGCAGCCGCAGCTCCTCGATGCCCGCGAGCCGCCCGGCCAGCTCCGCCACCTTGCGCGTGACGAGGTCCGCGTCGACCGTCAGCTCCAGGAAGCCGAACAGCAGCTTCTTGCGCTGGTAGCGCGTGGCGCCCGCGCTGACGTTGAACGGGAAGCTGACGTCCGGAATCTGGAGCGCGAAGTCGGCGATGCGCAGCCCGGGCTGGACCTCCAAGGCCGGAAAGCCCACGAACGCGCGCCGATCCAGCAGGCGAAGCTCGGGGGCGGCGCCCGAAGCGGGCGCGGCGGGCTTGGGGGACTCGCTGTCGGTGGCCATCGTCGGAGGCTGGGGAGGCTACCATGCCCCCTAAGCCCTGGAATTTTTAGGCAATCCCCCGCCTGGGAGGCAGGCGGCGGGGCACGATGTACCCAGGTGAATCCGCCCTGGAGGAACGTCATGCGCCCAAGGCGGAAGCCGTGCAAGATGCCGCGCCGTGCTGGCCCCCGACGCACTGGTTCTCGACGGTCGTTTCCGGGTCCTCGGGCCCCTGGGCTCCGGGGGCATGGGTGAGGTGTACCTGGGCGAACAGGTCTCCCTGGGCCGCAAGGTCGCCATCAAGGTCCTCCACCACGACCTGCACGCCCAGGCCGGCATGGCCGAGCGCTTCAAGCGCGAAGCCCGCCTCCTGTCCGCCGTGGAGCACCCGGCGGTGGTGCGCATCGTGGACTTTGGCGAGTCCGGCGACGCCGCGTGCCTCGTCATGGAGTTCGTGGAGGGGCAGAGCCTCTACGACGCGCTCCAGGGCGGTCCGCTCCTCGCCCCCCGGGCCTTGGCGCTGCTCCAGCAGCTGGCGGAGGGCCTGGCGGCCATCCACGACAAGGGCATCATCCACCGCGACCTGAAGCCGGAGAACGTCCTCATCTCCCCGTCCGTGCGCGGCGAGCAGGCGCGGCTGTTGGACTTCGGCATCGCGCGGCTGGTGGAGCCGGACGCGAACAGCGCGCTCAGCCAGGTGGGCGTGGTGCTGGGCACGCCGGAGTACCTGTCCCCGGAGCAGGCCGTGGGCGCGAAGGTGGACACGCGCAGCGACCTGTACTCCTTCGGCGTGCTGGCCTACCGCGTGCTGTCCGGGCGGCTGCCGTTCGACGGGCCCTCGCCGCGCCACTTCCTGTCGCAGCACGCCTCGCACGCGCCGCTGCCCCTGGACCGCGCGGCCCCGCATCTGTCGCGCTACGTGGGGCTGCTGTCGCTGGTGATGCGGCTGCTGGACAAGGACCCGGCGAAGCGGCCGCAGACGGCGAAGGAGCTGGCGGACGCGCTGGGCCTGGCGCACGCGGCGCTGATGGCGTTCACCCCCAGCCAGGGCACGCCCATCGTCCACGCGACGCCCGCCGCGGGGACGGCGCCGGTCGGCTCCGGTTCGGGCACGGCGGCGTTCGGCGTGAATCCCGCGCCCGTCGGTCCGGGCTCCGGCACGGCGGCGTTCGGCGTGGCACCGGCAGCCCCTTCCGTGACGGCGCCTCCGGTGCAGGCGCAGCAGCGCACGGGCACAGCGGCGTTCGGCACGGCGGCCCGGCTGACGGGCGGCGGGATGCCCGCGGTGACGGGCGGCGCGGCGGTGACGAAGGCGCAGAACGTGACGGTGATGCTCACCGACATCCAGGGCTTCACCGACCGCATGAGCCGGCAGACGCACGAGGAGAACGCGCGGATGCTGGACACGCACGACCGGCTGCTGATGCCGCTGGTGCGCGAGCATGACGGGAAGCTGGTGCAGAAGCGCGGCGACGCGCTGCTGGCGGTCTTCCGGGCCCCCTCCTCCTCCATCCGCTGCGGCATGGCGATGCAGCAGGCGCTGTGGCGCTACAACCAGACGGTGCCAGTCGAGCACCAGCTCCACATCCGCGTGTGCCTGCACGTCGGCGAGGTGCTGGTGACGAACGACGCGGTGCTCGGCGAGCCGATGGAGGTGGTGAAGGCGGTGGAGCACGTGGCCGCCGCGGACGAGGTGACCTTCACCGAGGCCGTGAACATGGTGCGCAACCGCGCCGAGGCCCGCGCCGAGCCCTGCGGCACCATTCCCCTGCCCGGCCGCGATGAGAAGGTGCAGCTGTACCGCGTGACGCGCTCGGAGGAGGGCTCACCGTTCGGCGCGGCGCTGGGCATCCGGGAGCCCGGGACGAAGCAGTCGCCGCTGGACGGCCTGCGCACGAAGGCGCGCGAGGGCGCGATGTACCTGCGTCATCATCCGCGCGTGCGGGCCGGTGTCGCGGGAGCGCTGGTGCTGCTGGTGGCGGGGGTCGCGTGGACGGTGCACGCCAATGATCCGCGGGTGCAGGCGCGTGGGCTGCTGAAGGACGGCAAGCCCAGGGAAGCGCTCCAGCGGTTGGATGCGCCAGACATGCCCAGGGGCGCGGAGACGACGCTGCTGCGCGCGGAGGTGAAGCACGCGCAAAACAGGCACAACGAGGAGCACGCCCTCATCCAGAGCCTGGGCAAGGAAGACTCGCTGGAGCCTGAAATGGCCCTCCTGGACGGGCTGGCCGAGGACCTGGGAAACAACGACGCCTCCGCGAGCACGGCCCTGGACGCCCTGCCGGCCCCCACGGTCCGTTCGCACCTGGAGTCCCTGGCCCGGGGCGAACTCTCGGTGAAGCAGTGGGGCGCGCTGCGCTACCTGGACAGCAAGGACCACGCGGACCTGGACCGGGTGAAGCTCTTTTCCGCGTCGCTGGAGTCCAGCGACTGCTCCGTGCGCGCGAAGGCAGCCCAACGGCTGGTGAGCCTGGGCGACCCCGCCGCCCTGCCCGCCCTCACGCGCGCGGTGGAGTCGGCCTCCAGCGAGAAGCCGTCCGGCGGCGGCAAGGCCTGCAACGCGCAGGTGCTCACCCGCGCCCTCGAAGAGCTGAAGAAGAAGACCGCGCCGTAGCGTGGCTCCCCGGCCACGCGGGTGCGTCACGGAGGCCGCGCGTTCGCATCGCCCCCGGGCTGGAGCGCGGCGGATCCGCTGTGCACCCATCTTGCACTCGCGGCGGGCGTCCCCATGCGTTCCCCCGACTGGAGCCCCATGAAGCCACTGCGCCGCGTCACCCTGCTCGCCTTCCTCGCCTGTGCCGCCACCTCCTCCGCGGCGCCGCCCAAGACACCCAAGCCCGCCAAGGCGGCCTCCGCGAAGCAGGAGGAGACCGTGCTCTCGAAGGACGTGAGCGTGCGTCGCATCGCCCCGGGCGTGTGGCTGCACATCACGAAGGCGGGCAAGGACTGGGGCGGCACGCCCGCGAACGGACTCCTCGTGGAGGACGGTGACGCGTCCATCCTCGTCGACACCGGCTGGACGCCGGAGCACTCCAAGGTGCTGCTCGCCTGGGCGAAGGACACGCTCCACCATCCGGTGCGCGCCGCGCTGGTGACGCACTTCCACATCGACCGGACGGGCGGCATCCCCACGCTCGACGCCCAGGGCATCCCCGTCCACGCTCGCGAGGACACGGCCCGCCGCGCCAAGGCGCAGGGCAACCCCGTGCCCCAGCAGCTCCTGACGGATGCGCAGGACTTCGGCCCGCTGTCCGTGTTCTTCCCCGGCGCCGGCCACACGCCCGACAACCTCGTCGTCATGCACCCAGCCTCGGGCATCCTCTACGGCGGCTGCTTCATCAAGGACGCCACGGCGAAGACCCTGGGCAACATGGACGACGCGGACGTCACCGCCTGGCCCGGAAGCCTGAAGCGCGAGCGCGAGCACTTCCCCAACGCCCGCATCATCGTGCCCGGCCACGAGCAGCCCGGCGGGACGGAGCTGCTGGACCACACCGAGGCCCTCCTGAAGAAGGCCTCACACTGAGAAGCGCGGCGGCTCAGTCGTCCCGGTGCGCGTGGCCCTTCTTCTTGCCACGCCCCGGGCCGTCCCAGTCGTCGTCGTCCCAGTCGCGGCCCTTGTCCTTCACCTTGTCGTTCACCTTGATGAGGTTGCGCGAGTACGCGTCGTAGTCCAGGTGCAGGTGGCCCTTCTCGCCCCGGCCATCCACGCGGAACTTCACCTTCCACACGTCGTTGCCGGTGAGGTGCGCCTCCTGCAAATCGCAGTGGTAGCCGCGAGCGCGGCACTGGTCGAACCCGCGGCGCACGGCCTCGTCGTAGCCCATCGCCACCGGACGTGATGGCGGCGGCCTCGGAGGCGGACGCGAAGGATGCGAGGGACGCGTCTCCGCCACGATGCAGCCGGACGACAACAACAGGCTTCCCAGGAGCAGGGGCAATCTCATGCGCGGGATGACGCCACACCCGCGCCTGGATTCAAACGCGCTCGCGGTGCGAGCAAGTCCCCGGGACTGCCGTGAGACTACAAACCTCCAGGTGAAGCGAACGCGACGAACAGCTCGCCCGCGAGGTACGCGCGCATCCCCTTGCTCGCCGGTCGGATGAAATCGTTGAGCAGCGCACCGGAGTTCAGCTTGTGCACCGTGGGGAACGCCAGGTTCATGTGGCTGCGCGCCACGCCCTTGCCGCCCCGGTGGATGAACGTCACGGTGCCGTCCGGCGCCACGGCCTCCACGACCGCGATGTGCGTCATGCCGTCGTTGCGCTTGCCGTCGCGGTTGCGGTCGTACGTCTCCTTGAAGAACGCCAGGTCGCCCGGACGCGGGTTCAGCCGGTGCACCGCGCCCGCCGCCTGCGCGCGACGGAAGATGCCCGTCACCGCGTTCTCGCCCGCGAGGAAGCCGTGCGCCACCAGGTCGATGCCGGCCTGCAAGTACGCCAGCCGCACCAGCCCTGAACAGTCATTGGGCACCGAGCGGTCCAACCGCCGCGCGCCCACCAGCTGCGCCGCGCGCGCCACGATGCCGCGCGCCTGCTTCGACGGCGGCGGCAGCAATTCGTCCCAGAAGCCGCCCGGCCCCTGCGTGGGCCCGGTGAAGAGCGCCGCGGCCTCCAGCGCCGCCGCGATGACGCCCGCCTCCTCCGGCACCGGGTGCGCGTCCGCCTCCAGCAGCGCCGCCAGCCCCTCGCTGCCCTCGGGCGTCACGAAGGCCAGCGGCGGAGGGGCTTCAGCCTTCACGCCGAGTGCGCCCTCCGCGCCCACCGCCGCGACCCTTGGCGGTTCAACGGACGACCGCGTGGCGGCCGGGCCCGGGAGTTCCACCGCCATGTGAGGCGCGGCGTCCGGGACGTGCGCACAACCCACCAGGCAGCCCAGCGACATCAGGGTGACGAGCGACGAACGGCGCAGCAGCAACAAGTCCTCCGGGGGTGAACGCGGACGCATTCAACCCCGGAATCGTTTTACGTCAAACAGCGATCATCCCTCCCAGGTCGCGAGCAGGTCTCGCACCCGCGCGTACTTCTGGAGCAGGGCGGCGCGGTGGGCGCTGAGCACCACCATGAATCCCACCACCATCAGGCCCAGCAGCGACAGGAACGCGGCGCCCACGCGGTGGTCGCGCATGCCGAAGCGCACCAGGTTGGCGGCCACCGCCGTCACCAGGAACGCGGAGCCCAGGTACACGTAGGAGCGGATCCGCAGCGCGATGCCCGCGCCCACGCCCACGAGGCAGAGGAAGACGCACAGGAGCATCGCCTCGCCGTCGTTGAAGAGCAGCGGCTTCCACGCGCCCGCCACGTAGATGCCCGTCACCGCCAGGGCGCGCAGCTGCGCGTAGGCGTCCGGCGACAGCCCCTGGCGGAAGACGCGCAGGAGCAGCAGCAGGGAGAGGCCCGCGGGGATGACGTAGTACTGCGGCTCGCCGGAGCCGGTGCCCAGCCAGACGAAGTACAGCGCCGTGTTGAAGGCCGCGACGGACATCAGCGACGCGGCGCCCTTCTGGTTCGTGCACGCCGACAGCGCCGCGAAGTGCGCCGCGTAGCCCACCAGCAGCGCCACCGCCACGAACGGCTGGCTCCACGGCACCGTCAGCAGGCCCGCCAGCGGGAAGAGCCACGCGCCCGCCACGGCGGGACGGCGGAAGGCCTTGAGGCCCGCGCCCTCGCGCCGCACGAAGAGGTACAGGCCGGTGAAGGCCGCGCCTCCCAGGATGGACACCAGGCTGTCCGCGGCGTCGGGGCTCGCGTCCAGCCCGATGAAGCGCACGCAGAAGTAGCCCGTCGCCACCACCGCCTGCGCGAGCCACGCGGCGGCTTCGTCCTCCTCGCGCGCCGCCTGGCGCACCAGCGCGAACAGCAGGAACACGAGCCCGCCGCACGCCACCCACGCCTCGCGCGCCGCGCCGCCCGGCAGGCGCACCGCCAGCACCGCGACCAGCACTTCGATGAGCGCGATGACGGAGAACGCCCGCCCCATGCGTCCGCGCACCGCCTGGCCCGCCACGGACAGCACCAGCGTGGCCAGCAGCGCCGTCGCCGCGCCGAAGTACGGGAGGATGAACTCCGCGCCCCGGCCGGTGGAGTGCGTCGCGCCGTAATTCAGGATGAAGGCGTGCACGGCGAAGAGGGACGCCAGCCACCCCACCCACTCGCGGTCCCGGCGGCGCATCACCACCACCCACGCCGTGGCCCACGCGAAGAGCACGCACAGCGGCATGCCCGGGTGCTTCAGCGAGCGCAGGCCCGCCAGCGACAGCAGCGCCAGCACCGCGCCGCCGTGATGCAGGGCCGCGCCCACCGCCACGCCGCGCCGGTCCAACGCGAAGCCCACGCCCGCGAGCACCAGGCCCGTGCCCGCCACCACCGCGGGCGCCCACAGGGGCGGCACGGCGGCGACCAGCACCAGCCCCAGCAGGGCCGTGGCGGCGTTCATCATCAGGCGCTCGCGCGTCACCATCAGCGTGAGCGACGCAACGCCCGCGACCAGCGCCACGGACAGGGGCAGCTCGCCCGGGCCCGCATCCATCAGCCGCAGGCCCACGAGCAGCGCCACGGTGCCGGCGCCACCGGCCCACAGCGGCTCGCTCCAGGTGCCCTCGATGCCGGGCGTCAGGCGCGCGGTGACGTTGGTCAGCGTGCGCTGCACGGCGCCGGACTGGCACAGCGCGGACAGCAGCGCGGAGGCCAGGCCCACGAGCGCGACGAGCACGGCGCCGTCTGAACGCCACTCACCCACCGAGAGCGTCCCTGTCTGCCCCAGCGGCGCCAGCGCGAACACCGCCACCGCCGCCGTGAGCAGCCAGCGCTGCGACAGCAGGAACGCGGACAGGAGCACCACCGCGCCCAGCACCCCGAGCGCGCCAGGAGACGGCAACACCAGCGTGGAGATCACCGCGATCGCCAGGGCCGAGCCGGTGGCGGAAGCGCGCAGCGCCGCGTCGCGCGGGCCGCGGAAGAAGGCGGCCAGGGTCTGGGGCGCGTGGTGCTCCGCCAGCGCCAGGACCAGCAGCAGGCCGGTGGCCCACGGCCGCGCCTCCGGAATGAACAGCAGGAGCAGGGACGAGGCGATGATGCGGACGGACGGCAGCGGGCCCGTCATGGGCACCAGCGCGATGGCGCAGAACAGGGCCGTGCGCTGGCCCAGCTCCGCCTCCGGGTTCAGCAGTATTCCCGCGCCCAGGCACGCGAGCGCCACCTGCATCCACTTCGACAGCTCGTGGCGCGGGCCTTCCTCCCGCGAGCGCAGGAGCAGCGAGGCCACGGCGGGCACGTGCTCCACGACGCGCACCACGAGCAGCGGGAAGAGCGGCAGCAGCGCGGTCCACATGAACGGCGGGTGCCAGGCCGTCAGGGTCAGCACGCCGTAGGGCACCATCAGCGCCGCGACGAAGGGCTGGCGCAGCGAGCGCGTCCACAGCAGCGGCAGCAGCGCCGGTCCGATGAGCGCGAGCGGCATGGCGCCGCGCACCTGCGACAGCGCGTGCCCGTGCCACGCGAATGAAGCATCCGCCAGCACCGCCATCGCGCCCAGCGTGGCGACGATGCGGAAGGACTCGCCGCCCGTGGCGATGCGGCGCACGGCGGGCACTTCGTCCAGGAGGGCCAGGACGCTGAGGACCGCGGCGAGCCCCACCAGGGCCAGCGGACCGGCCGTGTGCAGCGCGACGGTGGCCTCGATGGTGGCCAGCAGCAGGCCCACCGTCACGGGCAGCGTGCGGGCGGTGAAGAGCGCCGCCAGCGCCGCGCCCAGCAGGAACACGGACTGGTCGCTGGAGCGGGCCAGGGCCACCGGCACCAGCGGCAGGATGAGCGCGAGGATGCCCGCGGTGGTGGTGCTCGCGCTCTTGCCCTTGCGCGCGGCGACGAGGGAGGCCAGGAGCGATCCGATGACGAGCAGCGCCAGCGACAGCCCCGGCGACAGGCCCCACGCCGTGTAGACATGCGGCACGTCCGGCAGGAGCGCGAAGCCCACGAGCACGACCGCGAACGGCCGCACGCCGGGAAAGCTGCGGGAGGTCACCGCCACCGTCGCGGCGGCGGTGAGGAGCACGGGGCCCATGAAGGACTGGTCGACCAGGCCCCACATCACGGCGAGCCCCGCGTACAGGAGGGCCGGCACGCCGAACCGCTTGAGCAGGCCGCCGCGCTCGCCCAGGAGCGCGAGCACCAGGGAGCCGCCCACCATCGTCGCGAGCAGCGCCTGCGTGGAGTGGGCCGAGGCGAGCTTCGGCAGGATGGCGCCCGCGAGGAACGCTCCGTAGGCCAGGTAGCGCTCGTCGCGCAGCCGGAACGCGGCCACCAGCACGCCCGCGCAACCCAGCGTCATGCCCACGACGGGCGCGGTGATGGGCTGGGTGCCGAGCGCGATGGCGAACCCGCACGTCGCGACGACGCCGACCACGGCGGAGATGAAGCGCCGCGTGCGCTCGTCGTCGAGGCGCCAAGCGAGGCCCGCGAGGCCCAGGGCCAGCACGCCGGCCACGACGGCCGCGGGTCCCGCGCCGAAGATGCGGATGGCGTCGAAGGGCAGTACGGCGAGGAGCACCGAGCCCACGGCGGTCAGCGGGAAGCGCTTGAACAGCAGGCCCGCGCCCAGGGACATCACGGCCAGCGCGAGCGCGGCGAAGAAGGCGGGGCGCGAGTCGGTGCCCAGGTGTCCGTAGATCGCGAACGCGGGCGCGGCCCACGTGGTGGCGCGCAGCAGCACGTCCGCGAGCCCCAGGGAGCGCGCGTCACCGGTGCGCTCGCCGCGCTTCTGGGCGCGGTAGGCGAGCACGAGGCCCGCGAGCACGAACGGGATGGCCGTCAGCGCGCCGTACTGGAAGGGCAGCACCTCCGCGGGCGGGTAGCCCAGGCGCGCCTTGATGGCGTTGAGGAGGACGGTGATGGCGTGCGGGACCAGCTGCACGCTGGACGCATAGGTGAAGTAGGCGCCGACATAGGCCGGGTAGAGCCACGGCAGCCGGTTCACCGGGCCGCGCGACAGCGACACGAGCGTGCCGGTGAAGATGGCGGCGGTGAGGAAGAGGGCGGGGTTCGTGCCGGTGATGGCGCCCGCGAGGCAGGCGACCTGGAGCGCGACGGTGCCGACCGCGAGCGGATCCGCGGCGCGGCTCTCCTCGAGCGTGCGGAAGCGCAGGCAGGTGGCGAGCAGGAACGCGACGAAGGGCGCGTAGGTGCCTGGAGGAACGGGAGTGCCCGCGGAGGCCAGGGCCAGGTGCAACCGGATGGCGAACAGCGCGGTGAGGTACAGGGGCGCGCTGAGCGCGAACGCGAGCGCATCGCCCTTACGCGGGGTGGTGGTGGCCTTGCTCGACAGGAGGAAGAAGAGGGCGCACGGCAGGGCGTTGAGCCACACCGCCGGGGCGCCCATGCGCGCGGCCAGGGGGGCCAGCCCCATGATGAGCGTGGCGCCGACGAGGCCCAGCTGGATGAACGGGCGGGAGGGCGCGTCGAAGGACTCGGAGGGCTTGCGGGCGAGCCAGGCGGCGGCGCCGGCCCAGACGAAGAGCAGCGGCACGAGCAGCGCCGGGTGCACGCCGTCGAGCTGGAGGGTTTCACCGAAGCCCATGGGTCCCAGCGCGACGCCGCCGAGCGGGGCCACGGCGGAGCCGATGAGGCCGAGGATGTGGCCCGGCTTGCGCAGGGACTCGCGGCGGGAGAGGTAGCCGCCCCAGACGGAGAAGCCGACGGAGTAGCCCACGGTCATGAGGAAGACGGTGAGCGAGCGGGTGACGGACGTCATCCCGGCCCAGGACTCGAAGACGAAGTAGAGCGTGCCGGAGAGGATGAGGAACGCGCCGATGAACCACGCGATGCTCTCGTAGAGGAACGGCCGCCACACGCGGCTCCACGTCGACGTCTCCTCGACGAGGCGGGCCGTGCGGCTCTTCGGAGCCGGAGGCTCCATGAACGCTTCGCCCGGGTTCGGGGGCAGCTGACGGGCCGTGCGCTGCTCGTTCACGGCCCGAGCGCGGGGCCCGGAGGAAGCACGGGTCGCGTTCGAAGCCTGAGCGACGCGGGGGAGCCCGGGAGTCGGAGGCGCGATGCCCAGGGCCGCGGCGAGATCGAGCGTGGTGAAGCGGACCGCGGAGGGCCCCGTCGCGGCGGCGTCGGGGGCGTGGGCGTTCGAAGCGGCGGAGACAGCGTCGCTGGCGACAGAGGCGTGAGCGTTCGGAGCGGCAGCAGCGTCGATAGCGACAGAGGCGTGGGCGTCCGGAGCGGCAACAGCGTCAGAGACAGCAGCGTTCGCGGCGACAGAAGCAGCGACGTGAGCGGCGGAGTCGCTCGCGACAGAGGCATCGATGACAGCAGCGTGAGCAGCGGAGGCATCTGCGACAACGTTCGCAGCCACCTGCGCGACAGGCGCCTCGGCGGACACCGCGTCAACGGACGGAAGCGCAACGGGGCCCAGCGCGACAGCGCCCTCCCCCATCGTCGGAGGCGCCACGGCCTCGTTGCGAGCCTCGACGGGCGCGGACGTCGGCGCGTCGATGGGCGTCTCCGTGAGAACGGAGAGGAGGATGCGGGCCTGTCGCTCGTAGCGCTCGGAGAGGCGGCGGCCGACGAGGGGCGGAACGTCGTGAGCGTCCCAGCGTCGCACCTCGTCCAGGAGGAAGTGGACGTGCGCGAGCTCGGCCTCGATGGCGGACCGGGCTCGAGCGGCGAGACGATTGCCACAGACGACGCACCGGGACGCGCTTCCCAGGCGTTCTTGTCGGCAGGCAGGACAGTACATGGAGCTTCCCCCTCTACAACGACCGTGCCACGCAGAATGCCCTGGAAGGGCAAGGGATTGATACCCACCGGG
Source organism: Corallococcus exercitus (assembly GCF_003611585.1). Taxonomy (GTDB): domain Bacteria; phylum Myxococcota; class Myxococcia; order Myxococcales; family Myxococcaceae; genus Corallococcus; species Corallococcus exercitus. The sequence goes on along the minus strand of NZ_RAVW01000030.1, from coordinate 6,894 downwards.
GTGCGTCGGGCGCGTGGCGGTTGTGCAGGGCGCTGCACACGTGCACACCCGGCGCCGCTGGCCGGCAGGCGTAAGTCATGGGACCGTGGAGGCCATGAGCACGGAACTGACTTTGAGGCCCATCGAGGCCCGGGACGACGCGGCGATGGCCGCGGTCATCCGCGCGGTGATGCCGGAGTTCGGAGCGGATGGCCCGGGGTTCGCGATCCACGACCCGGAGGTGGACGCGATGAGCACCGCGTACAGCCGTCCCCGGCACGTGTATTTCGTCGTGGAGCATGGGGGCCAGGTGGTGGGAGGCGCGGGCATCGCGCCGCTGGACGGAGGCGCGCCGGACGTCTGCGAGCTGCGCAAGATGTACTTCCTTCCCAAGGCCCGGGGCCACGGCATGGGCGAGCGCTTGTTGAGACACTGTCTGGAGTTCGCGCGGAGCGCCGGCTTCCGGCAGTGCTACCTCGAAACGCTGGGAGGCATGGAGCAGGCCCAGAAGCTCTACCGCAAGGTCGGCTTCGAAGCGCTCTGCGCCCCCATGGGCCGCACCGGCCACTTCGGCTGCGACCGCTGGTACGCGCTGAACCTCACCCAGGCGTCCTGAGCGCTACGGCATGAACGCGCGTCGCCCGAGGACCTTGCCCTCGGGTGACACCGCGTACAGCTCAAACCAGTCGAACTCCATCTGGCTGCCCATGGGCCATCCGCACCGGTCCAGCCGTCGGTCGACCCGGACGAAGTAGATGCCTCCCTCCAGTCCCACCACGACGTCCAGCGAGCGGGCAGACGACTCACAGGCACCCGCGTCCTGCTTGGGAAAGCTGGCGAGGACGCGCTGGAGCGCGGCATTGGCGGCCAGGACAGCGGGGCCGTCCAGCGTCGCGAGCGGGCGCAAATCCGTGGGCCACGGGATGCCTGCTGCATCTGGAGCCCCGGCCACAACGCCACCATCCGGCTTCGCAGATGTCCCGGCATCGGGTCGAGAGGGCGCGCTTCCGCCATCCGCCACGAGCGACACCAGCAGCAGGACGTGATGAGGCTTCAGCAAGCGGCACCTCGCCAGCGGAGACAATGAGCCCGCATCATCGCGGGTAGCACTTCGGGGGAGAAAGGGTCGAGCCGATATTGCTGGGAGGCGCGGGCTCGCAGCGGGCCTCGAGCCGCCAGCTTCGCTCCGGCTCGCTCCAGCGGAAGACCTCTCCATGGAAGTTCCACTTCAGGAAGCGAGGCGCATCGGCGTGCCCGGTCGCCAACCAGGCCCACGCGGGAATGGGCCGCCCACGAGAGTCCCGAGCAGGTTTCCCCCGGGAGACACGGCGTACTCGATCATCGTCCAGCGCGCTTCGCCAAGCCTGACCGCGGGGAACACCCGCAGGTCCGCACTGCTCATGTCCGTTCCACACGGATGGTTGTGCGCGAAGCCGAAGATGGGCAGGTCGCTTCCAAAGTCCTGGTCCACGACACCTCCCATCGGGGGCTGACAGCCTCCTCGCTCCCCCATCAGCTTCCGAACGGGCCAGGAGACGCGCCAGTCCTTCGGCGTCCGGTACACAGCGATGCAATACTCGGTTGCATCGGGTCGCGGCTGGCCCGTGTTCGCGTCACATGCATCCGTGGCCCCTGGAAGCGCCATCAGGGTCTTGAGCGCGGAGAGCACCAGGTCATCGGGAACAGCGCCCATGTCCGCATAGACCACGGGGACATCCGGATGCGTCCAGGGCCCAGGCGCGACAATGAGCCTCGGGTTGTTCTCCAGTTGAGGCAACTCGCTGCTCAGGAAGTAGAGCCTGGGGTTCGCGCAGGCGAGTACCAGCCCAAGGAGGCCCCACAGGATTGAAGAGGAACGTTGCCGCATCACCCCTCCAGCCTGACCGCCCGCCCACCGGCCCGGCAAGGGCGCCCGGCCAGTCACGTCCTCCGGACCCAACTTCACAGGTCAGGAGGCCCGCATGGCACCCAAGAAGCAACCAACAGCCCCACGGCGTGCGCCGCGTGCACAGAGCGCCCGCACCGCGCACGCCGCGCCTTCGAACACAGACACGGACAAGCTCCCGTTCGACATCGAGGAGGTCCTCCGCCGCGTGCGCCACGAGGTCCGCTCCTTCGCCGACGCGGCCATGTTCGAGCTCGCCGCGAAGGGCCATGGATCCCTCTTCGAACAGCTCATCGCGTGCATCCTCTCCATCCGCACGCTCGATGAGGTCAGCCTCCCCGCCGCGCTCCGCCTCCTGGGCCGCGCGAGCACGCCAGAAGCCATCGCGCGCCTCACGCCAGCGGAGATCGACTCCCTCATCCGCCCCGTCACGTTCCACGAAGGCAAGGCCCACCAGGTCCACGCCATCGCCGTGCGCACGCGCGACGAATTCAACGGCCAGCTCCCCGCGGACGCGGACGTGCTCCAGTCCTTCAAGGGCGTGGGTCCCAAGTGCGCGCACCTGGCGCTCGGCATCGCCTGCGGCCACGAGGTCATCAGCGTGGACATCCACGTCCACCGCGTCACCAACCGCTGGGGCTACGTGAAGGCCTCCACGCCGGAGCGCACGCTCGCCGCGCTCGAAGCCGTGCTCCCCCGCCCCTACTGGGTGGAGCTCAACCGGCTCCTCGTCCCCTTCGGCAAACACGTGTGCACCGGCTCGCGGCCCAAGTGCTCCACCTGCCCCGTCCTCCCGTACTGCCGGCAGGAGGGCGTCACCTCCCACCGCTGAAGCCTACCGGTCGTGCCCCGCCCACTGCGTGGCCCGCCGCGCGAACCTCCGCCACGGGTTCGTCCGGCCGCCGTTCTCCAGGGAGATCTCCTTGGAATGCCGGACGTCCTTCTCCCAGCACCGCTCCAGCTTCGCGGCGATCTCCCGGTCCTCGAACACCAGCGACCCTTCGCTCAACTTGTTGAGCGACAGCGAATCCAGGTTCGTGGAGCCCACGACGCACAACCAGTCGTCCACCAGCATCGTCTTGGAGTGCAGCATCGCCGGCTGGTACTCCCAGATGCGCACCCCCGCCGCCAGCAGCCGCTCGTACGTGGACCGCTGCGACGCGCGCACCACCGGCACGTCGTGGTTCGGCCCCGGGCCCATCACCCGCACGTCCACGCCCTGCCGGACCTTCACCTCCAGCTGCTCCAGGATGTCGTTGGGCGGCGTGAAGTACGCGTTGGCGATCCACAGCCGCTTCGTCGCCGCCGCCACCACGATGCGCACCATCCGCTCCGCCTCGGTGATGCCCAACCGCCCGGCGCTGTCGATGAACGCCGCGCACCCACCGCCGTCCGGCTTCAGCTCCGGGAAGCACTCGCGCGGCAGGAATCCTCCGCCCGATTCAATCCAGTGCTTGGAGAACGTCGTCTGGATGCGCCGCACCTCCGGCCCCTCCACGCGGATGTGCGTGTCGCGCCAGTTGTCCGGCTTCAGCCCGTCCCCCTCCCACACCTTCCAGATGCCGAAGCCGCCCGTGTACGCGACGCGCCCGTCCACCACGACGATCTTCTGGTGCGACCGGCTCAACAGCCGCCCCAGCACCTTGCCCGCGAGCAGCCGGTAGTAGTGCACCTCCACGCCCGCGTCCGTCAGCCGCTTCTCGACCTGCTGGTCGAAGTCCTTGTCCCCGGTGGTCTCCTCGCTGCCCACCGGATCCACCACCACGCGGCACTGCACGCCCGCGCGCGAGCGCTCAATCAGCGCCTCCACGAACCGGTCCGACAGCTCGCACGGCCGCCAGATGTAGATGAGCATGTGCACGCTGTGCTTCGCCGCGCGGATGTCCTCCAACATCCGGTCGAAGACCTGGCTGTTCTCCAGCAGGTGCATCCGGTGCCCCGGCGACAGCGCCACGCCCGTGGCCTGGTAGAGCGCGAACGAGAAGCCCTCGGGCCCGGGGGGCAGCTCGAACGGCCCCTGCATCTCGTGCTTGCGCGTCTCGTCGCCGCCGTCGAACCCATGCGCCCCCGGCTGGGGCAGCAACTCGTCCGTAAGCTCGCTCATGGTCCCTGCAACGTAGGAACGCCCGCTCGCCCCCGGGAGTCACCGCCCGCTCCCCGCACCGCCCGGTGAACAGCTCCCCATTCCATCGTTGCCGGAGCCTTCCAGCGTGGCGACACTGCCCGGGTTCCGTTCCCTCGCCTGGAGAGACTGCATGCTCGACGCCCCATCCCGCCCCTCCGCCCGGGAGCTCCTGTCCCTGCCCAGCCTCGCGCCGCTGGTGCCCATGCTCTACGTCGCCTGGACGGACGGCGAGCTGACAGGCGACGAACTCCGCGCCCTGGGCGCCGCCGCCCGTTCCCAGCCCTGGCTGGACCTCAGGTCCAGCTCCGTCCTGGCCCTCTGGGTGGATCCGCTGCGTCCGCCCCCGCCCCGCGAGCTGGCCGTCGTGCGCGAACACATCCGCGCCACCGCGGAGAAGCTGGCCAACAGCCATCAGCAGAACCTGGCGGAGCTGGGCGTGCAGCTGGCCCAGGCGCTCGCGGGGGAGGCGCCCCTGAACATCCCCGCGGCGGAGCTGGGCAAGGCCCTGGCCTCCATCGAGGCCACCCTGGGCGTGGACGGCAAGGAGGCGGTGCGCTCCCTGGTGCCCAGGGCGTCGCGAGTCCCACGCGCGGAGCCCCGCTCGCACGCGGCCTCGTTCGACCCCGCGGCGATGACGGCCGTGCTGGAGCGCACCTACTCGGACGTGCGCCAGCGGGTGCGGGGTTGGCTGGAGGACGCGGACTTCCGCTACAAGGAAGGGCTCTCCACCACGGCCTACCGCGACCAGGTCTTCGACTGGCTCAAGCACCTGGCCAACGACGGCCTGGGCCAGCTCGCCTTCCCCAAGGGCCGTGAAGGCGGCGGGGACCTGGGTGCGTTCATCGCCGCGTTCGAGACGATGGCCTTCTTCGACCTGAGCCTCGTCATCAAGGCGGGCGTGCACTTCGGCCTGTTCGGCTCCAGCATCCTGTTCCTGGGCACCAGGCGGCACCACCTGAAGTACCTGCCCCAGGTCGCCTCGCTGGAGCTGCCCGGCTGCTTCGCGATGAGCGAGCTGGGCCACGGCTCCAACGTGCGCGACTGCGAGACGGTGGCCCGCTACGACGCGGCCACGGGCGAGTTCGTCATCCACACGCCGTCGGAGACCGCGCGCAAGGAGTGGATCGGCAACGCCGCCCGCCACGCGCGCATCGCCACCGTGTTCGCGCAGCTGGAGGTGGACGGGGAGCGGCTGGGCGTGCACGCGCTGCTCGTCCCGCTGCGCGACGCGAAGGGCCAGGTGCTGCCGGGCATCCGCATCGAGGACTGCGGCGAGAAGATGGGCCTCAACGGCGTGGACAACGGCCGGCTGTGGTTCGACCACGTGCGCGTGCCGCGCGACAACCTGCTCGACCGCTACGGCCAGGTGACGGAGGCCGGCGAGTACACGTCCTCCATCACCGGCGACTCCAAGCGCTTCTTCACCATGCTGGGCGCGCTGGTGGCGGGCCGCGTGAGCGTGGCATGCGCGTCGCTGAGCGCGGCCAAGAGCGCGCTGACCATCGCCGTGCGCTACGGCGACCTGCGCCGCCAGTTCGGCCCCCAGGGCGCGCCCGAGGTGCGCCTGCTGGACCACCAGTCGCACCAGCTTCGGCTGCTGCCGCTCGTGGCCAAGACGTACGCGGTGGACTTCGCGCTGGAGTACCTGGTGGACCGCTACGTCCACCGCACGGAGGATGACGCGCGCGAGGTGGAGGCGCTGGCCGCGGGCCTCAAGGCCTACGCGTCGTGGAACGCCACCGCCACCATTCAAGAGTGCCGCGAAGCGTGCGGCGGCCAGGGCTACCTCACCGCGAACCGGTTCTCCTCGCTCAAGGCGGACACGGACGTGTTCACCACCTTCGAGGGCGACAACACCGTGCTCATGCAGCTCGTCGCCAAGGGCCTGCTCACGGGCTACCGCCAGCGCTTCGAGGACGACCGCGTGTTCGCCGTGCTGCGCCTCATCGTGGATCAGGCCGCCACGGTCATCACGGACCGCAACCCCATCGCCGGCCGGCGCACGGACACGGACCACCTGCGCGACAGCGACTTCCAGCTGCGCGCCCTGCGCTTCCGTGAGGAGGCCCTGCTCGCGTCGGTGTCCAAGCGGATCCGCAAGCGGCTCACCGCAGGCGTGGAGGCCTTCGAGGCCTTCAACCAGGTGCAGGCGCACCTGCTGGCCCTGGCGCACGCGAGCGTGGAGCGCATCGTGCTGGAGCAGTTCCTGCGCGGCGTGGCGGCGGTGAAGGACGAGTCGCTCAAGCCGGTGCTGGGGCGCATGGCGGACCTCTTCGGCCTGTCCTGCCTGGAGTCCGCCAGCGGCTGGTTCCTGGAGCACAGCTGGCTGACGGCCCCCAAGGCCCAGGCCATCCGCAAGGAGCGCGTGAAGCTGTGCGAGGAGCTGCGCCCGGACGCCGTGGGGCTGGTGGACGCCTTCGGGATTCCGGACACGTTGCTGGCGGCGCCCATCGGCCTGGGGCGGCTGGCGCCCGGCGGTGAACGGTTCGACGACACGGTGGCTGACAGCGCCCGTGCGGGCCCGGCAGATTCCCGCGCGTCATGAGGACCTGTGTTGTGTCGTGGGTGGTGTTGGGGCTCGTGGGGCTGACCGGTTGCGCGACGGTCTCCCCGGCGGAGCGGGCCCGGCAGGTGGGCGAGTCCAACAAGGAGCGCGCCCGCCTGTTCACAGAGGAGATCTACAACCAGAAGCGCCTGGAGCGCATCCCGGAGTACGTCGCCGCCGACTTCGTGGACCGCTCCGAGGGCGCGCCCCAGGAGCTGCGCGGCCCGGAGGTGGTGCGAACCCAGGCGGAGCAGGGGTTCACCCTCTTCCCGGACCTGAAGTTCGAGCTGCTCCACGTGATGGCGGAGGACGACTGGGTGCTGGTGCGCTGGCGCGCGACGGGCACGGACACCCAGGGCC
>NZ_RAVW01000309.1 GCF_003611585.1 Corallococcus exercitus | reverse complement strand
GCCGTGACTGTGGGGGCGGGCGGCAGGTTCGGATTCACGTCGAAATAGATGTGCAGGATACCGCTCTGGGTACCGATCGCGTCCGCCACCCTCACGACGAAGTCGTGCTGGCCCGTGAAGAGCGAGACCTGGCTCGTGCAGCTCCAGTCGCCGGAGGGCCCCACCTGGGCGGTGCAGATCAGGGTGGCGGACTCGACCACGGAGACGGTGGTTCCCGCTTCAGCGGTCCCGGTGAAGGTGGGGGTGCGTGTCCCGACGAAGGACCCGTCCACGGGCGACGTCACGGTGGGCACCGCGGGGGCGCCCACGCGCACCCGGGTCGCTCCGCTGCCCGTGGGCGGCACCGAGGAGTAGTCCTTTCGCGGCAGCCCACTCGAGCCGGTGCTGGACAGAGTGGCCCGGTTCTCGATGGTGCGGCCCGCGGTCCCTGGCGCGAGCGTCACCCGGAAGACGACGACGGCGGTCTCTGCCTTGCCGATAACGCCTCCCTGGACGGCATCGGCGCCAGTGCCCAGACGTACCTGGACCTGGCGTCTTTCCGCGTCGTACTCGCCGGGATCATCTCCCGGCGCATCCGTCAGCGCGCCCGCGTTGGCGCCCGCCGTGATCTTGAGCGACCCGGGCACGAAGGTGACCTCCCAGGGAAGAGGATCCACGAGCACCGTCTGGGCTCCCGGGTCCTCACCCAGGTTGGTCGTCTCGATGGTGTACTCCAGCTCTTCTCCCGGCCGTGGCAGACCGTCGGGATGGGACGACAGGGGCCGCACGCGCTTCACGGTCCGGGAGAAGTCCGGCGCCCACATGTCGATGGAGAGCACGATGCCGCTCAGCCTGTTGTCGACGTCCTGGGACTGCATCTGGATCGAAATGGGGCTCTGCCCCAGTTTCAAGCCCGCGGTGATGTCCACCACGTCCAGGTCCAGTCCGCCCATCGACCCGGGGGTTCCGGTGAGGCGCGGCAGGTCTCCCTCCTCGCTTCGCGCAACGCCCAGCACACTGCGTGTGCTGTTGAAGAAGTCGGTTGCCGGGTTCTGGGAGTCCCTCAGGGACCTGCCGTTGAAGACCAGCTCCGCGCCGTTGACGGAGGCCGTCCCCTTGAAGCCGGTAACCCCCATCTTCGCCGGGTGCCCTTGCGCGGAGGAGGCGAAGTCCGTGATCCAGACAGTCGAGGAGGTGGTCCCGGTGATTTCGTAGAAGTGCAGCTGGCGCCTGGGCTCGCTCGCCAGTTCATAAAAGACGACCATCCACCAGGCGGCGTGGGGCTGCGGACCCGCGATGCCGCGGAAGTCCAGCGCGCTGACGCCACTGAGCTGGTAGGGCCCCGGCCCGCGGAACTTCACCAGCGCGGTGACATCCACGGAGGCGTCATAGCTGGTGTAGCCGGTGGGGCCCGGGGTGCTTGAGCCGCTGCTGCTCGTCGCCGTCAGCTGGGTGGAGAAGGCGCCCGGACGCGACAGGGTCACCGTCCCGTCCACGACGATGGCGCTCCCGACGGGCGGAAGCACCTCGGTCACCGCGCTCCAGTACAGCCGTGCGTAGGTGACGACCGCGCCGGCCGGCAACACGAGCATCGCCTGGCTGCGCGCGTCCTGGGGGGCCACCGACAGGTCCGCGATGGCCGTGACGCCGTCGGTCCACCAATGCACGTCCGCGGCCACGTCCCCGATGTTGTCGCCACAGGGGCCCACCGTTCCCACCAGCGGGGCGGGAACGCCCTCCCTGCAGTCCTGGGCCAGTGTATTGCCAATCAGCACGAAGTCCCCGTGCTGCACGGACTTGTACCAGGTGGTGTAGGCGGACGTGCTGCCCGGCAGCAGCGCCAGCATCCACGGCAGCAGGAAGGCAATCGTCCGGACGAGGACCGGGAGGCCCCCGGAGAAGGGGGTAGCGTCGCGAGAATCCATGGATGTCTGGGAGACGGTGGCCGCGCGTTCCCTTCGCGCGGAACTCCCAACCACTGTGTCACGGGAGCCGTCAGGGCCGGTAGGGGAGGGGTCTGCTCCGCCCCGGCCCTTCCTCAAGCATCCGCCCCAATCACGGTGTCCAATGGCTCCACCGTGGCGGAGCGCCACCCACGCGCGCCCCGTGTTTTGGGATTTGAGCACTTGGGACGCAAACCGCGTGAAGTTGGCGTGCCATGTAAAGACAATCGTTCGACTCCTTCAGCCTTGCGAGGCCCTTTCCATGGCTATTGCTCCCGCCAGCCAAAGCCGCTCGTCGTCGGTTGCTTCCAGTAGCCTTTCGTCCCACTCCGCCCCCATCGGCCGCTCCTCTCCGAGCCCCAGCGTGGGCCGGACCTCCGCATCCGCCAGCACCGGATATACCAGTCGCTCGTCCTTCAGCAGCGGTACGCCAGGCCCGGCCGCGTCCACCCAGGGCACCGCGGCCCACGCCTCGGGTATTCTGCGCATGGGCTCGCGCGGCAGTTCCGTGTCCTCGCTGCAGAACAGCCTGCGCGCCGCGGGCTTCAACCCTGGCAAGACGGACGGAATCTTCGGCCCGAAAACCCAGACGGCGCTGCACGCCTTCCAGGCGTCCAAGGGCCTCAAGGCCGACGGCCTCGCGGGTCCGAAGACCTTGGGCGCCCTGCGCGACATGGACTCGTTCCAGGCGGCCCGTCCCGCCGTGGCGCGTCCCAACCCGACGCCGCGTCCCGCCGCTCCCGCCTCCGCCCAGTCCGCGGCGCCCATCTCCAAGCTGCCCAGCACTGGAAATGCCTTCATGGATCGCATCGCGGCGGACGCTATCGCCAGCCAGCGCCGTACGGGTGTGCCCGCCTCGGTGACCATGGCCCAGGCGGCCCTTGAGAGCAATTGGGGCAAATCTGGCCTGTCCACCCATGCCAACAACTTCTTTGGCATCAAGGGCAAGGGCCCTGAGGGCAGCGTCAACATGCGCACCCGAGAGGTCTTCCATGGCAAGGAGACCTACGTGAACGCTCCCTTCCGCGCGTACAGCTCGCCAGCCCAGTCCTTCGACGACCACGGCAAGTTCCTCACCGGCAACCGCCGCTACGGCACCGCCATGCAGCACACGAACGATCCCCATCGCTTCGCCCAGGAGATTGCCCGCGCCGGCTACGCGACGGATCCCCAATATGCGAGCAAGCTCAGTGGGATGATCAACAAGTACGGCCTGGAGCGATTTGATCGGTTCGGCGGCGAATAAACGGGTGTCTCCGCCCGCGAGGGTTCGTGGCGCGCGAAAGACGCTCCGGCGGAGTGACGGCCCTCCGGCCGCATGGGCGCGCATGCGGCCGGTCACTTCTTCACGCAGGGCCTACGCGCAGGCGTCGCCCACCCCGTCTTGATCCGTGTCGGCCTGGTCGGCATTGGGCACGGCGGGGCAGTTGTCGACGTCGTCCGCGATGCCATCGCCATCCGAATCCACGACGGCGGGCAGATCAGACCCGTCGCAATCCTGGTCGATGCCGTCTCCCGGCGTCTCGGTGGCTCCCGGGTGGATGCTGGCGTCGCTGTCGTTGCAGTCATTGCCGCCGTAGTTCGTCGACACATACCCATCCTGGTCGGAGTCCCCGGTCTGGGTGGTGCACTGCTTCACGTTGCTGTAGGAGCCCGCGTCATAGCGATCGTAGAGGGCCACCCGGTACTGGTACGTGCTGCCAGGGGCACGGCCGGGGTCCGAGTTGTAGCTCGCGCCCCAGTAGGCGAATGTCTTGATGACGGTCCAGGTGCTGGAGCCGGCGGGTGCACGCTCCAGCACGATGCGATCAAAGTCGGTCGGGCGGGGAGGCAGCGACCACGCCGTATAGAGCATGGTCGTCGTGTCCGGGTAGCGGACCTCGAAGCGGTAGATGCCCTGGAAACCGCTCCACACGTAGAGGCCGCTGAACTGGACCGTGAACGTCTGCCCCGGTCCTACGGTCGTCGTGGGCCCGCACAGCGTCTTGTCGTAGGAATTGAAGTCCGCGTCCGCATAGACATACACCTGATTGGACGGCCCGAACTTCCCCACACCGGTGTTCTTGAACAGCACGGTGACCGTGCCGGTGGTCGCGGCCTCGGCGGACGTCGCGCCTCCCGCCACAGCCTGGGCAGGGCATTGCCAAACGCATTGACCTGACTAACATGAAGCTTCACCGTCTGTATTGCCCGCCCCATCCATTCCCATCCAGACAGAACCTGGCGCCTCGTCCGAAGTTACTCGATGGTCGGGGCCTGGCTCATGCTGGCCGTCGGATCCGCGCTGTCCTGGCCGAGCGCGCCGCCCAACAGCGAACTGCCCGCGGAGCCAACGGCGCCGACGACGCCCGTCACGCCCTGGGCTACGCCCTGCGCGCCCTGGGTGGCGGCCTGCACCAGCTCGGTGATGCTGCTGATCACCGAGACGACGCCCTCCAGCAGCTTGCCAATGCTCTCGGTCTTGCTGGCCCCGGCCGGAGAGAAGCCGTCCGTCTGGAGCGACTGCATCGTGGGTGAGGCGAGCGTGGAGTCAGGCAGCTGGGCGCCGTTGGGCAGCGAGGGCGCGGAGAGCGGGGCGCCAGGCAACTGGGCGCCGCCCTGCAGGAAGGGCGAGGCGAGGTCCGTCAGCTGGGCGCCGGTCTGCAGGAAGGGCGAGGCGAGGTCCGGCAACTGGGTGGCGGCGTCGAGCAGCGAGGACCTGGAGAACCTGGAGTCTGGCTTCTGGGGCGCGTTCGGCGAGTTGGACGAGGAGGGCTTCGCGTCCGGCTTCTGGGGCGCGTTCGGCGAGTTGGACGAGGAAGGCTTCGCGTCCGGCTTCTGGGGCGCGTTCGGCGAGTTGGACGAGGAAGGCTTCGCGTCCGGCTTCTGGAGGGTGTTGGAGGAGCTCGGCTTGGAAGACGGGAGGTCCTGCGCGGGGGGACGGCGGATGGCGTTGGTGGAGAAGCCGCGACCGGAGGAGATCTTCATGGGGGAGCTCGTTTCGGAAGAAGAGGGTGGGGACTGCGTTCAGCGTTGAGTCCACCCAAAGCAGCGGGCGTGCCAGGCCTTCCGAAGCCCCATCGCGCGTCCAACCCGTTGAGCTCATTGGGGCCGCGTGTGGCGCGGCCTCCGTTTCCCCAGGCAGGACCTGGTGACTGCCGTCACGGCCTGATGTGTCCGGTCATCAGGGGGCGGGGGAGCGCGGCCTGAGTGGGCGTGGCAGGGAAGGTCGCAAGGCTCTCCACCGGGCTGGCGCACAGCTCGCGGCACCCGTCCTCACCCTCAACAGGCCTTTTCTTCGCCCGGTGGGTCCCCATCCACTGCCGGCTGGCACGGCGGGTAGAAGGACGGCCAGCAGCGGGAGTCGCGCTGGGCTATCAGGGAGGAAGACTCATTCTGGCGCGATGCCATGACGGGCGCCGAAGGGACTCCTCGTGAAGAAGCAGCCCACCTCCCCCCCGCCGCCACGCCCCCGCGAGGAACATGCGGGCGCGAAGACGTTCCTGGAGCGCTTCCCGGTGGTGGGGATCGGCGCCTCCGCGGGTGGCCTGCCGGCCATCCTGTCCCTGCTGGAGCACCTGCCTGCGCGGACGGGGATGGCGTTCGTGTTCGTGCAGCACCTGTCCCCTCAGCACGAGAGCGCGCTGCCGGAGCTGCTGGGCCGGGGGACGGCGATGCCGGTGGTGGAGGCGTCCGAGGGCCTCACGCTCACGCCGGATCACCTCTACGTCAACCCGCCGGGCGTCAGCCTGACGCTGGAGCGCGGTGCGCTGCACCTGGGGCGGCCGCGCAGCTCGCCGCAGGGGCTGGCGCTCATCGACGACTTCCTGGCATCGCTCGCGGAGCAGGCACCGGGGCGGGCCATCGGCGTCGTCCTGTCCGGCACGGGCTCCGACGGCACCCGGGGGCTGCAGGCCGTGCGCGAGGCGGGCGGCACCACCCTGGCCCAGGAGCCGACGTCCGCCCACTTCGACGGCATGCCACGGAGCGCCATCGCGGCGGGCTGCGTGGATTACATCCTACCTCCCGAGGGCATGGCGGCGACCCTCGCGCAGCTCGCCCACCTGGACGCGCTCGCGCCCCAGGCCCGCGCGGCGCCGGACGCGGCCGCGTCCCTGGCGCTTCCGGAGGAGGGGCTGCAGCGGGTCTTCCGGTTGCTGCGCGAAGGCGTGGGCGTGGACTTCACGCACTACAAGCCCAGCACCATCCACCGACGGCTGGAGCGACGGATGCTCCTGTGCAAGGTGGAGGACCTGGACTCCTATGTCCGCCACCTGGAGGCGCACCCGGAGGAGTTGGACCTGCTCCACCAGGACCTGCTCATCCACGTCACCAGCTTCTTCCGGGACGCCCCCACCTTCGAAGCGCTCCAGCAGAAGGTCTTCCCGGAGCTCTTCCAGGGCCGCCCGCCCGAGCAGCCCTTCCGCGTCTGGGTCCCCGGCTGCTCCACGGGCGAGGAGGTCTACTCGCTCGTCATGTGCCTGATGGAGTACCTGGGCGCCTCGGCCACGGGCCACTCCCTCCAGGTGTTCGCGACGGACGTGAGCGCGACGGCCATCGAGCAGGCCCGCACCGCCTTCTACCCGGAGGCCAGCGTCTCCGGCGTGTCGCCCGAGCGCCTGCGCCGCTTCTTCGTGAAGACGGAGGGCGGCTATCAGATCCACAAGTCGCTGCGGAACGTCTGCGTCTTCGCGCAGCAGAACCTGGTGAGCGATCCGCCCTTTTCGCGGGTGGACCTCATCAGCTGCCGCAACGTCCTCATCTACCTGGGCCCGGTGCTGCAGAAGAAGATCCTGCCCGTCTTCCACTACGCCCTGCGCCCGGGTGGGTTCCTGATGCTGGGCACGTCGGAGACGGTGGGCGCTTCCGCGGACCTGTTCTCCCTGGTGGACAAGCGCAACAAGCTCTACCGGAAGAAGAACACCGCCCCCCCGCCGAGCCTCTCCTTCACCTATCGGGAGTCCCCGGCGGAGCGCCCCTCCAGCGCGCGGCGCAAGCTGGAGCCCAGGGGCGCGGACCTGGATGCGCAGCAGGAAGCGGACCAGCTGGTGCTCGCCCGCTACGGGCCCCCGGGCGTCATCGTCAACGAGGACCTGGAGATCCTCCACTTCCGGGGCCACACCGGGCCCTACCTCGAACCGCTCCCGGGGGTCGCGAGCCTCAACCTCATCCGGATGGCGCGCGAGGGGCTGGCGCTGGAGCTCAGGGCGGCCCTGCACCGGGCGAAGAAGGACGACAGCCGGGTGCGCAAGGAAGGACTGACGCTGTTGGAAGGGGACCGGCAACGCAGGGTCAACCTGGAGGTGCACCCGCTGCGCGCGGCACAGGCGGGCAAGGAGCACTGCTTCCTCGTGCTCTTCGAGGAGGCGCAGGAGGCCGCCCCGGCCCCGGAGCGCGAGGGCCACGCCTCCGCGCCCGACGGACGCGAGGGCGAGCACAGGCGCGAGGCGGAGTGGCTGCGCGAGGAGCTGCTCATGACGCAGGAGCACTTGCAGACGGTCACGGAGGAGCAGGAGGCCACGTACGAGGAGCTGCGCTCCGCCACCGAGGAGCTCCAGTCCAGCAACGAGGAGCTGCAGTCCACCAACGAGGAGCTGGAGACCGCCAAGGAGGAGCTGCAGTCCACCAACGAGGAGCTGACCACCGTCAACGAGGAGCTGCAGAACCGCAACCTCGAGCTCAGCCAGCTCAACAGCGACCTGAGCAACCTGATTGGCAGCACCCACATCGCCACCGTGATGCTGGACAACGGCCACCGCATCCGCCGCTTCACCCCCATGGCGGAGGAGGTGCTGAAGCTCTCGTCCTCGGACCTCGGCCGCCCCCTGCGCGACGTGAAGCTGGCCCTGCCCCTGCCGGACCTGGAGACCACCGTGACCGAGGTCACCGAGCGGCTGAGCGTCATCGAGCAGGAGGTGCGCGACAGCAACGGGCACTGGTATTCGCTGCGCCTGCGCCCCTACAAGTCAGTGGACAATAAAATCGAAGGCGCGGTGATGACGCTCCTGGACATCGACCGGCTCAAGACCAGCCTCGACGAGTCCCAGCGGTCCCGCGAGTACGCCAGGGGCATCGTGGAGACGATGCGCGAGCCCTTCCTGGTGCTGGACGCGGGCCTGCATGTCATCAACGTCAACCCGGCCTTCTACGCCACCTTCCAGGTGAGCGAGGAGCAGACCCTGGGGCGCCCGCTCTACACGCTCGGCAATGGCCAGTGGAACATCCCCCAGCTGCGCCACCTGCTGGAGGAGATCCTGCCCTTGAACAAACACCTGCGGGACTTCGTGATGGAGCACGATTTCGACACCATCGGGCACCGGCGCATGCTGCTCAATGCCCGCCAGCTCTCCGGCGGTACGTCGGGGGGGCCGTACATGTTGCTTTCCATTGAGGATATAACCCGGAGGCCCTGAGTACCTGGGAGGCTCCCCGCCCGGAAGGGCTTCAGGTGAGTCTGATTCGAGTGGGGGGAGTCCATGGAAGGGCGGCGTAGCGGGATGACACGGGAGGACCTCACCCAGGCGATGCGGGCCTTGGAGAACAACCCCAGCGCTCCGGACGAGCTGCGCGGCCTGCTGCGGGAGCTGCAGCGCCACCAGCTGGAGCTGGAGATGCAGAACCGCGAGCTGCAGGAGGCCCAGCAGGCCTTGGAGGAGTCCCGCAACCGCTACATGGAGCTGTACGACTTCGCGCCCATGGCGTGCGTGAGCCTGGATGCGAAGGCTTGCATCCAGGATCTCAACCTCACGGGCGCGGGCCTGCTGGGACAGGACCGCACGCACCTGCAGGGGATGCCGTTCACGCCCTTCGTGGACCCGGCCGACCTGGGCCGCTTCTTCGCCCACGTGCGCCAGTGCATCGACGGGGAGACGGTGAGCACGGAGTTGCGGCTGCGCATCGCGCGGAGGCGGATTGACGTCCGGCTCCACAGCGCGCCGCTCAAGGACGGGAGGCTGCCGGGGCGCATGTGCCGGACCGCCATCATCGACATCACCGAGCTGCGGCAGATCCAGGTGCGCCTGAGCATGTCCGAGCGCCTGGCGGTGGTCGGCACGCTCGCGGCGGGGATCGCCCACGAGGTCAACAACCCGCTGGCCTTCCTCATGGGCAGCCTGAGCCTGGCCACGCACGCGCTGCGGGCCCCGGCACCGGCGACGGTGGATGCGGAGCTGCTCGCCTCCACGCGCCACCTCACCAGCGCGACGCAGGCGCTCGAAGCGTTGTCCCATGCGCAGGCCGGCGCCGAGCGCATCCAGGACATCGTCAAGGACCTGGGCACCTTCGCCCGCCCCACCGCACCCCAGGTGCGCAGCGTCGACGTAGAGCAGGTGCTGGAGCTGGCCCTGAAGATGGCCACGGTGGAGATCCGCCACCGGGCCCACGTCGTGCGGGACTACGTGAAGGTGCCGGAGGTCGTCGCCGACAGCGTCCGGCTGGGCCAGGTCTTCCTCAACCTGCTGGTGAACGCGGCCCAGGCCATTCCGGAGGGGATGGCCTCCCGCCATGAGATCCGCGTGCGCCTCCGGACCTCCGA
Organism: Corallococcus exercitus; assembly: GCF_003611585.1. Classification (GTDB taxonomy): domain Bacteria; phylum Myxococcota; class Myxococcia; order Myxococcales; family Myxococcaceae; genus Corallococcus; species Corallococcus exercitus. The sequence goes on along the minus strand of NZ_RAVW01000309.1, from coordinate 2,518 downwards.
CGAGGGCGTGCTCGTGCAGGTCCAGGACACGGGTGAGGGCATCGCACCGGACGTCCTGGAGCACATCTTCGATCCCTTCTTCACCACGAAGCGGATGGGCCAGGGCCTGGGGCTGGGGCTCGCCATCAGCCACAGCCTGGTCGCCCAGATGAACGGGAGCATCAGCGTGGAGAGCACGCCAGGCGGGGGCAGCACCTTCACCGTCCAGCTCCCGGTGTCCTCGGCGCCGCGAGAGGTCCCTGTGGCGCGCGCCCCTCGCTCCCCCGCACTGACACCTCAGCCCGGAAGGATCCTCATCGTGGATGACGAGCGGTCGTTCGGGGTGACCCTCCGCCTGCTGCTGATGGACGTCCACGAAGCGGACTACACCCCCCGCGCGAAGGAGGCCCTGGAGTGGATCCGCGAGGGGCGGCGCTACGACGCCATCCTCTGCGACCTGATGATGGTGGAGGTGACGGGGCGGCAGTTCCACGAGGCGCTGCGCGAGGAGTTGCCCGAGCAGGCCCAGCGCATCATCTTCATGACGGGAGGCGCCTACACGCCCAACTCCCGGGAGTTCGTGGAGCAGACGACCCGCCCCCTCATCACCAAGCCCTTCAAGCGCGAGACACTCGACGCGCTGCTGGTTCCCCTGCTTTCGCGCGCATGAACTGGCGTCCGCTGCCGGCAGGCGTCACATCTGCCTCTCGACGCATCCATGCTTCTCTGGCTGCGCCGAGAAGCGAGCCCCCGCGTGGGGGAGCTCGCCGCTCGCGCGCGGTGACGGGTCAGTCCTTCAGCTCGTAGACGCGGACGTAGTCGAAGTTGGCGACGAAGCCAGCTCCAGACTGGGACACCAGGCCAATGCGCGCCCCTGTTCCCAGCTTGTGCGTCCACGTCCCCGCGCGGCTCCAGTAGCTGCCGTCCCGGCTGGAGTACGCGGTGAAGGACTCCTCCTGCCCCACGATGCGCCGGGCCACCCGCAGCCACAGCGTCTCATCCGCGGGGCCTCCCGCGGTCTCTCCGTAGCGCGGGTAGCGCGCGGGCACGCCCGGGCCCACTTCCTTGGCGAAGGCAACCTGGCGCGTATCCCAGTACGAGAACTGAACGAGCTTCACGTAGTTGTCGTCGTCGCTGTGGATGACGAGGCCCGACTGGACGAAGTTCTGGCAGCAGCCCTCCGGAGGCAGGTTCATCTTGAGCTTCGTCTCGACCAGGTAGTTTCCGGCGGGGGCCTGCTCCCAGAGGATGGAGGCGTTGTCGCTATCCTCGAAGAGGTCGGCCGCCTGGGTGTTGAAGCGGAAGGTGCCATCCTCCAGCCCGAAGTCGGACGGAGGAGGCGGGCGCACCCAATTCCACTGCCCGCCGAGCACCGTGCCGGTGAACTCATCCGAGGCCGCGGGGAGGAGCGCCCCGGGCTCGTCCTGCTTCGCCAGCACCATCGTGTAGCGGCTCTTCGTGTCCTCCGCCTCGCCCGCCGGCGCGGGCTGCTCGGTGTCCGAGGGCCCCTGGCCGCCGCGCACCACGGGCCATTCGTCTACCCAGTCCAGCGCATCCATCAACACCGGGCGCCTGGGGAGCAGATCGCCATTCTCTGTCGGAGCCATGTAGGGGTTCGCCGTGTCAATGGCGTGATAGAGAATCCAGTCCTGGCCGCCCAGGTCCGTGAGGAACGTGTTGTGGCCCGGGCCCACCCAGCGGTTGCCATTGAGGCTGAGCACCGGGGTGCCACCCACGCGGCTGGCGGTCAGGGGGACACCCTCGCGATCCACGAAGGGACCCAACGGACTCAGGGAGCGCCCGGCGAACACGCTGTAGCCGCTGAGCGGGCCATTGCAGCAGTTGGTCGAGGAGCCGAGCAGATAGTAATAGTCCCCGTGTTTGATGATGTTGGCGGCCTCGTAACGGTTGGGGATGGTGACCTCCACCTGCGAGGCGACAGCGGAAGTCAGGCCATCCTCCGAGAGCTGGCGCACGGAGATGCCACCGAAGTAGCTCCCGTAATAGATATACTTGTGACCGTCGGCGGCGATGAGCACCTCGGGATCAAACACCCACCGGCGCTCGCCCTTGCAGCAGGGCGCATCGTGGGGCTCCACGGTGGCCTGATCGGCGTGGGTCCAGGGACCCATCGGGCTGGTGCTGGTGGCCACGCCAATGGCGCTGCCACCGGCCCGCGTGTCCACCACCGTGTAATACAGATAGTACTTCCCCCCGAAGAAGGTGATTTCAGGCGCCCAGAGCGCCGTCTCCGGCTTGGCCCAGGCCGGGGGCGCCGAGAACGCGTCTCCGACGTAGGTCCAGGTCACCAGGTCATAGGATTGGAGGGTGGGGATCAGGTGCCGTCTGTAGCGGCCCGCAGAGTCCTTGTCCTGATCGTTGAGGGGATCGGTCGTACAGTACATGTACCAGCCCGTGTCGCCCTCCTGCTGGCCGCGGATGATCGTAGGGTCCGCGCAGGTCTCGACACGCCCATCACCCGGGGCCGCGATCTGCAAGGGGTTGGTGAAGTTCTTCGTGACGGGCCCGGGAGGCGGAG
>NZ_RAVW01000308.1 GCF_003611585.1 Corallococcus exercitus | reverse complement strand
GGCGATGGGGGCGGGGCATCGCGAGCGGGTCCTGGAGGAGGCGCTGGCGGTGCCCGCGGACACGCGCACCCGGCTGGTGGAGGTGCTGCGGCAGGCGCGCGACTTCGCGGGCGCGGCGCGGCTGCTGGAGGCGGACGGAGACGACGCGGGCGCGGCGCCGCTGTACGAACAGGCGGGAGCGCCGCTCCTGGCGGCGGAGGCGTGGCTGAGGGTGGGAGAGCAGGCCCGCGCCGCGGCGGCCTTCGAGCGGGCCGGTTCGCTGGAGCAGGCGCTGGCGCTGTACCAGGCGCTGGGCGCGCGCGAGTCGCTGGCGCACCTGCTGGGCCGCATGCACCGGCCCATGGAGGCCGCGCAGGTGTTCCGGGTGCTGGGCAACGCCCACGCGGAGCTGGAGATGCTGCGCGCGGTGCCCGCGGACGACGCGCAGCGGCCGGAGGCGGTGCTGCGCATGTGCGAGCTGCTGGACGCGGAGGGCGCGACGTGGCGCGCGCTGGTGCTCCTGGCGGACGGCATCAAGCACGCGACGGGCTCGGGGCTGCTGCTGCTCCAGGCGGAGCAGGCGCGGCTGCTCCAGCAGCTGGGGCTGGCGTCGGCGCCCGAGGGCGCGGTCGCGGCGGAGAAGGCGCCGCCGGTGGTGGATGGCTATGGCTATCTGAAAGCCATTCCCATCTTCGATGGTCTGTCTTTGGAAGACATGCGCGACCTCTACCGCCTGGCCCGGCCCATGCTGCTGCCGGCGGGGACGACGGTGCTGGAGAAGGGCGCCAAGGGGATGGGGCTGGTGGTGCTGCTGGAGGGCATGGTGAGCGTGTCCACCGGCCCGGGCCCGGACGCGCGCCAGCTCAACATGCTGGGGCCGGGCGCGTTCCTGGGGGAAATCTCCCTCATCCTGGACGGCCCGGTGTCCGCGCACGTGCGCGCGCACACGGTGGTGCGGGCCCTGCGCGTCACGCGGACGGACTTCCAATACTTCCTGGAGACGCACGAGGCCGCGGCCCTGCGCATCTACCGCCTCTTCACGCAGAGCCTGGCGGAGCGCGTGCGGGATTTGAGCAGCTGACAGGAGGGCGGCACCGCCGCCGGGTGTGAACCCGGACACCCCGGCGGGGGGTGTTCGGTGAAACCCCGCCGGGCCCTCCGAACGGATGCGTGCGCCACGCGGCTGGGTTACAGAGGCCCGCATGGCGGACTCCCCACACGCGCGGTCGTTGAAGGCCCAGGCGGCGACGCTCGCCGCCGGGGGGAAGCTGGAAGCGGCGCTGGCCGGCTACCAGGACGCCCTGCGCGCGGAGCCGGAGGACGCGGAGGTCCACCAGCGCGTCGCGGAGCTGCTCGAGTGGCTGGAGCGCACCCCCGAGGCCGCCCGCGCCTACGACGACGCGGCGCTCGCCTGGACCCGCGCGGGGAGCCTGCTGCGCGCGGTGGCCGCCACGGTGCTGTCGCGGGGCCTGAGGGGCTTGAGGCCCCAGACGGTGCGGACGCTGGCGGAGCGCTTCGCCCTGCCGCCCGGCGCGCTGGCGCCGACCTTCGCCTGGGTCCCCGACGGCAAGGACGCGGGCGTGCCCGTCCTCTCCGGCGTGGGGCGCGAGGCCTTCGTGGCGCTGGTGGACGCGCTGGAGGTCCGCGCCTTCTGGCCGGGCCAGCGCGTGGTGGAGGAGGGGCAGCCGGGCGACTCCATGTTCGCGCTGGTGGAGGGCAGCGCGGAGGTGGCGCGCCGGGTGGAGGGCAACGCGCGCCAGGTCGTGGCCACGCTGGGGCCGGGGGACTTCTTCGGCGAGGTGGCGCTGGTGTCGGAGGGGCCCAGGCTGGCCAGCGTGGAGGTGCGCGAGCGCTCCGTGCTGCTGGAGTTCAAGCGCCAGTCCCTCGCCCGCGTCAGCGCGGCGCACCCGGAGGTGGAGGCGGCGGTGCAGGCCTACTACCAGCGCCGGCTGGTGGACAACCTGCTGCGCACCAGCCCCCTGTTCACCAACCTGCCGCCCGCGCTGAAGCAGGCCATGTCGCGCGAGTTCGACCTGCGCGTCATCCCCGCGGGCCAGGTGCTCCTCACCCAGGGGCAGCCGGGGGACGCCTTCTACCTGCTCCTGCGCGGCCAGGTGCAGCTGTCGCTGGAGCAGCCGGGCCGCATCGTGTTGCTGCCGGACCTGCGCGAAGGCGACGTGTTCGGTGAAATCTCCCTGCTGCTGGACAAGCCCGTGTCCGCGACGGTGCGCACGAAGACGCCGTGCGTGGTGCTGCGCCTGGAGCGCGCCGCCTTCGAGCGGCACGTCGTGAGCCAGCCCGGCCTCAAGGGCCAGCTCATGCGCATGGGCACGGAGCGCCTCCAGCAGACCGCGAAGGCGCTCTTCGTCTGAAGCCTGGGGGAGCGCCTCAGGCCTCCGCGTCCAGCTGCACGGGGTGCTCGTGCAGCCACTCCTGCGCGCGGCGGATCCGCCAGGCGCCGGCCGCGCGGCCCTCCTTCTCCAGCAGCTGCCGGTAGGGCTCCAGCTGCTCCGGCGTCCACGCGGGCAGGGCCTTCAGGTCCGCGAGCGCCACCATCTCCTCCGCGCTGCGTCCCCGGGCCTCCTGCCGGGCGGTGAGCAGCGCCGCCAGCACCAGCCGCGCGGGCTCCGCCTCGAAGGCGATGGCCGCGTCGGTGAGCCACTCGCGCGTGGGCTCGTCCGCCGCCGGGTCCTTGGCCCCCGCGCGCATCCGCTCCAGCATCCCTTCGAGGAACTCCGGATCCACTGCGCCCTTCACCGCGCGCAAGAGCCCGGCGATGACCTGCCGCCGGCCTTCCGGGTCCTTGGGCTGGGACTTCATCGCGCGCAGGGGCTCCCACAGCACGCAGGTGAGCCACAGCTCCTCCTCCGGGGAGAAGACGGACGGCGTGGCGGGGTCGCGCAGCTTCGCCTCCACCCGCTGCGCGCGCTCCTTCGCCTCGCGCGAGATGCGCTCCACCAGCGCGGGGTCCGCCTGCACGTGCTTCACCAGCGCGTCCAGCTCGCCCGCCTCCGCCTGGCGCAGCGCCTCCGAGGCCTCGGGCGTGAGGGCCTCTTGCTCCTCCATGCCCGCGACCAGGGACTCGTACTTGCGCACCACCTCCGCGTGCTTCTGGCTCCACTCGCGGAACTGCACGTCGAAGACGACGTCCAGCACCGGGTTGTCCTCCGGCCGCACCTTGCCCGTCTTCTTCGCCGCCGTGGCCAGCAGCGCGCCCACGCACAGCGCCCGCCGCTCCTCTGGCGTGCGCCCGCTGCGTGCCGCCTGCGTGAGCAGCCCGGCTCCTAATTTTTCCTGGAAGCTCCGCGTGCCCAGCTCGCGCACCACGCCCAGGCGCAAGCTGTTGCGGGCCTCCATCGCGTCCAGGCCCTCCTGCGCCGCCAGCTTCGCGAGCGCCTGGCCCACGTGGTCGCTGAAGGCCTTGTCGTCGTACCTCAGCCCCGGCTGGGGGCCCGCGCTCGCCAGCAGCACGCCCAGCTGCTCCAGCGCCTGCGACAGGCGGGACACGTCCGCGTCACCCAGCAGCGCCATGGCGCCTTCCAGGTCCTGCTTCAGCGGGTGGGCGGGGGCGGTGGGAGGCGGCGCGGCTTTCGCGCGGTCCTCGGCGGCATGACAGGCCTTGTACTTCTTCCCGCTGCCACAGGGGCACGGGTCGTTGCGGCCGGGCTTGGAAGGGCTCACGGCCCGGCACCGTAAGCGAAAGCGCCCGGCCCTTCCACGAACGGAAGGAGCCGGGCGCCCCGGTGCTTCAGGATGCGTTCAGCGGGTTACTGGGGGGTGAAGCCCAGCGTCAGGCCGAACACGTGCGCGGAGCCGGCGTACGTGCCGGGGATGCCCGGCGCGGAGCTCTCCTTGTCCGACAGCGCGACGAACTGGTAGCCCAGGTCCGCGCGGAACGGCTTGAGCTGGTAGCCCACGCCCGCCGTCACCTTGATGCGGTTGGCGTCCGGCAGGTCCGGCGTCAGCGTGCTGTTGGGGCTGGGGGACGGGTCGTACACGAAGCCCGCGCGAACCTGCAGGGCCTCCGTCACGCCGTACTCCGCGCCCAGCGAGTACTTCCACTTCGCGTGCCAGCGCTTGGGCAGCGGGTTGTCGATGGCCGGGTTCTCGAAGCGGATGGCCAGCTCCGCGAACGAGGACCAGTCCACCCAGCTCGCGTCGAACGCCAGCAGCAGGTTGTTCAGGGGCCGGTACGCCAGGCCCGCCGTCACGGTGGACGGCAGGGTGACGTCCGCGCTGGCGCTCTGGTCCGTCAGCCGGCTCTGGAACTCCGCCGGGATGTTCTGGAAGTCCGCCTTGCCCTTGAACTGGATGTCCACGGCGCTGCGGTAGTGCAGGCCCATGTCCAGGTTGTCCAGCACCTTGGCCTGCACGCCCACGTTGAAGCCGGAGCCCCAGTCCGCGCCGCCCAGGTGGATGGAGCCCTCGCTGTTCACGAAGTCCAGGCCGCGCGTCAGCTCGATGGTGGCCCGCGCGATGTCCAGACCCGCGCCGAAGCGGAAGCGCGGGTGCAGCTCATACGCGAACGACGGGTTGATGTAGTACGTCGCCAGCGAGGACTCGTAGCCGCGGAAGCGGCCGCTGAAGCCCTCTTCCCAGCGGCTGCGCGCGCCGAAGGGCGTGTACACGCCCACGCCGAACGCCGCCTTCTCGAACGGCTTGTAGACGACGAACAGGTGCGGGGGCGGCGACAGCGTGGTGCGCTGCCCTTCCGCCTCCTGGCCCGGCCGCTGGAACGTGATGGCGGGGAGGATGCCCGTGTCGCCCAGCGTGATGTCCAGCGTCTTCACGCCGACCATGTTGGCCACGTTGTAATAGATGGAGGACGAGTCCTCCAGCCATGCCGTGGCCGCGCCGCCCGCGCCGGTGGCGCGCGCGCCCTGGGTGTCGATCTGGAAGCCCGCGGCCTGGCTCGTACCGGCCGCCAGGATTGCCACGAGGGAGAGTGTCTTTTTCATGGGTGTTTGATTCCTCTCTCAGTGGTTGCCGTTACTGCGCCACGGTGCCGGTCGCCAGGAAGCCGATGATCTGGTCCTGGGCCGCGTTGCGCACGGCCTCCGGGATGGCGGGATTGTTGAGGAACGCGTGACGCCCGGACGCCGGGATGGCGCCGATGGCGCTCTCCGGGAACATGTACGTGGCCACCGTGCGCGGAGCGTCCGTGCGGTTGGCCGCGTTGATCAGCGCCTGCGTGTTCGCGTTCGGGATGACCTGGTCGCCCTCGATGTACTGGATGAACGTGCGGTGCACCGCCGGGTCCGTGCCGGCCACCGCGTTGTTGTCCAGCAGGTACGCGTAGTTGCGCGCATCCGCCGGGTCCAGGATGGTGTTGGCCAGGCTGATGAACGTGTCGAACGCCGGGCTGCCCGGGTTGACGCCCGCCTGGGCGAGCGAGCCCAGGAACGCGGTGCGCTGCGCCGCGAAGGCCGGGGCGGTCAGCAGCACGCCGGCCAGGTTGCCACCGGCCACGTTGAGCACCGAGCGGTGCACGCGCGGGGACACCGCGGTGGACATGGTGCCCATGATGCCGCCGAGGCTCTGGCCCAGGTAGTCCACCTGGGTGGCGTTGAGCTTCAGGCCCGCGGTCAGCTCCTGGCTGTTGAGCACGCGCAGCAGCTGGCTGAAGTCCACCACGTGGTGGCGGAAGTTGTCGCGGGTGGTGAACAGGTTGCCCAGGTTCAGGAAGTTCCAGCCGGAGATGGACGGGATGCCCTGGCTGTTGCGCAGGAAGTCACCGCCCTCGCAGCGGTTGGTGGCGGCCACGCAGCGGCCCTGCGACGGGGAGACGACGTTGGAGCAGTACACGTCGGCCGGCACGCCCGGCGGGAGCGTCGCGGCGCTGCAGTCCGCGGCGGTCGTCGGCGTGCGCGACACGCAGCGGCCGTAGGACAGGCTGGCGGGGTTGTTCTCGCAGCGCTGGGTCTGGGGGTCGGCGCACGCGGCGTCGTCGCCCACCGGGTTCGGCGTGGGGAGCACCGCGGCGGAGCCCACGCAGCTGGTGCGCTCACCGTGGTAGACGGCGTCCATCGCGACCACCGCGTAGCCCGCGCCGGTCATCTTGTTGGCCACGCCGAGCACCGCGGTGCGGTTGCTCGTCAGGCCGTGGCCGAACACCAGCACCGGCCAGCCCGTGGCGGGCGCCTCGCCAGCCGGCACGAACAGCATGAACGGGTAGCGCGTGGGGCGCGGCTCGGCCGGGTTCAGCGTGCCGAAGGGGCCCGTGAGCAGCCACGGCGTGTTGGCCTGCACCTCGTAGACCGCGCCGATGTTGTCGCTGGGCAGCCCTGCGCCGGTCATCGCGCCCTTCACCTGCGTGGTGGTGGGCAGGATGTAGTTGGGCGACGCGGGCGTCCCGAACGCGCCGGGCAGCGCGTACAGCTGCTGCAGGATGGACGTGGTGCTCTGGGTGGTGAACGACCAGCCCAGGGCGATCTTGGAGCGCGGCAGGCCCGCCTTGTCCAGCGCGTCGAAGTACGGCTTGTAGGCCGCGCGCACCGGCTCCAGCGCCTGCGCCAGCGAGTCCGGCACGGAGGAGATGGTGCTCTTGCCGTTGGCGAACACGGGGTTCGCCAGGCGCATCAGCGCGAACGCCGTGGCCGGGGCGACCCTGCGGCCATTCATGTCCTTCAGGTCCGTGGTCAGCGCCGCGCCGTACTGGGTGGCGCCATCCAGCGGCGCCTTCGGGACGATCTGCAGCTGCTGGGGGACGTCGACGATGCCCGCCGTGCCCACGCTGGTGCCGCAGTCACCGGTCTTGTTCACCAGGCAGGGCGCCACGTCCGGCTTGGTGCCCTTGTCCAGGTTGGACAGCTTGAAGAACTTCACGCCCGCGGCCAGCGACGCCGGATCCACCTTGGGGGGCGGGCCGTCCGCCGCCTCGCGGAACATGGTGCCGTCCAGCACGCCCTGCGCATCGCCGTTCTCCGTGACGATGGCGCCCGTGGTGGAGAAGCCGTCCAGGGTGTTGAGGCCCGTGAACAGGTCCTGCTGCAGGCCCGGCGTCGTCGGGACGGGGAAGTTCAGGTGCGCCGGCGTGGTGGCCGTGGCCGGCACGCGCAGCAGGTCGTTGGGGAAGGGGATGATGGTGGGGACGCGCGCGTTGGCCGCCAGGTTGATGGTGGCCTCCGGCTGGTCGATGACCGAGAAGGTCCACAGCAGGACCACGTCCTCACGCTTGAAGCCCTTGGCGACCAGGCCCTCGATGAGGGGCGCGTAGCCGCGGCGCAGCTGCTCCAGCTGGATGGCGCTCTTGGTCTGGGCCGCCAGGCGCTTGGCCGGATCCGTCTCCGTGGAGGGGATGATCTCCGTGGCCGGGGCGCAGTCCGGCGAGGTCAGGTCCTCGCAGGTGACCAGCGGCTTCTCGGAGCTGGCGAAGGCCCACGTCGCGGACCCGATGATGGGGTGGCCGGAGGTGGTCTTCAGGCCGTTCTCACCGCCGATGAGCGCCACCGCGTAGCGGCCGCCCTTCGGCCACGCCGGCAGGCCGGTGTTCGGATCCACCGGGGGGATGAGGTTGATGAGGTCCGTGTCCTCGTTGTACGCGATGGTCGGCGTCACCGGCTTCTTCGCCAGCGGCGTGCCCGCGTACAGGTCGATGAAGATGACCGTCTTCGCGTTCACCGTGAACGCGTCCAGGTCCTGCACCTTGGTGGACGCGATGGCGGACGTCGGGAAGCCGTTCAGCGAGTTCAAGTAGTCGCGCGTGAACTCCTGCTCCGCCGCGGACGCCGCCGGGTTGATGGGCGCGTTCACCAGGCCCGTGGCCCTGTTGATGGCCAGGTCGTTGGGAGAGGGAACGACGGCGGGAGAACCCGTGGGATCGAACTCCGCGAGGCCGACGTTCGTATTCGGAGCGTCCTGCGCAATCTCCGGCGTGCAGGCAACGGCTCCCAGGGCCATGGCCCCGAGGAACAGCGATTTCTTCATGGTGGGAATCCCCTCCAGCCCAAGGTGAACTGCTGGAAACAATGCAGTGAGTAGCACGCCCTCTCCCGGTCACAAAGTGAGAGGGATTGACGCGCCGAGTCAGCTCTGGGGTGGCGCCGCGTGCACGCGGGTGGACGTCTCGCGCGGGGCGTGCGGGAGAGGCGCGTGACGCGCGGAGGAACAGGGCTACGCTGCCGCCCCATGAAACGACTGCTGACTGTGTTGGCGATGACCGTGGCGATGAGCGCGAGCGCGGAGGAGGCCGGAGGCCTGACGTGGAGTGCGCCTCCGGAGTGGGCCGCCCAGCCCACGCGGCCGATGCGCGCGGCGACGTACAAGGTGCCCGCGGCGAAGGGAGACGCGGAAGACGCGGAACTGGCTGTCTTCTACTTCGGGCAGGGGCAGGGCGGCGCGGTGGACGCGAACGTGAAGCGCTGGGTGGCGCAGTTCCAGAAGCCCGACGGCAAGCCCCTGGAGGACAAGGACGCGAAGACGAAGCAGGAGAAGGTGAACGGGCTGCCCGTCACCACGGTGGAGGTGAAGGGCACGTACGCGGGCGGCGGCCCGATGATGGGACCGTCCACGCCCAAGCCGAACTTCAAGCTGCGCGGCGCCATCGTGGAGGGGCCGGAGGGCGCCCTCTTCTACAAGCTCACCGGGCCGGAGAAGACGGTGAACGGCGCGGAGAAGGGCTTCCGCAAGATGGTGGAGTCGGTGAAGCCCGCGCCGAAGAAGTAGGGGCGGGCAGGCGGATCCGCGAAGCGATCCGGGGGCTCCCGAAGCGCTTCGCGGACGTCGGCAAGCGGATTGCTAAGGCCTTCCGGCACACGGCGCCCGAACGCCGAGCACCGGAGGCCTCACGTGTCGATGTGCCGCAGCCCTGAGTTCCAGAACCTCGTCTCCCGCGCCATCACCCTGTTCCCCGAGGACACCGTCCTGGGAGCGCTCCAGCAGATGTACCGCCACGGCGTGCACGTGCTGCCCGTGGTGGAGGGGCGTGGAGGCGACCTGCTGGGCGAGGTGACGGAGGACGAGCTGCACCGCGTGGCCCGCCGCCGTCCGCTGGCCCGGCTGGCTGAAATTCTGACCGTCAAGGCGCTGGCCGCGCCGGAAGAAACGACCGTGGAGACGGCCGCCCCGCTGCGGCTGGCGGCCTCCAGCGGCTGGCTGCACTGAAGGGCTTTCGCGGGGCCATCCGTCGCGGGGGAGGGGAAGCCCTGGGGGCGGCCCGCCTGACCGCTGGTGGACACCGGCCCTTGCCGAATGGGCCGACAGCCAACACCTCCTCGTGTGACTGGCGGCTGTCTGACGACTCGTACTGGCGGGCGGGCTGCAATCCCGGAAGGAGGTCAACAGCCTGTTGGCGGTGCCCCCGGCTTTTCGTCGAGGGCGAGGAGGCGGGTCATGAAGGCAGTGGCGATCATCCTGGCGGCGGGCAAGGCCCGGCGGATGTCCCACCCCAAGGCGCTCATCGAGCACGAGGGAGGCAAGAGCTTCCTTCAGTCGCTGGCGTCCACCTTCGGGAAGGCGGGGTGCGGGGTGCTGGGCGTGGTGGGCAGCGATGAGGCGATGGTGCGGGAGCAGCACCCGAGCCTGGAGCTGGTGACGAGCAGGGACTGGGAGAAGAGCCTGCTGGCGTCGGTGAAGGCCGGGCTGGAGGCGGCCATGGCCGAGGACGCGGACGTGGTGCTCCTGCACCCGGTGGACATGCCGGCGCTGCGGGTCACCACCGTGAAGTCCATGCTCAAGGACATGGAGCGCGGCGGCACCGAGGGCGTCATGGCCATCCGGCCGGAGTACGACAACGCCACGGGCTGGCCGGTGGTGCTGTCCCGGGGCGCGGCGCGCAAGCTGTTCGAGGCGGAGGGCGAGGACCTGGAGGCAGCGCTCAAGGCGCTGAACCCGCGTCGCCTGAACGTGAAGGACCCCGGCGTCATCGTGAACATCAACACGCCGGAGATCTACGGGCGCGTCTTCAGCACGGAGGTCAAGCTGGCTCCGCCGCCCAAGCGGCGCATGAAGCGCGCGGGCGCGTCCAACGGCGCCGGGGCGGACACCACCCCGACGTCCTACGCGGCGTCGTCGGAGGAATAGCGCGGCGCGCGAAGAGCCTCCCGGGGCCGCACGGAGCGCAGGGACCCCGGGAGTTTTTACTTCAGCCTTCCGGCCTTCAGAACGACAGGCCCAGGCCCAGGTAGGGACCGGAGAACAGGTCCGCGTGCACCACGCCGTCGTCCAGCTGGCCGGCGTCGCTGAGGTACAGGGTGCGCCAGCCGCCGCGCAGGTTGAGGGCGCCCAGGTGCACCGCGAGCCCGGCCTGCATGTCCACCTGGCGGTGCGGGAAGGGCACCGCCTGGATGCGCGCCTCGATGTCGAAGGGCGACGGGCCGATGCACGCCTCCAGCGACGCGGCGAAGCTGGGGCCCACGAAGATGGCGTCCGGGGCGTGCGCGCTGGCGATGCCGGCCTCCAGGCGGAAGCGGCCGCGCTCGGTGGACCACGGCGAGAGGGTCAGGTGCGCGTCCAGCAGCGTCAGCCGGTCCGTGTCATCCGAGCCGTCATCCGCGCTCAGCGCGATGCCGCTCACGCGCGCGTCCATGCCCCAGCGCTGGCCGTCCAGGGCCATGAAGAGGTCTAGCGCGCCGCCGGTGTCGCCGAAGCTGTCGCCCTGCACGTTCAGGTGCACGAGCGGCGCGGGCCTGGGCGCGCGGGCGCCCCGGGGGGCCACCTCGCGCGCGCGGCGGTGGTAGCTGGCCGGGCCGCTGATGAAGAGGACGTCGAACCAGCCCACGCCGACGCCGGAGGCGCGCACGCTGGAGCGCACCGGCGCGTCCGAGGCGAGGCGGCCCACCGGGGTGGCGCGGTGCGCCTGCTTGCCGTCGTCCCGGTCGTCGGAGTCCTTTGAGTCGGAGGTGCCCGGCCTGGAGCGCTTGCCGAAGCGGGCCTCCGCGGGCGCGGACCCCAGCAGGACAGCGACAGCCAGCGCGGCACACAGCGTCTTCCAGAAGCCCACGGCGACCCCTCCTCTTCACGGGCCCACGGGATGGGCCGCGGCATCTGGACGCCTGCTCGCCCGGAATATTCAACCCCCAGCACCCCGTGGGAGACCAGCGCCCCCGGGGTGGGGGACGGTGTCCGGAAGGGGGCATGTGCACCCCCGGACACCCGGGCGTCCTAGAAGACGAAGCCGGCGCCCGCGTAGGGGCCCACGAAGCGGTCCACGTGCTGGACGCCGTCCACCAGGCCCGCGTCGTCCAGGATGAGCCCGCGCACCCCGCCGCGCAGGTTGAGGGCACCCAGGTGCACCGCCAGGCCCGCGCTCGCGTCCAGCTGCCGGTAGGTGCCGGCGGTGCCCTGCACGCGCGCCTCCACGTCCAGCGGGCCCACCACACAGGCCTCCAGGGACGTGGCGAGGCTGGGGCCCACGAAGGTGATGTCCGGCGCCACCGCGGTGGAGACGCCGCCTTCCACGCGCCAGCGCACGCGGTCGGTGGACACGGCGGCCCAGGTGAGGTGCACGGTCGCCAGGCGGAGCTCATCCGTGCCGCTCGTGCCGTCGTCGGTGGGCAGCGTCAGCTGCGTGCCCTGCACGGCGAAGCCCAGCGCTTCGCCCTCGATGCCCAGGAAGACGTCTCCGGCGGTGCCGCCGCCCATGGCGCCGACGTTGAGGCCCATGCGCACGTCGAGCGGCGGTGACGGGGCCCGCTGGCGGACGGCCATGTCCACGGGCCGCGCGCCTTCGGAGGAGTCCACGGCGATGGCCAGCAGCTCCGAGGCCGCCAGGAGGGCCTCGCCGTAGGACTCCGCGGAGTACGAAGACCGGCTGTACGCGGGCGCGGTGGCGCAGCAGTCGTCGTCGTCGCTCGAGGGCGGCGAATAGGAGGGGGCCTCGTCCCGGGTGCTGGAGCGGATGGGCGTCGCGGCGTGGACCTTGGAGCCCTTGTCGTCGTCCTTGTTGCTGTCGGAGGTGTCCGACGACTTCTTGCCGAAGCGGGCCTCCGCGGCGGGCGCGGCCAGGAGGAGGCCGGCGGCGAACGTGGCGCACAGCGCGGGGCCTGGCTCTTATACACATCTGACGCTGCCGACGAA
>NZ_RAVW01000307.1 GCF_003611585.1 Corallococcus exercitus | reverse complement strand
ACTCCGGGCCGTGCCCGGTCCGGGAACCCCGTCCGAGCCGGTGTCCGAAGCAGGAGCGCGATCCTCGCCCGCTCGCTCCGAACGTCCCCGTCCCCGCGCGGTCTGGGATCGCCGCCGCGTGGCGGGCTTCGCTGCGGCGGCCGCCGCGGTGGTGCTCGCGGTGCTGGTGGTGGGGCGCCCATGGCGGTCATCCGAGACGGAGCGCACGCTGCCCTTCGCGCTCGCCGCCGCGCGCCCCCTGGAGGGCCGGCTGAGCCACCCGGGGCTCGCGGGCTACCGCGCCCTGGGCACGATGCGTGGCAGCGCGGACGGACGGCGGGAGCTGGACCTCAAGGCCCTGACGGACCTGGAGGCGAAGGGGGACCTGCACGGCGTCGCGACCGCCTGGCTCGCGGCCGGGGACTTCGAGCGCGCGGAGCGCATCCTGGAGCGCCTGCCCGCGTCGCCCGCCGTCATGGGAGACCTGGCGCTGGCCGCCCTGGGCCGGGCCCAGCCGGAGCGCGCGCTGTCCCTGCTGGAGCTCGGCCTGGAGTCCGCGCCGGACGACACGCGGCTGCACTGGAACCGGGGGCTCGCGCTCCAGGCGCTCTCGCTGGAGCTGGCCGCCGCGGCGGAGTTCTCCCGCGTGGCGCAGGCGAAGGAGCCCGGCTGGAGCACCGAGGCCAGTGAGCGCGCGGACGGCCTGCGCAAGGGCGCGCTGGCGCGGCGGGACTCGTGGAAGGCCATGAACGCGGCCGGCATGGCGCTGGCGCTGGACGGCACGCCGTACCCGGCCTCCATGGCGCGGCGCAACCCGGACCTGGCGCGGCTGTACCTCTACCACGCGCTGCGCGCGGCCCCGTCCGTGGAGCGCGTGAAGGCGCTGGCGCCGCTGGCCGGAGTGCTGGACGACGCCAACCGCACGAAGACGGCGAGCGCCTACGTGGCCCACGTGGCGGCGGCGGACTTCCACAAGCGCGGCCCGCTGGCGAACACCTACCGCGAAATCCTGGCCGGCACGCGGCCCCTGGAGGGCGCGGAGGCGGACGCGTTCCTCGCGCGGCTGCGGCGCTCCAGCGAGCGCGACCTGCTGCTGGGCGCCATCCTGCTGCTGCACCAGGAGGACCGCTTCGTCGACGAGCTGACGACGCTGGTCCGGCAGTCCGGCGAGCCCGC
The DNA here is from genome assembly GCF_003611585.1 of Corallococcus exercitus. Taxonomy (GTDB): domain Bacteria; phylum Myxococcota; class Myxococcia; order Myxococcales; family Myxococcaceae; genus Corallococcus; species Corallococcus exercitus. The sequence goes on along the minus strand of NZ_RAVW01000307.1, from coordinate 10,867 downwards.
CTGGTACGACGCCCCGCTCGCCCGGGGCCGGGCGCAGGCGGCGCAGGACCGGGGCGACACGCAGACGGCGGAGCGGTCCCTCAAGGACGGGCTGGCGTCGTGCCGGAGCGCGGGCTTCCAGTACCGCTGCGTGGACCTCCAGCGGAACCTGGCGGCCCTCTACAACCGGCTGGACCGCCGCAAGGAGGCCGAGTCCCTGGCCCGCTCCGCGCTGGAGGAGGCGTTCCGCAGCGACAGCTGGTTCCAGGAGGACATGCTCCTGGCCGAGCTGGTGACCAGCGCGCGGCTGAGCCACGCCCCGGCGCTGGCCCGCGCGTTCCTGGACGAGTACGTCCAGCACGCGCCGGAGGACTGCGCGCGCCGGTCGGAGTACCACCACGCGCGGGCGCTCCTCTTCGTGGAGGACCTGGACGCGAAGCGGGCCCGGCGCGAGGTGCAGGACGCGCTCGCCTGTCCCACCGCGCCCACGCTCCTGGAGGTCGCCGTCGCCGGAGACCTGCTGCGGCTGGAGGGCAGCGCGGTGCCGGGCCGCGAGCTTGACCGCGTGCGCGAGCGCATCCGCGTGCTGCGCGAGGACCCGTCGCTGACGGCCGGTGAGCGGCTGCTCGTGGGCCACATCGAGGGGCGCATCCTCATCGAGCGCGACCGCGAGGAGGGCCGCCAGATCCTCCGCGGGGTCATCACCGGCTCCGCGCTCCAGCGCTCCACCGACATCGAGGCGCGCAAGGCCTGGGCCCACAGCCACCACGTGCTGGTGATGGACGCCGGCAGGGCGAAGGAGTGGGGCCCCGCCGTGGACCTGCTCGCGGAGGAGCTGGACCGCACCGCGCCCACGTCGTGCCTGCTGGCGCTGGCCGGCCAGGATGAACGGCTGCTCTTCGTCGCCCGCGGCCCCACCGGCGCGAGCAGCGGGCTGTACCTCAACGCCCTGAAGCGGCCCCTGCGCGAACAGGTGCCCGAGGTGCCCGAGCCGCTCCTCCAGGTGCTCGCCGGCTGCGACGCGGTGCGGGTGCTCGCCGAGCCCATCCTCCAGGGGCGCCCCGGGCTGCTGCCGGGGGACCGCGCGTGGAGCTACCTGGCCCCGGGTGGCCACCGCGTGGAGGCCCCGGCCGGGGCGCCCGTCCCCAAGCGGCTGGTGGTGTCGGACGTGGAGCCGCCCGCGGCGCTGGGGCTGCCGCACCTGATGCCTTGGAAGGGCGTGACGGGCCCGGGTGACGTCCACCTGCGGGGCCGCGCGGCCACGCCGGAGGCGGTGCTCGCGGAGATGAAGGACGCCACGGAGGTGGAGCTGCACACGCACGGCCTCTCCGGCGCCGTGTCCGACGCGGCCTTCCTGGCGCTGTCCCCGGACGCGGCCGGCCGCTACGCGCTCACCGCGGAGGACCTGGAGGGTCAGACCCTCCAGGGCGCCCCGGTGGTGCTGCTGGCCGCCTGCGACGCGAACGTGGGCGCGTGGCGCTACCACGCGGTGTGGAGCCTGCCGGCCGCGCTCATCCAGGCGGGCGCCCGGGCCGTGGTCGCGCCGTCCACGGAGGTGCCGGACGTGGAGGCCGGGGCCTTCTTCCAGGCGCTGCTGGACACGCTGCGGCGCGGCACACCGCCCGCCCAGGCGCTCCGGGACACCCGGGCCCGGTGGCTCCAGCAGGGCAGCGCCAGGTGGGTCCAGGACCTGGTCGTGTTCGAATAGCCCGGATTCCGGCGAATAATCGCGCCCGAGTACGTAATGGAAGCGGGAGGAATCATGATCACGCGTTGGAAGTCCGCAGTGGGAAGAATGGCCGTGGGTATCGCCACGCTGTCGGCGACGCAGGCCGGGGCCCAGCAGGCGAAGACGCAGAACAATGCGGTGAAGGTCGCCCCGGCGGCGAAGCCCGTCACCACCCCGGCGGCGAAGCCCGTCGCCAACCCGGCACCGAGGCCCGCGGGCGCGGTGGACGTGGCCGTGGATGACGGCGCCAAAGGCACCCGGATGTACCGGTACGACCGGGGCAGCGGGAAACTCACGCTGGTGAAGCAGCTCAGCCAGAAGGAGGCGGCCAGCACCACCGCCGGCTTCAAGGCGCTGACCTCCGTGGAGAAGGCCGGTGGCCTGTCCCTGGTGGATCCGGACCGTGGCGGCGCCGTCTCCCCCGAAGGTCCGCGCCCCAAGGGCGGCGGCGGCCCCCCGGGCGGACATGATCCGGGCCTCATCACCCAGGCGGACCTGGCCAACATCAACCGCGAGCTGTCCGCCATGAGGCTGGACAAGGCCCAGGTGAAGATCGCCATGCCGCAGCAGCCGTAATCCCACCCTCTCACGGGATGGAACGGACGGCCGTGGCGCCGGCGTGGGGACACGTATCCTCACCCCGGAGGGCCACGGCCTTCACGTTCCTGGATGGACCCTGGCCCACGCGTTCAACGCCAGACGCCCCGAGTGTCGGCCCTCACCTCGCTCCCGCGTTTCCCGTGCCTCTCGCGCCTTGCCCCACGTACAACGTGGTCACACTTTTCGTGCGTGAGGGGGCGCTGCTCGCCCGTTTGTCTTTGACGCCCTTCTCGTCCGAATGACTGTGGGTCCGGCCGGAGGACCCCAAGGCGGCAGGAGGGTGCACACATGGGGAACATGGAGAACGGGTGTCGTCGTGGAGCGGGAGTGCGCACGCTGGTCGGGGCATGGGGCCTGACCCTGGCGGTGCTGGGGGCGGGCTGTGACCCTGGCGCGAAGGAACCCGCGCTAATGGATTCACTGGCCACGCAGGAGCAGGAGGCCCTCAGCTACAACAAGCTGTCCGCCAATGGGCTGTCCTACAATGGCTTGTCATTCAACGGGCTGTCATTCAATGGCCTGTCGTTCAATGGCATGTCAACCGCTGCCTTCGCGTCTTGGTTCAGCGCGGATCCGGCGCTCGCGGACGAGGTCATGCGCTACGTCGTGCGCTGCGCCGTCCCAGCGGGGCAGACGCGCGCGTATACGCATGCGTCGACGAACACGGTGCACACCTGGACGGGGCTGCTGGGGCTGGCGCCGGGCTGGGCCGGGGGCGCGCCCGCGACGCTGGCGGAACAGCAGATCGTCTCCGCGTGCCTCGCCGCGCACGCCAACCCCTTCGGCGTGAGCGTGCCCATCTCCGTGCAGGGCCGGGACGGGCTGGGGCAGGCGATTGCCTCCTCCGCGGAGGAGCTGGCCACGTTCTCCCGGCCGGAGTCGTGCTTCTTCGGCAACCTCTTCCAGGGACAGGGCATCTACGCGGGCAGCCAGAACCCGCCGCTCGCCGCGAACCAGAGCACCACGCGCGCGTGCGCGGTGGTGGATGGCACCGGGGCGCCGCGCATGACGTGCGCGCCGCTCGTCTACGTGGGGAAATGCTCGGCGGCGTGCACCCCGGATGGCACGGCGGGACTGGCCTTCGCGAGCTGTACGGCGGGCGGGGTCACCTTCCAGCCGCTCACCACACGCGTGCGCGAAGCGGACGTGGCCTTGTGCGGTGACGGCGTCTGCCAGGTCACGGAGCACTGCGGGACGTCCAACACGTACAACGCGTGCGCGGCGGACTGCGGCGCCTGTCCTTGAGGCAGGGCGGGGCGGCCTTCAGCCGGAGTGGGAGCCCAGGCCGGAGGCCGCGCCCGCGCGCAGCCGTTCGTGCAGCGCGTCGGTGAGCAGGTACCAGAACTGGACGTTGCCGAAGCTGAGGATGTCGCCGCCCCTGAGCGGCACCTCGCGCTTCCCGATGGTGCTGGCGTTGACGAAGGTGCCGTTGGTGGAGCCCAGGTCGCGCACGGTGCAGCGGCCTTCCGCGCGGCTCCACTTGAGCTCCGCGTGCTGCTTGGACACGGACGCGTCGTCCAGCACCAGCTCGCAGTCCAGCCTCCGGCCAATCCTCAGCACGTCGGAGTCCTTGAGGTTGGGGAGGCTGGCGACGAGCAGGTCGTCGAACTCGAAGAGCAGGGCGAGCATGCCCTGTTCGACGTCGCCGGGATCCGCCATGCGGGTGGGCGCGAGCGCGGCGGCGGACAGCTCCGACGGCGGACGCTGCACCAGTGCGAAGGGACCCAGCTGATGCTGGAAGGCGCCCACGGGGAGGGCGGAGGCGAGCGCGCGCAATTCCTGGACGGACAACACGGGGGGCAGCCTAACGGGTCGGCCGTCGGGCGCCCAGCCACTACCGGACGGTCATGATGAGGCTTTCGTTGACCCGCGAGTCGCTCGTTCCCTACATTGACCCTTTCGAGTCGCGGGCCGGGTTCCAGGAGGGAGCGCCGGACCCCCGATGCATGCAGCCAGGTGATGGAAGGAGCGGTGGTTCGATGAGCGGGAGCGACAACATCCCGATGACCCCTCACGGTCTGCAGAAGCTCAAGGACGAGCTGAAGCACCTCCAGTCCGTGGAGCGGGGCAAGATTTCGCGTGAGATCGAGGTCGCGCGCGCGCACGGCGACCTGCGTGAGAACGCCGAGTACCACGCGGCCAAGGAGAAGCAGTCGCACATCGAGGGGCGCATCCTGACCCTCGGCGACTGGATCGCCCGCGCGGAGGTCATCGACCCGTCGAAGCTGGGCGGCGACAAGGTCGTCTTCGGGGCCACCGTGGAGCTGGTGGACACGGAGAACGACAAGACCATCAGCTACCGGCTGGTGGGGGAGACGGAGGCCGACCTGAAGAAGCGGTGGATCGCCGTCACCTCTCCGGTGGCGCGCGCGCTCATCGGCAAGAAGGTGGGCGACATCGCCACGGTGCAGAGCCCCGGCGGCGTCCGCGAGCTGGAGGTCGTGAAGATCAGCTTCGAGGATCCGCAGGAAGAGCCGGCCAGCGCGAGCTGACGCCCGGCTGGTCGGGTGTCCTTCGGGGGGGCGGGCCTGGGCTCGCTCCCCCGGTTTCGTTTTCCGCGCGGCGTCAGGCGCTTCGTAGGATGGAGGCTGGAAAATCCGCGTGAACCACCCGCTTGCCAGCCTCGTTGGACCTCTCAAGTACGCGTGTCAGCGCGACTTCGCCCAGCTCGGGACCGTGCGGGATCTGCGCACCCTGATGGAGCGCACCCTGGCCGCGGCCGGGGGCGTGGACGCGCGAGCGCTGGAGGATTTGAAGGCGGCGCTGCCGCACGTGGATCCGCCCGCGCCTCCGGAGCACCGCAAGGCCGCGCTGCGTCAGGTGCTGGGCGCGCTGAAGCTCAGCGGCGTGGCGCTGCCGGAGGAACTGGAGCGGGTGGTCGTCACGGGGGAGATCAACGCCGTGGCGGCGGGGTTCCCGCGTGCGCCGGAGCGTGCGCACCTGCTTGAAGGGGAGCTCCTCCCCGCGCCGCCCCGTCGCCGGTTGACGCCGCCGCCGGGGACGCTGGAGGCGCGCGGCAATACCGTGCCGCCCTGGCGTTCGCAGGACCCCGTGCCCCTGGCGGGCGGGACACCGCCGGGCTCCGCATCCACGCCCCAGGCCCGTCAGGCCCCCGGGTCCGAGACGCTTCCTCTGGGATCGCGGACCGCGACGCCACCGGGTGTGAGCGCGGGCCCGGCCAGGGGGGAGCCCGTGCCCTATGGCGCGCGCATGGCGGCCTCCCGAGGGGGGGCGGCAGGCTCCGCGCAGGGTGACGCCCCGCCTTACGGCGCACGCACCGGGGCGGGACGTGGCGGTGCGGCGGGCCAGGCCTCGCGTGGCGGTGCCATGCTCCCTGCCCAGGACGAACCCCTGCCTTACGGTGCTCGCATGGCCGCGTCCCGTGGCACCGCCGCCGGTCCCGGCAATGCGGTGGCCCGCGCTCCCGCGGCCAAGACCGGGGCAGGCACCGACCCGCGCAAGGGCGCGCCGCCGGCGGACCGCGCACCCGCCGAGAAGACGCGGAAGAAGAAGGCCAAGGCCGTGGGCGCGGAGGCGTCCCGCTCCGAGGCGAAGCTCCTGTCCATCGCGCCGCGCACCGGCCCGCTGTCCGCGCCGCTCAAGACGCTGGGCAAGCGCCTGGGGCCGCGCCTCGTCGCCGTCCTCGACAAGAAGGGCCTGCGCCGCACCGGCGACATCCTGTTCCTCTTGCCACGCTGTTACGAGGACCGCCGCCGGCTGCGCACCATCGCGGAGCTCATCCCCGGCGAGCGCGGCGTGACGGTGGGCACCGTCAAGACGGCCGACTTCGTCCCGGGACGCGGCGGCAAGCGCATGTTCCGCGCCGTCGTGGGAGACCGCTCCGGCAGCATCGCCGCCACCTATTTCAACGCGGGGCCGTGGCTCAAGAGCCGCTTCTCCGTGGGCAAGCAGCTGGTGCTCTCCGGCGAAGTGCGCGCCTCCATGAATGGCCGGGAGATGGCCCACCCGGAGCTGGAGCCCGCCGAGGACCTGGACAACACGACCTCCGTCCACTTCCACCGCATCGTCCCCGTCTACCCGGGCTTCGAGCGCGGCGAGCAGCGCTCCTTCCGCGAGCTGACCTCGCGCATCAGCGAACAGCACGCGCACCATCTGGAGGAGCCGCTGCCCGCGGACCTGCGCCGCCGCTACCACCTGATGGGGCTGCCGGACGCGCTGCGCTTCATCCACTTCCCGCCCGACGACGCGGACCTGGAGGCGCTGGACGCGCACCAGAGCCCCGCGCACCGCCGGCTCGCGTTCGACGAGCTGTTCTTCCTCCAGCTGGGCATGGCCTTGAAGCGCCAGGGCATCAAGGCGGAGGAGGGCATCGCCTTCGACGTCACCCCGGAGCGGCTGGAGAAGGCCCGCGCCGCGCTGCCCTTCCAGCTCACCGGCGCGCAGGCGCGCGTGGTGGGCGACATCGCGCGGGACATGGCGCGCGCGGAGCCGATGAACCGGCTGGTGCAGGGCGACGTGGGCAGCGGCAAGACGGCCGTGGCGCTCGTGGCCGGCATGGTGGCGCTGCAGGACGGCTACCAGGTGGCGGTGATGGCCCCCACCGAAATCCTGGCCGAACAACACGAGCGCACCTTCCGCCGCATCCTGGAGCCGCTGGGCTTCCGCGTGGGGCTCATCAGCGCGGCGGGCACCGCGAAGCACAAGCGCGAGGTGCGCGAGGCCGTGGCGAAGGGGGACATCCACCTCGCCGTGGGCACGCACGCGCTGATTGAAGGCGGCGTGTCCTTCCAGAAGCTGGGGCTGGTGGTCATCGACGAGCAGCACCGCTTCGGCGTGCTCCAGCGCCACACGCTCATGAGCAAGGGGCTCACGCCGGACGTGCTGGTGATGACCGCCACGCCCATCCCGCGCACGCTCGCGATGACGCTCTACGGCGACCTGGACGTGTCCATCATCGACCAGCTCCCGCCGGGCCGCACGCCCATCACCACGCGCGTCTTCAACAACGAGCAGCGCGCGCGCGTCTACGAAGCGGTGGGCGCGGAGCTGGCCAAGGGCCACCAGGCCTACGTCGTCTATCCGCTGGTGGAAGAGTCGGAGAAGCTGGACCTGGAGGACGCCACCCAGGGCGCGGCGAAGCTGCAGGTCGTGTTTCCCACCGCCAGCGTGGGCCTGCTGCACGGGCGCATGAAGCCGGAGGAGAAGGACGCCGTGATGGAGGCGTTCCGCGACAAGCGCATCCAGCTGCTCGTCTGCACCACGGTGGTGGAGGTGGGCGTGGACGTGCCCAACGCGTCCGTCATGGTGGTGGAGGCCGCGGAGCGCTTCGGCCTTTCGCAGCTGCACCAGCTGCGCGGGCGCGTGGGCCGTGGCGCCGCGGCCAGCTACTGCTTCCTCGTCGCGGGCGCCGCGCGTTCCTGGGAGTCCACCGAGCGGCTGGGCGTGATGGAGCGCAGCAGCGACGGCTTCGTCATCGCGGAGAAGGACCTGGAGATCCGCGGCCCCGGTGAGTTCCTGGGCACGCGGCAGAGCGGCCTGCCGGAGCTGGCGGTGGCGAACCTCGTGCGCGACGGCGACCTGCTGTCGCTCGCCCAGGTGGAAGCGCGGCGCATCATGGATACCGACCCCAAGCTCCAGGACCCGGACCACCAGGGGCTCGTGAAGGCGCTGGAGGAGCGCTGGGAGGGCCGGCTCGCGCTTGCCCGGGTGGGGTAGGCCCGGGAAGGCTTGCGTCCGGCCCTCGGATTGTCTCGGACTGTCGGGGTGCTTACTTTTCCCGTGGAGGACCATGGGGGACGTCCACGATGGGAGACTGGGGCCGAGCGGAGTATCTGGCGCGGCAGGGCATCCGGGACCGGCGGGTGCTCGCGGCCATCGCCAACCTGAGCCGTGCGGACTTCGTGCCCGACGGCGCGCGGGACGCGGCCTACCAGGATGTGCCCCTGCCCATCGGGCATGGACAGACCATCAGCCAGCCCTACGTGGTCGCCCTGATGACGGAGGCCCTGCGGCTGCGCGGCTGCGAGCGCGTGCTCGAGATTGGCACCGGCTCCGGCTACCAGACAGCGGTGCTCGCGCTGATGGCCCGCGAGGTCTTCACGGTGGAGATCGTCCGCGAGCTGGCCCGGCCCGCCCGGCGCCTGCTGCACCGGCTGGGCTTCACCAACGTGTACTTCCGGGAGGGGGACGGCTCCCTGGGCTGGCCCGAGGCCGCGCCCTTCGACGCCATCATCGCCACCGCCGCGCCGGCGGACATCCCGCGCGAACTCCTGCGGCAGCTGCGGCCCGGGGGGCGCATGGTCATTCCCGTGGGCGCCATGAACGAGACGCAGGAGCTGCTGCGCATCCGCCGGGGCCAGCCGGGGATGCTGCCCCGGGTCGAGCGCCTGCTGCCGGTGCGCTTCGTCCCCATGACGGGCCAGGCCTCGGCTCCGCTCTGAGGGTGCTGGCGGGTGCGGAAGGACGCCCGCCTGCACGCCCACTCCCTGCGTCCCGGGTCGCGTTGCCGTGAGGGGAGGGGCCCGGTAACGTCCCGTCCATGATCATCTGCCCGGTCTGCGACCACGTGCAGTCGGAAGGCGAAGAGTGCGAAGGCTGCGGCAAGCGCTTTCCCGGCCTCGTGAACACCCCGGAGCCCATGGTGGCCCCGCTGCCGGAGCTGGAGCTGACGCACCACGCGGGCGGCCGCGTGCCCGTGGACGCGCCCGTGCTGCCGGAGCTGGACCTGACGCGGCTGCGCTCGGGGCCGGACCTGCCGGCCATGTCCGTGCCTGACCTGGAGCTGACCCGCTCGGGCATCACCGGCGAGGTGCCCGTCGCACCGATGAGCGACCTGGACACGGGCCGCGCGCAGGACGACGGCGTGCGCACCGCCGCCCCCGTGGGCGCGGTGACGTGCCGCTACTGCCGCCACGTCCAGGCGGAGGGCCTGCTGTGTGACGGCTGCGGCATGCGGCTGCCCCGCGTCAAGGTGGCGGCGCAGACGACGGCGAAGCGCCGGGGCGCGGACGAGGGCGAGCGCGTGCCCTGTCCCTCCTGCCACGTGCCGGCCTGGCCGGGCCGCGCGTGCGTGGCGTGCGGCACGAAGGTGGAGGCGGAGGCGTGACGGCTCCGGCGCTGAAGGCGGGCTACGCGTGCAGCGAGGGCTGCGGCTTCACCGCCTCGCTGTGGGAGGTCGTCTACCGCTGCCCGCGCTGCGAGGGCCTGCTGGAGGTGGCCCACGACGAGGCCGCCCTGCGCGCCGTGCCCGCCTCGGAGTGGAAGCGCCGCTTCGAGTCCCGCTTCGCCACGTCCCGGCTGCCGGACGGCTCCGGAGTCTGGGGCAAGCGCGAGTGGGCGCTGCCCGAGCTGCCGCTGGAGGACATCGTCTCCCTGGGCGAGGGGCGCGTGCCGCTCAAGCCGCTGCCCCGCATGGCGGCGGAGCTGGGGCTGGGCTCGCTGATGTTGAAGGAGTGCGGCGTCTCCCCGACGGGCAGCTTCAAGGACTGGGGGATGACGGTCCTGGTGTCCGCGGTGAAGCACCTGCGCTCGCGGGGCACGCCCATCCGCGCGGTGGCGTGCGCGTCCACGGGCGACACGTCCGCGGCGCTGTCCGCGTACGCCGCGGCGGCGGGCATCCCGGCGGTGGTGTTCCTGCCGAAGAACAAGGTGTCGCTCGCGCAGCTGGTGCAGCCCATCGCCAACGGGGCGCGCGTGCTGTCGCTGGACACGGACTTCGACGGCTGCATGAAGCTGGTGCAGGCGGTGACGGCGGACACGGGGCTGTACCTGGCGAACTCGATGAACTCGCTGCGCATCGAGGGCCAGAAGATGATCGCCATCGAGCTGTGCCAGGACCTGGGCTGGGAGCCGCCGGATTGGATCGTCATCCCGGGCGGCAACCTGGGCAACGCGAGCGCGCTGGGCCGGGGCCTGGACCTGCTGTTCAACCTGGGGCTCATCTCCCGCCGGCCGCGCATCGCGGTGGCGCAGGCGCAGCGGGCGAACCCCCTGGCGCGCTCCTTCCGGGGCGGCTTCCAGGACCTGGTGCCCATGCAGGCGGGGGCCACGCTCGCGTCCGCCATCCAGATTGGCAACCCGGTGTCCTTCCGCCGCGCGGTGCGGATGCTGCGCGCGTTCGACGGCGTGGTGGAGGAGGCGTCGGAGTCGGAGCTGGCCAACGCGGCGGCCCGCGCGGACCGCGAGGGCACCTTCGCCTGTCCGCAGACGGGCGTCGCGCTGGCGGCGGTGGAGAAGCTGGCCGCGTCGGGCGTGATGGCGAAGGGCTCGAGCGTCGCGGTGGTGGCCACCGCGCACGGGCTGAAGTTCGCGGACTTCAAGGTGGGCTACCACCGGGAGACGCTGACGGACGTGAAGGCCGCGCATGCGAACCCGCCGGTGGAGCTGCCCGCGGACCTGTCCGCCGTGCGCGCCGCCCTGAAGGACCTGGGCTGAAGTCAGGTCAGGAACCGAGGCCGGGAAGGGGTTCCGGCGACGCATCGGGCAGGGCCTGTTCGACGCGGCGGACGCTCGGCAGCAGCGTGCACGCCACCACGAGCAACACGGTGGCCGCGCCGAGGAGCAGGAAGAACAGGGCGATCCCCCGGCCCGGCCCCGTGC
>NZ_RAVW01000306.1 GCF_003611585.1 Corallococcus exercitus | reverse complement strand
GGGTTGATTCCCGGCGTGGGCGGCCGGATCGCGTCCTCCATCCTGCGCGGTGATGGCGCGGACGACGACGCGTCGCTGGATGCGCTCGCGGACATGGCGGATGCGCGGCAGGTGCCGTCCGCCGTGGCCCTGCCCCTGGGCGCGGGGCTCGCGGCGCGGATGGTGAGCCGGCAGGCGGTGCCCATGAGCACCTCGCTGGGTGCCGCCGCCCAGGGCGTGCTGCGCTCGCGCACGCGCGGCCTGGAGCAGCACCTGATGCGGCTCGCGCAGCAGGTGCCGGGCACCCCGGGCCGGCGGCTGCGGCTGATGCGCGCCATCGCCCTGCTCGCCGCGCGGGGCCTGCGCCTGCGGGGTCCCGGTGGCGCCATCGGGGCCCTGCCCCGGGTGGTGCAGGGCGCGGGCCGCCGGGTGCTCACGCGCGCGGTGCGGATGCCCACGTTGGGCGTCATCCCGCCGCGCATGGCGGCGCGGCGGGTGCTGGCGCGGCGGCAGGTGCTGCGTCGCATCCCCGTCTCCGCCGTCAGCGCCGCGGCCGTCCGCCGCGCCTACTAGGCCCATCCCTTCACGGCGTCTCTGGCGGCGAGCGTTCGCCATGCCTGGGCCTCCCCGCTCACGCCTCCAGCGGTGAGCGTCCGCCGCGCCCAGGCCCATCCACTCATGAAGTCTTCAGGACAAGGAGGAGTACCCATGCAACCGCAGCCTTTCGAGGAGGAGTTTTCGGGCCAGGGCGATGAGATGTCCGACCTGCTGGCAGAGGGCGAGGAGGGCTTCGAGGGCGAAGGCTTCGAGGCCGAGGGCTTCGAGGAGGACGGCTTCGAGACGGAGAACCCCACCACCATGGAGGACTCCTTCGAGGGCGAGGGCTTCGAGGCCGAGGGCATGGAGGAAGGCTTCGAGGGCGAGGGCTTCGAGGCGGAGCCCCCCACCACCATGGAGGAAGGCTTCGAGGGCGAGGGCTTCGAGGCCGAGGGCATGGAGGAGGGCTTCGAGGGCGAGGGCTTCGAGACGGACAATCCCACCGCCCTGGATGACACCTTCGCCGACGCGATGGACGCCCAGGACGAGGAGGAGTTCCTCCGCCGCCTGAGGGCCGGCGCGCGCCGGCTGGCCACCATCGCCGGGCCCACCTTCCAGCGCATCCGCCGCCGGGCCATGCCCATCGCCATGCGGCTCATCCGCCAGGCCGCGCCCCGGCTGGGCGGCATCGCGGGCCAGGAGATTGGCCGCACCCTGGGGGGGCTGCTCCGCGCGGACGCCATGGACGCCTTCGCGGACGCCGCCGGGGACTACGCCGGGGACGAGGACATGGACGCCTTCAACCGCGTGCTGGGCGGGCTCGCGGCGCGGCACGTGGTCCGCAACACGATGTCTCCCGCGCGCCGCCGGCAGAATCCCCAGCAGGCCCGTGCGCTGGGACGGGCGGTGGGCCAGATGACCACGCAGCTCGCCTCGCGCATCAGCCAGCGCTACGGCCCGAGGGCCCTGCCGGCGGTGACGCGCGTGGTGCGCCAGGTCACGCGGCTGGTGCGCCAGCAGGGCGCGAGCCCCCAGGCGGTGCCGCGGATGCTCCGCCGCATCGGCACGCGCGTCATCTCCAACCCTCGCGTGGTGCGCCGCCTGGCCCGGCCGCTCGCGGGCGTGCGGCAGCTCCGCGCGCGCGCGGGCCTGCGCCGGCCCGGTCAGCGCGGCCGGATGCACCCCATGATGGGAGGCCCCGGCTTGCGCCGGCTGCGGACCGTCACCCTGCGGGGGCCGGTGCGCATCGTCGTGCGGTGAGTCAGGTGGCGTGAGCGGAAGGGGGGAGGCGGGCACATGGCGGACACGCTTCAACGGTTCCTGCGGGCCAAGGTCCAGAGCATCACGTTCCGGGCGGGGCGGCTGTCGCGCCTCACGCCGCAGGACGTGGGCATCCGGCCCCGGGACGTCCCCTATGCCCCCTCCACCGCGCACTTCGCCGCGGCGAACGCGCGGCTCATGGAGATTGACCGCGACGTGCGCCGTGCCCTGTCGCGCCTGAACGGCCGGCTCCACGGCGCGCCGCTCCAGCCCCATGAGGTGCTGGAGCGCAACGCGCTGCTGGAGCGCGAGATCGACCGCGCCCGCCGCGCCTACGGCCTCTTCTTCGACGTCTTCAGCCAGCGGGGCACGCGGTTCGCGCCCGCGCTGGCGGCCTGCGACGCCATCGCGGTGGACTGCTTCCAGGCCGTGCGGAAGGCCGCGCCGGGGCTGCTGCAGGGCCCCATGCTCAAGCCGCTCACCTACCTGGAGCACGGCTTCTCCCCGGCCACCTTCCGGCGCGGCGTGTTGCTGCGGCGGCTGCTCGGGGAGCGCAATCCCTTCCCGCTCATCCGCGTGCCCTATGAGCGCGTGGAGGCGCCGTGGGGCATGGGGGTCATCCTCCATGAAATCGGCCACAACCTGCAGGCGGACCTGAGCATCTGGCAGGAGACGGAGACGGCGCTCCAGCGGCGGGTGCTGAACACCACCGGCAACCCGTGGCTCACGCGCCTGTGGGGCCGCTGGCACAAGGAGATCTTCGCGGACCTCATCGCGTGCCTGCTCGGGGGGCCCGCGTCGGTGCATTCGATGAAGGACTTCCTCGCGTACCCGTCATCGCGGGTGCTGACGTTCCACCCGCTCAGTGCCCACCCCACGCCGTTCCTGCGGGTGTTCATCCAGGCGGAGATGCTCCGGCGCATGGGCTTCCAGCGTCAGGCCCATGACGTGTGCGGCAACTGGAACCGGCTGTACCGCTCGCAGCTGCCCTTCGCCCGCATCCCGCGGATGCTGCTGGCCACGGCGCCAAGGCTCATCCCCCACGTGGTGGATGAAATCGCCTTCCAGCCCCGCCGGGGCCTGGCGCAGCGCGCGCTGGTGGACGTGGTGCCCTTCTGGCCGTCGGATCAGGAGCGCATCGACCGGGCCGCGGAGTCGCTGGCGCGCGGGCACATCCCGCCGGAGCTGCCGCCGCGCTACGTGGTGAGCGCCAGCCGCGAGGCGCTTGAACGGAGGCTGGCCCCGCCCGAGCAGATCTCTCGGACGGTGCTCAATCATCTGGTGAGGCTTGGCTCGCGGAATGTGCGGATGCCGGGCGTGGGCGTCACCCTGGCCGCATGACAGGACCTCAAGGGAGGGACGATGTACGAGAACATGAAGGGCAAGAGCCCCGCGGCATCCATGGCGCTGACCTCGAACGCGAAGACGAAGTTCGACGAGTTCCTGCGCCGTCAGCTGGGGGTGTCCGACGCGCGTGATCCCAAGGCGGTGGTGTACGCGCTGCGCAAGCTCTATCCGAACACGGCCGCGCGCCTGGACGATGAGAGCAGTGGCCAGCCCATCCGCCTCCAGGCCACGCCCGAACCCACCCTGGCGATGATGGCCGGCACGATGGACTCGCCGGGCCAGCGCAGGTTCCGCCAGGAGCGCAAGGCGCTGGCGGACGACCTGGACATCGCGGTGAACCTGGCCTCCAACCGCGACTTCAAGGAGCCGGTGTGCGGCTGGCGCGACTCCATCCTCGCGGAGGTGGACGAAGGCGAGGCCGCGGCGAACCTCGCGGTGGATCCGGTGTCCCGCGACCGGGCCTTCTATTCCGTGCGCAAGCTGGGGGACTGCGCGCGCGTGGCGCGGCTCGTGGGCATGCTCAACCCCGGGGTGAGCCAGGAGTTCGGCCGGCTCGCGGCCTCCATCGACGACAACGCCACGCTCCTGCGCATCCTCGCCGGAGAGGCCCTCTTCCGCGCGGGCTTCGACAAGGGTGGCACGGTGTTCCAGGTCGCACTCCAGGACCTGCGCCAGCGCCGCGAGGCGCTCATCAATTCGCTGGAGCAGCTCACCGCCACCTCCATCCAGGAGGGCTACGACGACTGGGGTGACGGCCAGGCGTCCTACGGCAAGCTGCTGGATCAGCTGCGCGCCCGGGGACAGTCCGACCTGCGCTCCATCGTCCGGCCGGACGCCATGTCGCGGCTGCTGGACGTCCTCTTGAACAACGCGCCCCGGCAGTCGGATGACCTGCGCGGCATCGCGTCCGCGGTGCCCGTGGAGCTCATCCAGTTGCGGCGCCTGCGGGACGTGGCCGGCACCCTGCTGGACACGTCCACCACCGCCTTCGGAAGCAGCTCCGGCACCCGGGGCGTCGCGTTGAACGCGAAGGTCCAGGCAGCCTCCGCGCCCCTGGCCGCCTTCACCGAAGCGCTCACGCTCTTCATCGACGCGTTCGACCGGCCCAACGCCGGCGCGCGGCTGCTCAACCTGGTGCTCCCCACCCCGCTGACCTTCCGGGACCTGACGGGCAAGGAGCAGGAGCTGAACGACAAGTTCCGCGAGCGCAATGACGTCCAGGAGGCCATCGAGGACCTCTTGATGGACCCGTCCACGTCGGTCGAGTTCTGGAAGGAGCTGGCCCGGCTGGACCGCAAGCTCTACCACATCGACCGGATCATCGACCTGTTCCTGCTGGACTACGACGAAGCCGTCGTACCGGGCGGCAACCGCGTGGACTTCCACTCGGAGATGCTGGAGCAGCTGGACGAGAACGTGGACGTCTTCAACGTGAACTTCGCGTTCCTCCGCGAGCAGTGCGGCCTGGAGGAGGACTCGCTGGAGTTGGCGAAGACGCTGACCCAGGAGGCGCCGGGCCAGGCGGAGGAGATTGAAGACGACCGGAACCACAAGTACGGCTTCCCGCAGGGCGGGCACTGCAACACCGGCGAGCCGTTCACGGTGCCTCCGCCGATCCGCGTCTCGCTGGACCGCATCGAGAAGGACCTGGAGCCGCGCATCAACTCGGGGGTCACCGCGGCCCGCCGGCCGGACGTGGAGCCGGGCGAGCGGGAGGTGCGCGCCTCCGCCGCGCCGGAAGCCAGGGCTGGCGGGGCCAGCATGGACGCCGTGGCCTCGCTCATCGAAGAGAGCCGGGCGCGCATCATGACGGACGTGAAGCAGCAGCTGGAGGCCCAGGGGCCGGAGCTGGCCCGGCAGCTGGAGCAGGCGTTCTCGGATCAGCTCAAGGCCGTGGAGCGCATCATCGCCGGCAAGGAACGCCACGGCTCGGACGGCCCGCCCACGCCGGTGAACGGCTACCCCAAGGCGGGGGGCCACACGCGCCGCCACGTCCGCCACCCGCGCAAGTCGTGAGCGCTCGCGCGAAGGCCTGAAACCCTTTCCCTCAACGTCATTGACCCAGGTGGCATGCCATGAGCATCGGTACGGCAGAAGCCCTTCAGCGTCTCTTCTCGCAGTGGAAGCGGGAAGTCCTCGCCAACGTCACGTCGGATGAGCAGCGCACGGAGCTCCAGAAGCAGCTCGCGCTCCG
Organism: Corallococcus exercitus; assembly: GCF_003611585.1. Lineage (GTDB taxonomy): Bacteria > Myxococcota > Myxococcia > Myxococcales > Myxococcaceae > Corallococcus > Corallococcus exercitus. The sequence goes on along the minus strand of NZ_RAVW01000306.1, from coordinate 6,751 downwards.
CGAGGAGGAGCTGCTCGCCAGCGCCTCCGACGGCGCGACGGCATCGCTCTTCTCGGACCTGATGGGATTGGGCAAGGACGGAGCGCCGTCCTTCGACTCCATCAGCCGGCCGCTGCTCGTCCAGGACTTCGACGAGTCCGTCATCGAGACGCAGCTCCACGCGACCGCGGAGCTCTATTACATCTACCAGCACGAACGGATGAAGGTGTTCCAGGTGGCGGGCGCGCTCCTGCGCCTCTTCCATGACGGGCGCATGCGCATCCAGCGGGGCCCCGGCGCTCGGGCGCTGTACCTCATGGAGAAGCACCAGCCCCTGCGCTACAAGCCGCGCGACCGGCAGCTCGCGTACCGGCGCGCGTTCAACTACGGCAGCCTGGCGACACCACCGGGCGCGGTGATGTTCCGCAACTTCCACCGCGAGTTCGTCGCCTTCGTGTCCGCCATCGCGCAGTACTTCCGCGACCTGCTCATTGGCGAGGTCATCCGCGGCTCGCAGCACCTGAACGAGCGGCCCTTCGCGAGCCAGGCCACCATCCAGCGCCTGGGCACGGACATCCGCTGGCAGATCGACCGCGCCACCTACGGCAACATCCTGGCGCTCACGGTGGAGGTCGGCGAGTACCTCAAGACCATCCTCGACGCGCTGGAGACGCCGGACATCAAGAAGGCCTTCGACGCGAACACCAAGTGGGACGTCATCGAGGTGGTGTCGCAGCGCTACCTGGGCGGCACGGGGGAGATTTCGCAGCGCTCCAAGATGGCGGACGCGGGGCGCCTGTTGCTCAACTTCATCGCGGACAACCCGTTCAAGACGCGCGACTTCAAGGACTTCCAGACGGAGGTGATGCCGCTGGGCCCGGTGGCCGAGGAGTGGATCGCCGCGTACCGGATGACGCCGGACGGTCGCTCGTTCCGTGGCGTGTCCCCCACCCTGCGCACGACGCTGGGCATCACCAGCCCCGCGCCGGCGTTCCGCTGAGGAAGGGAGGCACGGCATGGACCTTCCGCTGCATCCCCTGATGGAGGCGGGCATGGGGGCCGCCTCGGCGCCGCGCACCAACGAGTCGCGGCTGGTGGCCTCCGCGGTGGCGGGCCAGGTGTCGCATCCCGTGGTGCGCGTGTCGCCCTACCGCATTGGCCGGGACGGGGTGCTGCGGCTCTTGCCCGGCAGCGGCGGCATCGCGCTCAACCGGCGCGTGGGCGACCGCGCGGTGGGGCTGGCGGCGGACCACATGGAGGCCGGGGTGTCGCTGCACAACACGGGGCGCGACGACGTTGGCGCGAAGGGCGGCTCCAACCGGGCGCTGATGTTCCAGGCGTGCGTGGGCAACCGCGCGCGCGTGACGAGCGGCCCCGTCACGGGCGCCGTGGGCACGGTGGTGGGCAAGCACGGCGGCATCAACCACGTCATCGTGGACTTCACTCCCGCCGTGAAGCGCCGGCTGTGCATTGGAGACAAGGTGCAGCTGGATGCGTATGGCCAGGGCCTGGAGCTGCCGGACTTTCCCCAGGTGCGAGCGCTGAACCTGTCGCCCCGGCTGCTGCGGCGCTGGGGCGTGCGGACGGAGCGGGGGCGGCTGATCATCCCCGTGACGCACACGGTGCCGGCGGAGCTGATGGGTTCGGGGTTCGGGCGTTCGGAGGGCGTGCTGGGGGACCTGGACATCCAGCTGTCGGATGCGCGGCTGGTGCGCAGGCACCGGCTGAACGCGCTCCGGCTGGGGGACCTGGTGGCGGTGTGTCCGCTGGACTACCGCTTCGGGCCCTCGCGGCGGCCGGGGGTGATCACGGTGGGGGTGGTGGTGCACTCGGACAGCAAGGTCGCGGGGCATGGGCCCGGGATGACGCCGCTGCTCATCGCGCCGGGGGAGTGCGTCCGGCTGGTGTGCAGGCCCCAGGCGAACGTGGCGCTCGTGCTGGGGCTGCGCCAGAGCGTGGCGCCGCCGGCGCGCGGGCCCTCAGGGAGCCGGTGGTAGGGCCACGGCGCCCTGGCAGCGCGACACCATGGCCGCGCGGGTGTCCACGCCGAGCTTGACGAAGATGCGCCGCAGGTGGGCCGCCACGGTCCACGTGCTGATGTGGAGCTTCGTGGCGATCTGCTTGTTGCCCCAGCCCGCGCAGACGCAGGAGACGACCTGCAGCTCGCGCGACGTGAGCAGCCGCACGTCGGACGCGGGCTCCGCCGTGGGGTTCGCGGAGGGCTCCGCGGGCACCAGGTGGTAGCGCTGCCCGTTGATGATGAGTTCCCCGGCCAGGACGTGGTTCCGTGCGCCTGGGCCGGGAACCACGAGCAGGACATGGCTTCCGGGTGGAAGGGGCGTCCGCATGGCGTGCGCTAGGCGGGGTCCGCGAGCTCGGGAGTGGTGAGGATGCGCCAGACCTCGGAGGCCTCGCGCGAGCGGCCCGTGGCGCGCAGGTCCTCCGCGAAGCGTTCGCCCGCCTGCTCCCCGGCGACGGATGGCTCCGGCCGCTCGCGTGCGAACGTCATGAGCCGCGTGACACCCCGATGGCCGAAGCGCAGCTCGGCGTGGAAGAGCAGCGCCAGCGTGCGGGCCGAGGAGAAGGCGCTGTCGCCGGGCGCGTCCTGGGTGCAGGAGGCCAGCACGGGACGGAGCACCTGCGTGACGAGGGTCTCCAGCTGCGCCAGTTGGGCGCCGCGCTCCCGGCCGGCCTGGGCGAGCGCCGCGAGCAACCGGGGGTCTTCGGCGAACAGGGACAGGGCTTCCCGTCCTTCGCTGGGGGCCGTGCTCCTGGAGCCCAGGAGGCGCAGCGACGCGGGTTCAGGCGGTTGCGCCGGGGTGGCCTCGAGGCCCAGCCGCCCCAGCCGCGCGTCGAACGCCTCGGGCTCGCGCTGCTTCCAGTGCGCGAGCGCGGTGATGAGCATGGGCCCCGACAGGGGCCAGGCGCCCCAGCGGGGTTCGCCGCTGGACTGGGGCTCCGAGGTGACGGAGTCGAACGGGCTTCCGAACCAGGTGAGGACGAACTCCAACGCACGGGCCTGGGGCTCCGTCAGGCCGAGCCCCACGAGGTCCTCACGCGAAGGCGCGCACGGGCCGCGCACCGCGACGGTGCCGCGATGGATGGGCCTGCCGCCCTCGTTGCCCAGGACGATCCTCGCGCCATCCGGAAAGGTGACCACGGGCCCCTGGATGCGGAGTTCCTCCCGGGCCGCGCGGAAGGGCGAGACCTGGGCTTCCGTGTCGCGAGGCAGTGGTTCGGTGAAGGGATCGGCTCCGGCGCGGAGGTGGAAGTCCTCCTCACGGGACGCGTGAGCGGATGCATTCCCTGGCTCACGGAACGGATCCGCGCCGGAGCGTGAATGGTTCGGCGCACGGGCAGGATGAACGACCCCGCTCTCTGGCTCCCTGAGCGCGTCCGCACCGGAGCGCGAATGGGTCGGCTCACGGGCCGGATGAACGGCTCCGCCCTCCGGCCCCCTGAGCGCGTCCGCGCCGGTGCGCGAATGGTTCGGCTCACGAGCCGGATGAACGGGCCCGCCCTCTAGCCTCCTGAGCGCGTCCGCACCGGAGCGCGAATGGTTCAGATCACGGGCCGAATGAATGGGCCCGCCCTCTGGCCTCCTGAGCGCGTCCGCGCCGGTGCGCGAGGAGCGGCCTTCTTCGTGGGCCGATTGAACGGCCCCACCACCTGGCTCCCGCAATGGAGCCGCGCCGGTGCGCGAGGGTCGGCCTTCTCTACGGGACGCGCGAACGGATGCCACCTCGGGATCCCGGAATGGCTCCGCATCGGAGCGCAAGGGGCGGCCTTCTTTACGGGACGTGCGAACGGATGCCGCTTCGGGCTCCCTGAACGGATCCGCTCCGGAGCGGGAGGGGCGGTTCACATCACGGGTTGCGCGCCCAGGTGCACCGGAGATGTGGAGTTCTTCTTCGCTGAATGGATCCTCCTGGAGATCGCTCTCTTCGCGCACCGCGCGCGGCTTCGGCTCAGCGATTGGCCCTGCTCCGGGACGCGGAGGCCGCCTCTCCTCCCTGACCGCACGCGAGGGGATGGAGCGTTCGTGCCGCGGCGTCCTTTCACGGGAGCTCGGTCCGGCGAAAGGATCGGAGCCCGGGCGACGCGGACGCACCTGCTCCCGGGCCGCGCGAGCGTCAGGCCCAGGATCCATGAGCGGATCCGCTCCGTCGCGTGGAGAGGAGCCAGGCTTGCGCGGATGTGGCTCGGGCGCATCCTTCCTTGAGAAGGGCGCATCCCGTTCGAGGTCAGAAACCCAGCGATCCAGGAGCGACATCACGCCTTGGGAGGGAATGGGCGCACGGTTCCGCTTCCGCCCCGAATCATCTTCAGCCACGACAACCTCCCCAGCGAACCATCCTGCCCAGGCACAGTAGGAATCGCCCTTGCACAGGGAAGTTCGACCCGGAGCCGTGCCCACGGTTGATTTCAGGATGGAGGGGCCGCGGCGGACATCCAGGCCGACAGTGCGGTCATCCCGGAAGGCTGGCCCCACGCTGGCTCGCCTGCCCTCGGCGTGTGATCAGAACAGGCGCGAGTACGTGGCCGGTGCTCCCGGACGCGGCGTCCAGCGCTTCGCGTCACGAGGCAGCCACAAAAGCTGGAAGGCCTCCGCTCGCCCTTCGTAGCGAACGCGGTGCTCGCCCCGGGACAGGGTGAACTCAGGCGTGGTGATGCGTTGGCCGTCGATGAACAGCGCGCCGGTATCGAGCGTACTCGCGGGCTGGACGAAGTACCGGTCGGCGCGCACCGCGAGGAAGTGATCCTCCAGGGCGCCGGAGTCCGTGGGGACGCGGTAGCGCTGGCCCCACAGATACAGGTCGCCGTCATGGGGCTGGTAGTGCGCATCAAGGAAGCGGCGAAGCGCGAGAGGCAGGCCGGAGGTGCGCAGGTCGTCCACGCGCAGAACGCAGCCCTGCTCCACGAGCGCCCGAGGCATCTCCGTGGACAGCAGGCCCGCGAGCGAGCCTCGCAGATACGCGTCCGTATAGAAGTAGAAGTGGGCATGCGGCCGGCTCACGTAGCCCCCCGAGTTGTCGTAGACGACATCCTCCGGTCCCGTGAGCGCCGCGATGCGAGCAAGAACCTCGAACTGCCGCGCATTGCCGCCACCGTCCAGCAAGGCCTCCACCTGAGCGGCCTGAACGGCGAACAGACCGCCAAGCCCAGCAAGCCCCACGGTGCGCCAGACCGGGGTGCGCAGCACGGAGAGCACGGACAGGACGCCGCGCGCGGCGAAGGGCGCGAGCACGCCCAGGAAGGGCAGCAGGCTGTACGGGAACGGGGCGCGCTGGAGCGCGAAGGCACCGAACGTCGCGGGCACGGCCACGAACAGGAGCAGGTCCGGGGTGCGCGGGTGCTTCAGCAAGCGCAAGAACGTGGAGCTGAACCCGACGGCGGCGAGGACGAAGAACGCGGGTTGTTCGCCCAGGGCCGGCACCAGGTACTCGCGCCACGAGAAGCCCGGGTAGTGGCGCTGATGTTCGGAGGCCCAGACGAAGCACCACTGCCACCATGCGCCCCATGAGCCTGTCAGCGTGAGATACGCGGCCACCGCTCCCGTCGCGGTGGCGATGCCCACGAAGAAGGCACGAGGCGCGGCGATGAGCGTGGGCGGAGTGCCCCTGCGCACCAGGAAGTCCACCAGGAGCACCGCGATCACGAGCCCGCCGAAGAAGAGTGCCTTCTGGGAGCCCCATGCGGAGGCGACGAGCAGCGCGCCCGCCAGGAACGATGAACGGACGGAGCCGGGTTGCACGGCCAGCGCCGCGAGGGCGCCCAGGAAGAGCGCGGCGGTGAGGGCATCCGGGCGCACCTCCGTGGCGAAGTGGAGGAAGCCGGGCGTGCAGAGCAGCAGTACCGGAGCCAGGAGCGCGGCGATGCTCCCCTCCCGCCGGTTGAGGAGGAACACGGAGACACACGCCCCCGCGAGCGGCACCAGCATCGCCGCGCGAAGGGCGAGCACGTTGCGCGGATCATCCCCGAGCAGCCGGAACAGCGGCGCCAGCACCTGGTACACGAGTGGGAAGTGGACCTCGAAGAAGTCGCGGTACGGCACCTGCCCGTGGGCCATGAGCCACGCGGCGTGGGCGTACTGGAACTCGTCGATGCTGAATGCCTTGTGCAGTGCGAGGCGCGAGGCCTGGAGCGCGAGCACGCCCAGGACGACACCCAGCCCCCACCGCAAGGCCCGGGGCTCCGTCATCGGCGCCGTCATACCGCGAAAGCCCGCTCGGCTTCAGGGCACACGGGAACAAGGACCGGATGGCATACGCAAGGCCCATGCCTCCGTGAGAGCAGCCCCGCATCTCCAGGTCAGCGGCCCACCGCGTCCGTCCGAGCCCAGGCCATGACCATCAGGCGACCTGCATCAACCGTTCCCGCTCCTTCGGACACGCAGTCTGTCCCCAAGCGTGAGGAGAAAACCCTGCCTGGCCCCGTCCGCGGCGAACCTCAAAAACCTGTCCGACTGTCGGACAGGTTCGGAGAACCGCAGCGTGGGGCCGTCCGCGTCCGCCGAGCCGTGGAAACCTGTCTGACTGTCGGACGGGTTCGGAGAACCGCAGCGTGGGAGGCGTCCGTTCCAGCCGAACTGCGGAAACCTGTCGGACAGGAGGGTTGCGCGAAATAAGGGGGGCTGGGGGGAGGGTAGAGAGCAGATGAAGCAGGAGGCAGGACGGCCCTGCCCGCCAGCGAAGCAGCCGAGGCGGCGCATCCCGAAGGACCCGACGCCGCGATTCAAGGCGCCCGACAGAGAAGCGCTGGCCTTGGCGGA
>NZ_RAVW01000305.1 GCF_003611585.1 Corallococcus exercitus | reverse complement strand
TTTTTTTTTTTTCAAGCAGAAGACGTCATACGAGTTCTGCGCATGTCTCGTGGGCTCGGAGAGGTGTATAAGAGACAGGACCATTGGTTCTCTTCCTCCCATTCGCCATGCGCGCTCCATACCCCAAAGTGCCGCGATTGTTGCCAGAGGGTAATGCAGGGGCTATGCCCATGCCCGATGAGCGACATCCAAGAGCCCACGCCGGGAGCCCCGGCACCTGACGAAGCCACGACGCGTCCCGGCGAGTACATCGCGGACATCAGCTTCGAAGAAATGAACCTCTCCGAGCCCCTCCGCCGCGCGCTGGCGGAGCGCGGCTACACCAGCCCCACCCCCGTCCAGGCCAAGGCCTTTGGCCCCGCGATGGCGGGCAAGGACCTCATCGTTCGCAGCAAGACGGGCACGGGCAAGACGGCCGCCTTCGGCCTGCCCCTGTTGGAGAAGATTCCCGCGGACGAGAAGCGCGTGCGCGCCCTCATCCTCTGCCCCACGCGCGAGCTGGCGCTCCAGGTGGCGGAGGAACTCACCACGCTGGCCAAGTACAAGGGCGTGAAGGTGGCGGCCATCTACGGCGGCGCCTCCATGAAGCAGCAGGAGGACGCGCTGGAAGAGGGCACGCCCATCATCGTGGGCACCCCGGGCCGCGTCTTCGACCACATCAACCGCGGCAACCTCAAGCTGGACGGCTGCGACCACGCCATCCTCGACGAAGCCGACGAGATGCTGAACCAGGGCTTCTACGAGGAGGTCACCCGCATCCTCGACCGTCTTCCGAAGACGCGCCAGGTGCTGCTCTTCAGCGCCACCGTCCCCACGGACATCCAGAACCTCATCGCGCGCTACACGACGAACGCGGAGACGCTGCTGTTGTCCGGCGACGTCTTCACGGTGGAGCACATCCACCACATCCGCTACGACGTGTCGGATCAGTTCCCCAAGCCGCGCAACCTCATCTACATCCTGGAGAAGGAGGAGCCCTCCAACGCCATCATCTTCTGCAACACGCGGGATGACACGGCGCTGGTGACCGCGGTGCTCAACCGCAACGGCTTCGACGCGGAGCTGCTCAACGGAGACCTGCCGCAGAAGGAGCGCGAGCGGGTGATGGGCAAGGTGAAGCGCGGCGAGGTGGCCTTCATGGTCGCCACGGACATCGCGGCGCGCGGCATCGACATCTCCGGGCTGGAGTACGTCATCAACTACTCCCTGCCGGAGGACCCCGCCGTCTACCTGCACCGCGTGGGTCGCACGGGCCGCATCGGCAACAAGGGCACGGCCATCAACCTCTTCTCCGGGCGCGAGCTGGCGACGTTCACCGTGCTGGAGAAGAAGTTCGGCATCAAGTTCGAGATGCGGGAGATGCCCGCGCCCGAAGAGGCCATGCACCTGTGGACCGAGCGCCACCTGCGCGAGCTGCGCGAGGGTATGGGCTCCAGCATCTTCGAGGGCTTCCTGCCCCTGGCCTCGCAGCTCAAGCAGCGGCCGGACGCGGACGACCTCATCGCCTTCCTCATCAAGTACTACTTCAGCCGCCTGCGCATGGAGAAGGCGCAGTCCGCCGGGGAGACGGAGAAGCGCGAGCCCGCTCCGGAGCGCAAGCCGGTGGAGCGCCGGGGCAAGGACCGCGACCGCGAGCGCGACCGCGAGCGTCCCCGCCGCGAGGAGCGGGGCGAGCGCACCGAGCGCCCCCGCCGCGACGAGCACCCGGACCGCGAGCGCCGTCCGCGCCGCGACGAGCCGCGCCGCGAGGACCGGGGCGAGCGCCGGGGTGGAGCGCCTTCCGCCGCGCTGGAGCCGGGCCCCGGTGAGACGAAGCTCTGGGTGAACCTGGGCTCGGATGACGGCATGGACGAGGCGAAGCTGCCCGCCACGCTGGAGTCCCTGGGCGCCCCGGGCGGCAAGGTCCTCAAGGCCCTCACCCGCCCCACCTACGGCTACGTCTACGTGCCGGAAGCCGACGCCCCGGGCTTCGAGGCCCTCAACGGCAAGGCGCACAACGACAAGCCCTTGAAGCTGGAGCGGCACCGTCCGCGCGGCCAGCGTGAAGAGCGCCGCCCCCGCCACGAGGCCCTGCCGGATGTCCCCGGCCAGGCGCGGCTGTGGGTGGGCCTGGGCCGGCAGGAGGGCCTGGACGAGGCGGGCGTCACCGCCGCGCTGGAGGCCGCGGGTGCTCCGGCGGGCAAGGTGCTGAGAACCGACCTGCGCCCCACGTACGCGTACGTCTTCGTCGCGGAGGAGGACGTGGCCGGCTTCGAGGCCACCCACGGCAAGCCGCACGGCGAGGGCAAGACGCTGAAGGTGGAGCGCGCCAAGCGCAAGTAGCGCTTCGCCTACGGGGCGCCTTCCGGAGGTCCGGAGGGCGCCTTCTTCCTGCGGGCCCGGTGGTAGTGCGCGACGCACAGCCCCCGGGCCAGCACGGGCCGGCCGCACTCCGGTGAAGTACAGGCCGCGCTGGCCTCCTTCGCGGGGGGACCTGAAGCGCCCGGCCCGCCGCTGAACATCGCCTCCGCCACGGCCAGGAGGCGGTCCACGTCCTCCCGGCCCAGCTTCCGAAGCCGCACCCACTCCGCCAGCCGATGAGCCCCCGCGTCCTCCGCGTCCTCCAGCCGGAACAGCTCCCACAGCGGCAGCTCCAGCGCGGCCGCGACCTGGAGGAGCGTGTCGTAGCTGGGGTTGCGCTCGCCGCGCTCCAGCAGCGACACGAAGCTCACGGAGATGTCACACCGGGCGGCGAAGTCCTCCTGGGTGAGGCCCCGGCGCTCGCGCAGCGTGCGGATGCGGCGGGCCAGCCCCTGCAGGGACGAACCGGCGTCGCTGTCGTCCGGGGGGTGGGAGCGCATGGACATACGCATCGTAGCGCACCCCTTCTGTTAAGGTTTTCCGTCTGTCCTCAGGAGTGAAGCCCGCCATGAACGCCGTCGACGGCACCAACTACTACTTCCGCAAGGCCGCGCGGGTGATGGACGTGGGCACGCCCATCGAGACGCTCCTGGCCACGCCCCTGCGCGAGGTGAAGGTGCAGGTGTCCATCGAGATGGACTCCGGCGAGATCCGCACGTTCCTGGGCTACCGCATCCAGCACGACAACAGCCGCGGCCCCATGAAGGGCGGCCTGCGCTACCACCCCGCCCTGGACCAGGACGAGTGCGTGTCGCTCGCGTCGCTGATGACGTGGAAGACCGCCGTGGTGAACGTGCCCTACGGCGGCGCCAAGGGCGGCGTGGCGTGCGACCCCGCGCAGATGAGCCTCAAGGAAGTGGAGCGGCTCACGCGCAAGTTCGTGGACCAGATCCAGGACGTCATCGGGCCCACGCGGGACATCCCCGCGCCGGACGTCAACACCAACCCCCAGGTGATGGCCTGGGTGATGGACCAGTACTCGCGCTACCACGGGCACTCCCCGGCGGTGGTGACGGGCAAGCCCCTGGAGCTGTACGGCTCCAAGGGCCGCGAGGCCGCCACCGGGCGCGGCCTGCTCTACGTGTGCCGCGAAATCCTGCGGGATTTGGGCATGCCGGTGAAGGGCACGCGCTTCGCCATCCAGGGCTTCGGCAACGTGGGCAGCCACATCGCGCAGCTCATCTGGGGCGACGGCGGCGTGGTGGTGGCCGCGTCCGACGTGCTGGGCGGCATGTACAACCCGCTGGGCCTGGACGTGCCCTCCCTCTTCGAGCACGTGAAGCGCACCGGCACCGTGACGGGCTTCAGCGGCGGAACGCCGTGCACCAACGAGGACGTGCTCGCGGCGGATTGCGAAGTGCTCATCCCCGCGGCCCTCGGCCACGTGCTCACCCGTGACAACGCCAACAGCGTCCGCGCGCGCCTGGTGGTGGAGGGCGCCAACGGCCCCACCCAGCCGGAGGCGGACGACATCCTGGAGAAGCGCGGCATCTTCGTGGTGCCGGACATCCTGGCCAGCGCGGGCGGCGTGACGGTGAGCTACCTGGAGTGGGTGCAGAACCTCCAGCACGTCTCCTGGGAGGAGGAGCGCGTCAACGCGGAGCTGGAGAAGACGATGAAGGAGGCCTACGACCGGGTGGCGCAGATTGCCCGCTCCCGGAAGGTCTCCATGCGGACGGCCGCCTACATCCTGGCCATTGGCCGGGTGGGCAAGGCCACCGTGCTGCGCGGCATCTGACGCGCTCCGCCACGCCCGCGTCCAGGCAGGCGTGGGCTCCACATGGGCTCGGCGCCGCTTCCGTACGGGGCCGGCTTCCGCTACACGCCCGGCCATGATGGTCACCCTGCAGGACATCCAGGCGGCGCGCGAGCGGCTCCGCACCGCGCTGCGCCCCACGCCGTGCCCCGCGTCGGACTACTTCACGGAGAAGACCGACTGCGCGGTGGTGTACTTCAAGCTGGAGAACCTCCAGCGCACCGGCGCCTTCAAGGAGCGCGGCGCCCTCAACAAGCTGCTGACGCTGACGGACGACGAGAAGCGCCGCGGCGTCATCGCGGCCTCCGCCGGCAACCACGCGCAGGGCGTGGCGTACCACGCGCGGCGGCTGGGCATCCGCGCCACCATCGTGATGCCGGAGCGCACGCCGCTCATCAAGGTGACGCGCACGCGTGACGACTACGGCGCGCGCGTGGTGCTCAAGGGCGCCAACTTCGACGAGGCCTACGCGGAGGCGCTGCGCATCCAGGCCGCGGAGAACCTGGTCTTCGTGCACCCGTTCAACGACGCGCACGTCATCGCGGGCCAGGGCACCATCGGCTTGGAGCTCTTGGAGCAGTGCCCGGACCTGGACCTGGTGGTGGTGCCGGTGGGCGGCGGCGGGCTCATCTCCGGCGTGGCCGTGGCGCTGAAGGAGTCGAACCCGCGCATCCAGGTGGTGGGCGTGCAGGCCTCCACCATCGCGAGCATGAAGGCGTCGCTGGATGCCGGCAAGCGCACGGAGCTCACCGCCGCGGGCACCACCATCGCGGACGGTATCGCGGTGAAGGTGCCGGGCGAGCTCACCTTCGAGCACGTGCGCAAGTACGTGGACGCGGTGGTGACGGTGGACGAGGAGGAGATCGCCGCCGCCATCCTCATGCTGCTGGAGCAGGAGAAGTCGGTGGCGGAGGGCGCGGGCGCGACGGGGCTGGCGGCGCTCATCAACGGCCGCATCCCGCAGGCGAAGGGCAAGCGCGTCGCCATCATCATCGGCGGCGGCAACATCGACATGAACGTCATCAGCCGCATCATCGAGCGGGGACTCGTGAAGGCGGGCCGCCTGGTGCAGCTGGAGGTGCGGCTGCCGGACCGGCCCGGCATGCTCGCGCGGCTCACCACGCAGATCGCCGAGATGCGCGCCAACGTGGTGGACCTGCACCACGACCGCGCCTTCTCCAAGGCGGGCCTGGGCGAGGCCACGGTGGAGGTGATGCTGGAGACCACGGGCCACGCCCACATCCAGGAGCTGATGGCCGCGCTGGAGTCGCAGGGCTGGCAGGTCGCCCGGACGTAGGGCGGGGAGGCTTGCGCGGGCGCTCGGGGGTTCGGCGATACTCCGGAAACCCATGAACACGCCCCTCATCGCCCTGCTGCTCCTCGCCGCCGCTCCTCCCGCGCAGAAGGCGAAGGAGCTGGCGGCCCACAAGGAGTGGGAGGAGCTGTACCTCGCGTTCGCCGCCGCGGACCCCGCCTCGTACCCGGAGGCGCAGCGGCCGTCCGTGGCGGCCCCGCTGCTCAAGGGCTGCGAGGCGCTGCTCGCGGAGGACCCGGTGATGGCGTACTCGCTGGGCGAGCGCGCCGTGGCCTTCCAGGAGACGGCGGGCGGGCTGCGGTGCGTGGCGCGCTCGGCGCTGAAGACGGATCAGCGGGCCGCCGCGGAGGAGGCGCTGAAGAAGGGCCTGGCGAACTTCCCCAAGGACGGCGCGTTCGCGCTGGAGCTGGGGCGGCTGCAGCTTCTGGACAAGGACCACGCGGGGGCACTGGCCACGCTGCAGCAGGTGCCCGCGAAGTCGAAGGAGGCCGCGGAGGCGAAGAAGCTGATGCAGCAGGCGCGCTCGCAGGTGTCGGAGGAAGGGGCCGCGCGGCGCGAGGCGGAGCGCCTGGAGCAGCGGATGAACGGCGAGCCAGGCCCGGGTGACACGCGCCAGGCGAAGGCGACGGCGGGCGGGGACATCCGGCCGGCGGGGCTCTCCTACGAGTCCGGCGTGGGCAAGGACGGCATGCGCGTGCGCCAGAACAGCCGCTTCGCCATCCGCTACTTCAACAGCGACCGGGACTTCGGCCAGCGCGCGGAGTACGAGGGCAAGGTCGTGTCCGCGCTCGACGAGGCCTATGACTTCACCCAGCGCACGCTGGGCAGGGCCCGCTCGCGGCAGCTGAACGTGGTGCTCTACACGCGCGACGAGTTCGCCACGCACATGGGCGCCCGGTACGCGGCCGCGGTGGCCGGACTGTACTCCGAGGACGCCATCCGCATGAACGACGCGGCGGAGCTGACGCAGGCGACGAAGGCCACGCTGGTCCACGAGTACGTGCACGCGGCGGTGGATGAAATCTCCCCGCGCGGCGGCGGCGCCCTGCCCCGCTGGTTCAACGAGGGCCTGGCCGAGTACATCGAGTGGCGCTACCTGGGGCTGGACGGCCCGCCGCGCTACCTGCGGGACGTGATGCGCGCCAGGGCGAAGCAGGGGGCCCTGCCGAAGCTGTCGGACATGGACTCGCAGGCGCCCATCACCATGTCCCAGCCGGAGATTGCCTACGGCACGTCCGCCATGGCGGTGCGGGAACTGGTGCGGCTGGGGGGCCAGGAGAAGCTGCTGGACTTCATCGAGAAGGCGGGCCGGGCCGACTCCTTCCAGGAGGCCCTGAAGGCCACCTACGAGAAGGACTTCGCGGGCCTGGACCAGGCGGTGCGTGCCGCCCTCTCGGGGAGGTAGCGACCGGTCGGGCGTGGCGGATTGGTTTACCCCCTGGCGGGAGTCCCCTACACTCGCGGGCCTCCAAGATTTTCGCTGCGGCGGTCCCCCTGTTGGACGCTGGCGCAGCAAGGTGACGGATGTCCGATACGCGCGCCGCGATGAGAGAGTTCCGCTTCCTGGATGAGAAGCGGAAGCTGGGAAGCCTGTCCGCTGTCGAGGAGGCTCGCTGGGTCGAGTTGCGCGGCCTCTTGGGCATCCAGGACGCGGCGGACACCGCGGCGGCGGCCCAGGCCTGGGCCCAGCCGGAGCAGCAGCCCCAGGGGTACTACGGCGAGGACGGCCAGTGGTACGCCTACCCCGCCGGCTACGAGCAGCCCCAGGGCTACTACGGCGAGGATGGCCAGTGGTACGCCTACCCCGAGGGCTACGACCCCAATGCCCAGGGCTACTACGGCGAGGACGGCCAGTGGTACGCGTACCCCGCCGGCTACGACCCCAACGCCGCGGCCCATGATCCGAACGCGGCGTGGGCGCAGCAGGGCTATGACCCGAACGCGGCGTATGACCCGAACGCGGCGTATGACCCGAACGCGGCCGCGGGCTACGCGGCCCCGGTGGATCCGCAGACCGGTGGGTACGTCCCGCAGGCGCCCACCGAAGCGGACAGCCTGAACCTCAGCACGGACGACATCGACATCCCGTCGTTGAGCGAGCCCGCGCCGTGGATGCCGCAGGCGCCCGTGGCGACTTCGCCCCCGGCGGCGACGGCGGAGGCGTGGGGAACGGGCGCGGAGGAGGACTTCTCCGGGCTGTCGGTGGAGACGCCGCCCCCGGTGGCGGCCGCGGCGCCGGAGCCCTCGCTGGAGGATTCGTTCGCGGACCTGTCGATGGAGGTCGAGTCGGAGGCCCAGGCCCCGGCGACGTCCGGGCTGGATCCGATGGCGGAGGCGCTGGCCTCCGCGGAGCAGGCGGCCGGAGACGCGGAGCTGCTGGAGGCCGAGCCCGAGTCCGAGGCGGTGCTGGCCGAGGACCTGGCGCCCGCGCCCATGGACGCGGCGTGGGATGCGGCGCCGCTGGCGGTGGAGTCCGAGGAGTCTCGAGCCAGCGCGCTCGACACGGCGCCGCTCGCGGTGGAGCCGACGGCGTCCGCCGAGGGCGGGGGCGCGGATTGGGATTGGAGCGACGTCGCGACGGCGGAGCCCGCCGCGCCCGCGGAAGAGGCCGTGCAGGAGGCGCAGGCGGTCGCCACGGAGACGGCTGGAGCGTGGGGGGCGGATGCGGCCCCTGTCGCTGGAGCGCCGGATCACGGTGGAGAGATCGCGCTCGGCGCGGGTGACATCGCGGAGGCGTGGACCGACAGCGCCGCGGCCACGGAAGTGCCCGCGGAGGAGATCGCCCTGGACGCGGGCGACGTCGCCACGGATTGGCAGTCCGGTGATCAGGCTGCGGCGGGCACCGATGATGTCGCGGCTGCGTGGCAGTCCGGTGGTGAGGCTGCGGCGGGCACCGATGATGTCGCGGCTGCGT
Organism: Corallococcus exercitus; assembly: GCF_003611585.1. GTDB lineage: Bacteria > Myxococcota > Myxococcia > Myxococcales > Myxococcaceae > Corallococcus > Corallococcus exercitus. Next base: position 3,733 of record NZ_RAVW01000305.1, on the reverse strand, counting down.
GGCAGACGACCGCGGCGGCGGAGGAGATCCCGCTCAGCGCAGGCGACGTTGCCACGGAGTGGCAGGCCAGCGGCGAGGCGCCGGCGGCCGAGGAGATGGCGCTCGGCACGAACGACATCGCCACGGACTGGCAGTCTGGCACCGGCACGTCGGCGGAAGCCGCGTCCGACGCGGTCGAGCTCAGCACGAACGACGTCGCCACGGATTGGCAGTCCGGCGAAGGAGCTTCACCGGAAGGCTCCGCCGGAGAAGTCGCGCTCGGCACGAACGATGTCGCCACGGAGTGGCAGTCCGACGCGGGAGAGATTGCCCTCGGGTCGGAGGACGTCGCCACGGATTGGCAGGCCAATGCGGCCGCATCCGCGCAGTCGTCCACTGACGGAAGTGCCCCCGGATCAAGCGATGGCGTGACGGAGTGGGCGGCCGACAGCTCCGTGGCTACCGAGACGCCCGCCGAAGAGATCGCGCTCGATTCGAGCGAGGTCGCCACGGAGTGGCAGTCCGGCGAAACCGCGCAGGCAGTCGCCTCCGAAACGCCCGCCGAAGAGATCGCGCTCGGCGCGAGCGATGTCGCCACGGAGTGGCAGTCCGACAATGGTGCTTCGGCTGACGCATCCGCCAACGCGGGCACGGCCGACGTCGCCACGAATTGGCAGTCGGACAGCTCCACGTCCGAGCAGTCCTCCGCTGAGGAGATCACGCTCGGCTCGAATGACGTCGCGACGGAGTGGCAGGCTTCCGGCAATGCTCCGGCGACGGATGCTTCGGCGGAAACCCCTGCCGAAGAGATTGCGCTCGACGCGAACGATGTCGCCACCGGGTGGCAGACGGGCAGCGCCACTTCTTCGGAAGCCCCTGCCGAGGAGATCGCGCTCAGCACGGACGACGTCGCGACGAACTGGCAGTCCGCCAGCGGCGCCCCGGCGGAGTCCTCCGCCGAGGAGATCGCGCTCGACGCGAACGATGTCGCCCACGAAGGCGACGCGGACTGGTCCGATGGCAGCGCGGCCTCGGCGGTCGCGGCCGGTGTGGAGGCCCAGACCTTCGACGTGGCCGACCTGGGCGCCGAAGAGGAGCAGCAGCTCACTCCGCCGCCCTCCCCGTTCGCGAATGACTCGGGCATCCCGTCGCTGCGGATCCGCAGCATCCCGGTTGGCCCGGACATCGAGGCCGACACGCTGGAGCTGGGCGCGGACGATGTCGAGCCCATGGGCGGAGCAGTCCAGGCCTCGGAACAGTGGAGCGAGCTGAGCGGCAGTGCCGACGAAGCCGTGCCGCTGGCCACCGCGGCCGAGTCGCTCGCCGAAGCGCAGTCCACCGAGCCTTCCGCGTGGAATGCCACGGGCGAGGATGCGCAGCAGTGGTCCGCCGAAGGCACGCCCTCCGACGCGACCGACACCGTGGGATTGCAGGACGCATCCGCCGCCATCGAGTTGCAGCCCGAGTGGGCCGCCGATGCCGTCGAGCCCGCCGCCATCGAGCTGCAGCCCGAGTGGGCGTCCACCGCTGACACGTCGGAGGGAACCGGTTCGGCGCAGGCAGGGTCCGCCACCGCGTCGTCCGAGCAGCCCACCGCGAACGCCACGCCCACCTGGGATGCCCCGGCCGCCGAATCCGCGTGGGCCGCATCCACGTCTGTGCCGGCCGCTGACGCACAGGCCGGATGGACGCCGCCGTCCGAAGAAGCTCCGCTGATCGAGGCCCAGTCCGACTGGGCCACGCCGGAGGCCGACGCCACGCCCGTCGCCCAGGCGTCCGACTGGAGCGCCGCGGAAGAAGCATCTCCTGCCACGCTCCTGACGGAGGAAGAGGCCACGCCCGTGGCTGCGCAGGCCGAATGGAGCGCCACGGAAGAAGCCGCGCCCATCGAGGCCCAGCCAGAATGGGCCACGGAAGAAGCCGCGCCCGTCGCCGCGCAGCCGGAGTGGGCCGCCGCTGAAGAGGCGCCCATCGAGGCGCAGCCCGAATGGGCCACGACGGACGGCACCACGCCTGTCGCCGAGCAGGCCGAATGGGGCACGGCGGAGTCCGCGCCGCTCGAGGCACAGCCCGAGTGGGCCCCCAACGGAGGAGCAGCCGCCGTTCCCACGCAGCCGCAGTGGGCCACCACGGAGGCCGCGCCGATTGAGGCCCAGCCTGAGTGGGCCACGGAAGAAGCCGCCCCCATCGAAGCTCAGCCTGAGTGGGCCACCGAAGAGGCCGCTACGCCTGCGGTAGCGCAGTCGGAGTGGGCCGCGTCCGAAGAAGCCGCGCCCATCGAGGCGCAGCCTGAATGGGCCACGGAAGAAGCGGCGCCCGTCGCTGCTCAGTCCGAATGGGCTACGGCTGAGGCCGCACCGCTTGAGGCTCAGCCTGAGTGGGCTGAGGCTGAAGAGACCGCGCCCGTTGCCGCGCAGTCCAACTGGGCCACGGCTGAGGAGACCGCACCGGTTGCCGCCCAGCCTGAGTGGGCCTCCACGGAAGGAAACGCGCCGGTCGCCGCGCAGACCGAGTGGGCCACGGAAGAGGCCGCGCCGATCGAGGCGCAGCCTGAGTGGGCCACGACTGAAGCCGCCGCACCGGTCGCTACGCAGTCCGAGTGGGCCACGGAAGAGGCCGCGCCGATCGAGGCCCAACCTGAGTGGGCCACGACTGAAGCCGCCGCACCGGTCGCTGCGCAGTCCGAGTGGGCGAATGCCGAAGCCGCGCCGATTGAGGCGCAGCCTGAATGGGCCACCGAGGAAGAAGCCGCGCCGATCGAGGCGCAGCCCGAGTGGGCCACGGAAGAGACTGCCCCCGTTTCAGAGCAGTCCGAGTGGGCCCCCACGGATGCCGCGCCGGTCGCCGCTCAGCCCGAGTGGGCGAATGCGGAAGCCGCTACACCGGTCGCCGCTCAGTCCGAATGGGCCACTGCTGAAACCGCCACGCCTGTCGCTGCGCAGTCGGAGTGGGCCACGACGGAAGACGCAGCCCCTATCGAAGCCCAGCCGGAGTGGGCCACCGAAGAGGCCGCTACGCCTGCGGTAGCGCAGTCGGAATGGGCCGCGACGGACGAAGCAGCCCCCATCGAAGCTCAGCCCGAGTGGGCCACCGAAGAGGCTTCTACGCCTGCGGTAGCGCAGTCGGAGTGGGCCGCGACGGACGAAGCCGCTCCCATGGAAGCTCAGCCCGAATGGGCCACGGAAGAAGCCGCTCCCATCGAAGCTCAGCCCGAGTGGGCCACGGAAGAAGCGGCGCCTGTTGCCGCTCAGCCCGAATGGACCTCGACGGAAGAAGCCGCGCCCATCGAAGCCCAGCCCGAGTGGGCCACGGCGGAAGAGACCGCACCGGTCGCCACGCAGTCCGAGTGGGCCTCCACGGAAGCCGCCACGCCCGTCGCCGCTCAGCCGGAGTGGGCCGCCGCGGAAGAGGCTCCCATCGAAGCCGAACCCGAATGGGCGACGACGGAGGATGTGACCCCGGGCGCGGATCAGCCGTGGTCCGCCACGGACGCCTCGGCGCCCGCCGCCGCTCAGCCGGAGTGGGCCACCGCGGAAGACACCAGCGCCGGATCCGCCTGGGCCCAGCCGACCACTGACGCCCAGCAGCCGTGGGACGCCCCCGTCGAGGAAGCCGCCTCCGAGTGGGTGGCTCCTCCCGCCACGCCGGAATGGGGCGCCCCCGAGGCCCCCGCCGCGCGCTCCTCCTGGGCCACGCCCAAGGAGGCCCAGCCCGACTGGATGGCTGACTCCGCGCCCGCCGCGTCCCCCTGGCA
>NZ_RAVW01000304.1 GCF_003611585.1 Corallococcus exercitus | reverse complement strand
GACAGGGACGTAGGCGCCGCCGGCCTTCAATGTGGCGAGCAGTGCGACGACGAGTTCCAGCGAGCGCTCCAGCAGCAGGCCGACACGAACCTCCGGCCCCACACCGCGCGCGATGAGGGCGTGCGCGAGTTGATTGGCCCGCGCGTCCAGCTCCCGGTACGTGAGCGTGCGACCCTCGAAGACCAACGCGACCGCGTCGGGTGTGCGCTCCACCTGCGCCTCGATGAGGCCGTGCAGTGTGGCCGTGCGCGGGAAGTCGGTCGCCGTCGCATTCCAGTCGAGCAGCACCCGACGTTGCTCGGCCTTCTCCATGAGCGGCAGCGCGGACACCCGCTGCCCGGCATCCACGACGACGGCCTGGAGCACCGAACGCAGGTGCCCCAGCATGCGCGCGACGGTCGCTTCATCGAAGAGGGCGGTGCGGTACTCGGCGATGAGGCGCAGGCCGCGAGCCTCTTCGGTGGCGATGAGCGTCAGGTCGAACCGGGCCGCGCCCGCGTCCACCGGCTGTGCATCCATGCGCAGGCCGGGGAGGGGAGGAAGGGAGAGCGGCGCGTTCTGCAGGACGAACATCACCTGGAACAGCGGTGAGATGTTCAGCCGGCGTGAGGGCTGGAGCACCTCCACCAGCTTCTCGAAGGACACGTCCTGATGCGCGAAGGCGCCAAGGGCGGAGTCATGCACCTGGGCCAGCAGCTCGCGGAAGGACGGGTCGCCGGACAGGTCCGAGCGCAGGACGAGCGTGTTGACGAACAGGCCGATGAGGCCCTCGAGCTCGGAGCGCGAGCGGCCGGCGACAGGGGTGCCAACAGTGAGGTCGTCCTGACCGGAGTAGCGTTGGAGCAGGACGTTGAACGCCGCCAGCAGCACGGAGAACAGCGTGCGGCCCTCGCGCAGGCCCAGGTCCTTGAGTGCCTGGGTGAGTGCCGGGGACAGGACGATGGAGTGGCGAGCTCCCTGGACGTCCATGCTCGCGGGGCGCGGACGGTCCGAGGGCAGCTCCAGCACGGCGTGCGGATCCAACCGCTGGCGCCAATACGACAGCTGCGCTTCGAGCGCGTCCCCCTGCGACCCCTGCCGCTGCCACGCGGCATAGTCCGCGTACTGAAGGGGCAGGGCCTTCAGCGACGACGGATGGCCGGATGCGAAGGCCTGGTACAGCTCCGCCACCTCGCGGACCAGCACGCCCATGGACCAGCCGTCGGACACGATGTGGTGGACCGTGACGAGCAGCAGGTGCGCGTCCGCGGAGAGCCGGTAGCGCACCGCGCGAAGCAGCGGCCCCCGCTCCAGGTCGAACGGCACGCGGACGTCTTCCCGCACACGGCGCAAGGCCTCGGGTTCACGCTGGGCCTCCGGCAGGCTGGCGAGGTCCACTTCCGCGATGGACAGCTCCAGGTCCGGAGCGACCTGCTGGAGCGGCCGGCCCTCGTGCTCCGGGAAGGTGGTGCGCAGCGCGTCGTGGCGGTCCACGACGGCCTGGAAGGCCCGGGTGAGCGCCACGGGGTCCAGCTGCCCGGAGAGGCGCACGGTGACGGCCATGTGCAGCGCGGCATTGCCGGGTGACAGCCGCTCCTGGAGCCACATGCGTTCCTGCCCGAAGGAGGCGGCCACGCGGGTGGACGGACGGGTTTTTCCACGCAGCAATTCGGCCAGCCGCGAGCGCTTGTCATCAGAGGGGAGGGTCATGTTGGCGCCAGCTCTTTCGTGTCGCACGGACGGGCGCCGACTCCTCCTGTGGAGCGGCGTCTTCCTGAAGTGCGCGACGACGTGAACTGGGGTCAGCTATCTCACTGAATTGATACCTTGTCCAAACACGAGGCGAGGACGGAGCCTGGCGCCCAGGCTGGCGGCCAGGATGTCCAGGGCGAGTGAATCGCGCACAGCAAGATCCTGGGTGTCCACGAACGCAATGACACACAGTGCGGGCCGCTCGATGAGACGGTTCGTGGAGGTTGTCTGGCGGGCCCGCGCACCTCTAGGCTTGCCGGATGAAACGACTCCTAGCGGCGCTGATCCTGCTTCCTTCGATGGCCTTCGGCCAGGTGCGTGTCGACATCGATGTGAAGCTGCCCGACATCGTCTTCAAGACCGCGCCGCCTCTCGTCGTCGTGCAGCCCGGCGTGCAGGTGGTGGAGGACTACGACGAGGACCTCTACGTCGTGGACGATGCGTACTGGGTGCGCCGCGATGGACGGTGGTACCGGGCGCGCGACTACCACGGTGGCTGGGAGGTCGTGGAGGAGCGGCGGGTCCCCGTCACCGTCGTCAAGCTGCCTCCCGGGCGCTACAAGCGGTGGAAGCAATCGAAGAAGGGGGCCGTCGTGCCCGCGTCGTACCGTGAAGGCGGTCACGACCACCATCAGGACCGCGGCCACGACGATGACCACCACAAGGGCGGCAAGGGCAAGGGGAAGAAGAAGTAGCCTCCGCTCCGGGGGCCTCTTCGTGGGAGGCCCCGGGACCGCTCAGTGGCCCGACGGCGCGCGGACGAAGAGCGTCTTGCCCGCGCGAATGGTGCACTTCACGTCGGTGAACCGCCGCACATCCGTGGCGGGATCGCCGCCAAGCACCACGAGGTCGGCGTCGAAGCCCGGCTGGACGCGGCCCCGGCGCTCGGAGGCGCTCCAGCGCGCCGCGGGGGCGGTGGTCAACGACGCGAGGATCTGCGTCGGCGTCAGCCCTGCCTGGGCCATGAGGACGTACTCCTGCGTCGGATCGAGGTCCGTCATGTACCCGGCGTCGGTGCCGAACAGGACCTGCCCCCCGGCGCTCGAGAACGCCATGAGCTGCCGTTCGGCACCCGTCACGAGGCGCTCGCGCACGTCGGTGGGCACGTCCGCCTTGGCCAGCTCGTAGCCCCAGAGCTGCAGCGTGGGGACCACGGAGACGTGGCGCGCGACCATCTGGCCAACGAGCTCGGCGCTCCACTCCCTCTTCGGTGAGTCGATGGTGGTGTGCACGATGACGTCGGCGCCGGCCTGCACGGCGTCGCTCACCCCGTCAGGGTCCGTGGGATGCACCATGACCAGGCCTCCCCGCCGGTGCGTTTCGTCCGCCGCGGCGCGCGCGACGTCCGCGGCCATGCGCCGGATCTCACCATGCCCCTGGGGTGTGGCGACGAACAGCTTGGTCCCCTGCGCGCCGGTCTCGAAGCTCGTGCGGACGATGGCGCGGGCCTCCTCCGCCGACGCGGGCTGCGGAAGCTGGCGCAACACCTCGGGCGGCAGGTCGCGCAGGTAGAAGGGGATGCCGTTCTCCGGATACAGCGGGGAGCCGACGGTGAGGATCGCCGGGCCCTGGAGTTCGCCACGCTCGATGCGCTGGCGAAGGGCCCCGGTGTTCGCGGGGTCGGAGCCGGTATCGACGACCGTCGTGAAGCCGAAGCGCGTGGTCAGCTGGCTCAGGGGCTGCTGGAGCTCGTCACGCGGCCGGTCAGCGGCCCCGGCGAACGCAGGGTCCGTGAAGTGGACGTGGCTGTTCTGGAACCCGGCGGTGATGACCCCGCCGCCGCAGGCGTCCTCGCGCCGCACGCCGGCCGGCGGGGCGTCCGACGCGGAACCGACGGCTTCAATCTTCCCACCGCTCACAAGCACCCAGGCGTCGTCCAGCGGCGGCGCGTCCGGAGCCACATAGAGCCGTGTGCCCGTCAGGAGCCAGCGATCGGCGGCAGCAGGACGCTGGCTCGACGCGCAGCCCGCGGTGGTCAGACAGAGAAGAAGTGCGAACCGTTTCATGATGTTCACCTCGCGGATCCGCACCGTGCGCTCAAGGACGCGCCCCGTCAAACGGTTGATCGATTTGAACAGCGGACGCCTGGAACGCATCATTGGCGCCACCTCGGCACAGACCACCCCATCCGTGTGTCGATGGAACGGAGTGCTTCGCATGTTGCCCTCTTCTTCCTTCCTCGTTCGCAATCTCGCCATGGGCGCGCTGTTGATGGGCGCCCCCCTGCTCGCGGTCAATGACGCGCACGCCGCGCCGCCTCCCCAGGTCAGGGGCTCCTCCCCCGGCTACTACCGGATGATGCTGGGGGACTTCGAAGTCACCGCGCTGTCCGACGGCACCGTCACGCTGCCGATGGACAAGCTGCTCACGAACATCACGGCGGCCCAGCTGAAGACCCAGCTGGCGCGCACGGGGCTCGACCCGAGCCACGTTGAGGGCTCCATCAACGCGTACCTGATCCACACCGGCGAGCACCTCGTGCTGGTGGACGCCGGTGCCGGCAAGGCCTTGGACCCCAATGCGAGCGGACGCCTGCTGAACAGCCTGCGCGCCGCGGGCTACCGCCCCGAGGACATCGACGCGGTGCTGCTGACCCATGTCCATGTAGACCATCACTCCGGACTGACGGTCGACGGGAAGGCCGTCTTCCCGAACGCGGTCGTCTACGTCGAGAAGAACGAAGCCGACTTCTGGCTCGATGCCTCGAATGAGAAGACCGTCGCAGAGGAGCTCCGCGCCGGCTTCGCCCAGGCCGCGGCCTCGTTCGCGCCCTACCTCGCGGCCAACAAGGTGAAGAAGTTCACGGGCAGCACCGAACTCTTCCCCGGCGTCCGCTCCATCTCCGTGCCGGGACACTCGCCCGGCCACTCCTTCTACGCCATCGAGAGCAAGGGCCAGCAGATGCAGTTCTGGGGAGACCTCGTCCACGTGAAGGACGTGCAGTTCCGCTCGCCCGGCGTGACCATCAAGTTCGACCTCGACGCCGCGGCCGCCGCCCGCCAGCGGCTCAAGGCGATGAACGACGCGGCCGCGAAGGGCTACTACGTCGGGGCCGCCCACATCTCCTTCCCGGGCATCGGGCGGGTCCTGGCCGACGGCAAGGCCTTCACCTGGCTGCCGGTGAACTACAGCGTCGCCGGCCTCAAGCCCTGAGCGAAGCCCTGCCGGTGCGGGCCATCCGTCCTGCACCGGCGTGAGGCGCTCTAGACGGGCCTGCGCAGGGTGGACAGCCCCTGTCTGCGGTTCGCGCACGCGGCCTTGCCCGTCCACTTCCGGGTGCGGGCATTCCATGTGTAGCAATAATAGACAAGGTCGGCCTGGATCGGGTGGTTGAACCGGCCGCTGCGCCCGACCCGGGCGGGAAAGTTCGTGGCTTCTCCCATCCACTCCTGGATCCAGGCAAGCGCCTCCCCTGGCGTCATCCGGCCATCTGGGAAAGGCCAGACGCCCTCCGGGCGTGAGCGCGTGTGTCCCCGCATCATCCAGTGCGTGACGGACCGTGGCATTCACGCGAATTGCTGCATTTTTGAGTTTGTCTGAATATCATTGACATCCGGATTTCGGCGCTCGCAATGTCTCTCCGTCGCGAAGGTTGGCGACAGGGAGCACACCATGCCGAAGTCGAAGCAACTCGCGTCCTGCCTTGCCCTTGCTCTGGCCGCGTCCGCGCCGACGGCCCTCGCTGATTCGGCCATCTATGGCGGCGGTCCGTTCTATTCCGGCGGCACCGCGGTGATGAACGACCTGCGCGGCTCGGGCTTCACCACCGTGATCCTCTGGAGCTTCCACATCGAGGACAACGGCGACCTCGTCTACAACGACATCCCGGTGGTCAGGAATGGCGCCTACATCGGTGATCCGGCCTGGCCCACGCGGCTGGCCTCGCTCAAGACCGCGCCGACCTCGGTCAATCGCATCGAGGTGTCCATTGGCGCCTGGAGCGTCCCCGACTTCGAGCGCATGGCCCGGCTGGTCAACGGCACCGCCACGGGCTGCGGCAGCACGCTCGTCTGCGGCACCGGCACCAACAGCATCCTGTACCGCAACTTCCAGGCGCTGAAGACGGCCACTGGCGCCACCGCGGTCAACTTCGACGACGAGAGCGCCTACGACCTGGCCCCGACCACCCAGTTCGGGCAGATGCTCATTGGCCTGGGCTTGAAGATCACCTTCGCGCCCTACACGAATCAAACCTTCTGGCGCAGCCTCAAGGACAACCTCGGCGGCGCGGTCGACGGCATCTACCTGCAGGTGTACGACGGCGGCGCCGGCAACAACCCGGCGAGCTGGAACACCGCGATGGGCATGACGGTGGACCCGGGCCTGTGGTCGCGCCACGGCTCCGGCTGCGCCAGCGGTGACAGTCCGGCCACGGTGCAGAGCAAGATGAGCAACTGGAAGAGCACCGCTGGCATCAACGGCGGCTTCATCTGGCTGTACGACGACATCCAGGCGTGCGTGGCGCAGGGCACCAGCGCGCAGTACGCGGCGGCGATCAACACCGCGGTCAGCGGCAACACCCCGCCCGTGGCCAACTACGGCGTCACCGTGAGCGGGCTGACCGCGACCTTCAGTGACGCCTCCAGCGACAGCGACGGCACCATCGCTTCGCGCAGCTGGAACTTCGGCGACGGCAGTGGCTCAACCGCGACCAATCCCAGCCATGTCTATGCCAGCGCCGGCAACTACACCGTCAGCCTGACGGTGACCGACAACGGCGGGGCCAGCCACACCAAGACCCAGACCGTCTCGGTGGGCGCCGGCTACGTCAACCTGGCGCTCAACAAGCCGACGACCGGTTCCACCGCCTGCAACAGCAGCGAAACGCCGGCCAAGGCGGTCAACGGGAGCATCTCCGGCGGCACCACCGACAAGTTCTGCTCGTTGGCGTCGGGGGCCTGGCTTCAGGTGGACCTCGGCTCGGCACAGACGGTCAGCAGCTTCGTCGTCAAGCACGCTGGCGCGGGCGGTGAGTCGAGCACCTGGAACACCCGGGCCTTCACCATCCAGACCTCCAGCAACGGCACGACCTGGAGCACGCCTGTGACGGTGACCAACAACACCGCCAGCACCTCCACCCACGCCATCAGCGCCACCTCGGCGCGCTACCTCAAGCTCAACGTGACCACCGCGTCCCAGAACGGCGACCCGGCGACGCGCATCTACGAGTTCGAGGTGCACTGAGCCGGCTGGAGGAGCGGCTCGCGCGTCGCCTGCACGGACGCGCGATGCCGCATGGTGGCTACGGCTGCGCCACGCCCAGGTCGTAGGCCTTGCGGATGGCCTGGGCACAGGCGCGGGACTTCTCGCCCTCCTCGTCCCCGAGCTGGCGACTGCGGGCCAGGACCATGTACCGGTTCCTGGCGGCATTCACCCAGGGATAGAAGCCAAACGCTCCGGCCGAGGAGTGGCCCGTCAAGGTCCACACGCCGTTGACCGGCTCTCCCTCGATCCAGTGCCCGAGGCCGTAATACGCCTCTCCCCCCGTCCACGGCGTGGAGGACACGTTGGCGCCACCCGGCCAGGCCGGAACGGCGTCCACGGTCAGCTGGGAGGACAGCGCGTACTGGTTGTTGATCAGCTTCATCAGGAAGACGCGGTACTGGGCCGCGCTGCTGGAGAAGCCTCCGGCCGGAGCGACGGCACTGTCGGACTCCGGCAGGGTGGTGCCCAGCTGGGCGTTGAGCCAATCCATGACGCTCGCCAGCCCCGTGCCCCTTCTCGCGCCGATGTCGTCCAGGGCCAGCTTCTGCATGTGGCCGCCGTTGTAGAAGAACCGGCCGTTCTGGAGCGGGCGGTAGGTGACGTTCTTGTAGGCGGAGCCGTAGCACTCCGAGACGGTCGTCCCGGCGTCCCCACACAAGGTGGTGTTCTCGTCGATGTAGCCGCTGGTGAAGTTGAGCCGCTTCTTCTCGTCCGCGGTGAGGTTCGCGTACCCCCGCGACTGCACGTAGGCCCCCGCGTACAGCCACTTGCTCGCGGACGCGATGGGCATCACCGTCGTGGCCGTCACTCCGCTGCCTCGCGGGATGGCGTAGAGCGGCCCCGCGCCATCGCCAATCTCCCAGTAGAAGTTCCCAAGCGGCGTGCAGCTCGCCGAGGTGTTGGCCGTGGTCAGCGCGGCCTGTTCGCCCGCCGTGAGGGCCGCCTGGGAAGTGCCCGGGGGCGCCTCCGCGACGGAGGCGAAGGCGTCCTCCTCGGTTCCACAGCCGATGAGGCCCAGGGCCAGCAGCCCGCACGCCGGGATGAAAGCCGTCCTTGTGTGTTGCTTCATGGGGAATTCCTCCGGGAAATGCCCCTGTGAACCCGGGAGGCATCCGGAAGTTGCGCGACGCTATTTCGCGGGAGGGCGTTCCGCGGGGGAGGAGGGCGGACGCAGGGGCTCGGCCTTGAAGGCGGACCAGGACAGCGACACCTCCTTGCCGGTCTCGTCGCGACCGTGGAGGAAGTCGATGATCTGCTTCACCTCCGGACGCACGTCGGAAGGCAGCACGGTGACGTGGCCCCGGAAGCCTCCGCGTCCCAGGTCCTCCTCCACGATGATGGACTCGCGCCACGCACGCGTGCGGGTGTCCACCTGGTCGTCCCATGTCACCGTGAGGCGTTCCACGCGCTCCCAGGTGACAGCGCCGCCTTCCGGCACGTCGACCTGGACCTGGCTCCTCCAGCCCTCGTCCGAGGTCCGTGGGGCCACCCGCTCCAGTTGGAGGCTCGCCTGGGGTGGCGCATCGGAAGCAGGCTGTCCCCGGACCTGCACGAACGCCGTCGCGGTCTGCTCGGCTCCAGCGCCACGCGCGGACACGCGCACCGTGTGGATCCGCGCTTCCGGTTCGCCTGCGTAGACATGCGAGGCCGTGGGCTCCGTCGTCGCGGTGGCACGTCCATCTCCGAAGTCCCAGGTGTACGCGGTGGCGGGGTGGGGTGACACCGCCCGGAAGGCGAAGGCCGTGGGGCCCTGCTGGGTGACTTCGATGCGAAGCGCGCGGGCCTGCTCCTCGTCCTGACCGCACGCGCGCACGTCGATGCTGGCGACCTGCTCGGCCAGCACCCCGACGCGCCGGCCTCCCAGGTCCTTGCAGAGCTGGAAGCGCACGAAGTACCGGCCGGGCGTGGCCGGTGCACGCCAGGGAAGGCGGGATCCGGGCTGTAGCTCCGCGCCCGTCTCCGCCCCCGGCCACACCCAGCGCGGCACGGCATCCGGTTCGGCCGTGCCTCCCACGCGAGCGGACAACGTCATCCATTCCCCCGCGCACACCCACGGGCGGTCCGAGTCGATCCCTTCGATGACGGCGGTCGAGGTCAGCACCACCCGCTCCTCGTTGAGCGCGGCGGAGAGAGCCTCTCCCGTCGCTGCGGGCGGAATGCGCTCGGGGGCGGGTGGCTGCGATTGCGCGGCCCGCACGATGAGGGCTGGCGCCATCCGCGTGGGGGCCGCTTCAGCAGGGGCGGTAAGCGCTGGCGGCACGTCCTCCCGGGACCGCGCCCGGGCCAGCCCGAAGAGCAGGAGGCCACCACTGAGCAGCAGCGCCAGCACGCCGCCAACCCGCCTCCCGCGGTCACGACCTCCAGGGGCCCCGGGGGACATGGGCTGTCGCGTCAGAAGCCGAAGTCGTTGAGGTGGCGCCGGTAGCCCTGCGAGTTGGGCCGGTACCACTGGTCATCCCAGCCCGTGAACTCCACGTCGTCGAGCAGCCGCTCCGTCTTCCCATTGAGGACCACGGAGTTGATGAGCTGCACGGCCGTGGAGCCCACGTTGCGCGAGGCGAGCTTGTTCGCGGTGGTGTCCAGGTACTGGGCCGTCGTGCGGCTGCAGTAGTCCTGGGAGAAGCATCCCTTGTCGCACGTGGAGAGGGTGTTGTAGGCGGCGTGCTTGTCCTCGGCCATGTAGAGGACCGGCCATCCGCGATAGCCATTGCGCGAGTCGCTCAGGTCGTACTCCAGCTGATCGAACGCGTACCAGGCGGAGGAGTCACACGCGCTCTTGCGGTGCGCGGACAGGTAGGCCTGATCGAGGTACCAACGTCCGCCGGAGTAATGCACCTCGAAGATCTGGAACTCGGGGTCGCCGTCGTGGCCGGTGGTGACGCCGGTGTCCTCGAAGAAGGTGTCCAGGTAGAAGATGCGCACGGTGCGGGTGGCGAAGGCCTGGCTCTTGACGGCGTAGTAGGGCCGGCGCGCCATGCCGCTCTCACCGCTGTCGAACCAGAACAGCGGCATGAACCACTTCGCGAGCTGATACTCGCAGTCGTCATTGAGCCCGTCCTGATCCGCGTCCGTGCCGGTGCCCCAGCAGTTGTCGCCATAGGGAATGACGGAGAGTCCATCCGCCCGGGCCACCGGGACGGACAGTGCGAGGAACAGGCCCAACGACACGACGGCGGTGCGAAGACCACGGCTCATGGAGGCGCTCCAGAGGGACGTCGAAGGAGGCCGGAGGCTACCGGTCGCGCCTGGATGAGAACAGGGGAGCGGAACCGCGGGCTTTCGTCGAGCAGCGGACGTTCCTGGTGGGTCGGCCGACGCCCACCGGCGGAAGTTCGGGGACGCCCCATGGATTCCGGTGAGCATCGCGCCACCCGCGCATCGGCCGATGCCGGGTTGTGTTGATATCCCCAACCACCATGACGTCCGCCCATGGCCGGTCCCACCGGCCCGTCCCCCGCCTGCTGTCGCAGGTGCTCCGCGTGGGGGCATTGCTCTGTGCCTGCATCCTGGCCTCGCGGTACCTCGATGCGCTGGCCCAGAGCGTTCCCTTTCCCATCTTCCTCGCGGGGGTGATGGCCGCGGGCTGGTATGGCGGCCTCTGGCCCGCGCTCTCGTTGACGATCCTCGCGACGCTCGTCCTCGACCTCCTGTTCATCCTTCCGTTGCACGCGCTCGCCATCTCCAGTCCCGGTGAGGGCGTGCTGCTGGGCGTCTTCTTCATCGTGGGCGTGCTCATCAGCACGGCGGCCGGCACGCTCCATGAGGCGCGGCGGCGCGCGGAGCAGTCTCAGCGGCTCACCGAGGCGCTCGCGCGGGCCGCCACGCCCGCGGACATCGCCGAGGTCGCCCAGGCCCACGCCCTGACGCTGCTGGGGGCTCCGCTCACCGCGCTGTGGGTGATTCCCGACGAGGGAGGAACCGAGACCGCGCACCTCGTTCCCATCCCTGGCATGGAGTCCCCTCCGCCAGACGCGCTCGCCTCGCTCGCCCGGGAGGCCCTGCGCACGGGAGCCCCGGTGCTGCCCCGGCGCGGCGCCGCGCGGGGGCTCTCCCTGCCGCTGCGGAGCTCCAGCCGGGTGCTGGGGGTGCTCGCGTTGCTCCTGCCGGGCCGCGGAGGCGCGGGAGCCCGGCAGTTGCAACTCGCCCGGTCCCTGGGGGACGCCTGCGCGACAGCATTGGAGCGGACCCTGCTGCACGAGCGGTCGCAGCGCGAGCGGCGGCTGCTCGACTCCGTGCTCGAGCAGGCCCCCATGGGCGTCATCGTCGCCGAGGCGCCCAGCAGCCGGATCCTCTTCTACAACGCGGCCTCGGAGCGCATCCTCGGCCACCCCGTCATCCCCTCGGCGGATGTGTCGCACTACGCCCGCTATGGGGGCTACCACGCCGACGGCTCCCCCGTGGCCGCCGAGGAGTACCCCACCGCGCGCGCCCTCTTGAAGGGCGAGCAGGTGCGCAACGAATTGATGCGCTACCGCCGCGGCGACGGCCAGACCGCGCTCCTGGAGATCAGCGCGGCCCCGCTGCGAACCCCTGATGGAGCCATCACGGCCTCCGTCTGCGTGTTCGCGGACGTGACCGAGCGCCAGCATGCCGAGCAGCGCCTGCGCGCGAGCGAGGAGCGCTACCGCCAGTTGTTCGACGCCGCGCCCCAGGTCATCTGGACGAACCGGACGGACGGCGGCAACACCCAGTTCAACTCGCTCTGGTTCAAGCTGACCGGGCAGACGCTGGAGGACGCCGCCCATTACGGGTGGCTGAACGCCATCCATCCTGAAGACCGGGCGCGGCTGAAGGCGCAGCGTGAGGAGGCCATCCGTCAGGAACAGGCGTATGCCATTGATTTCCGCCTGAGGATGGTGAACGGCGGCTACCGGTGGCAGGTGGGGCGCGTGGTGCCCCTGTATGACGACTCCGGCAAGTTCGAAGGCTGGCTGGGCGCCGCCATCGACATCCATGAGCGCAGGCGGGCGGAGGCCGTGCAGCGCTTCCTCGCGGAGGCGAGCGCCACCCTGGCCCGCTCACTCGATGAGCGTGAGACGATTGAACAGGCCACCCGGCTGATGGTGCCGGAGCTCGCCGACTGGTGCCTCGTGGATCTCCAGACCCCGGGCGGGATGGAGCGCGCGGCGGTGTTCCACCCGGACCCCAGCGCCGCCGAGGCGGTGGAGATCATCCGCCGCCACCGTCCCCGCCCGGAG
>NZ_RAVW01000303.1 GCF_003611585.1 Corallococcus exercitus | reverse complement strand
CTCCCGCACCGTGGCCGTCATCCCCGCCCGCCATGCCAGCACCCGCTTCCCTGGCAAGCCGCTCGCCCTCATCGCCGGCCGCCCCATGGTCGAACACGTCTGGCGCCGCTGTCAGGAAGCCAGCGCCTTTGACGAAGTGTGGGTGGCCACCGACGACGCGCGGATCCGCGACGTCGTGGAGGGCTTCGGCGGCCGCGCGGTGATGACCAGCCCCGCCTGCCCCACCGGCACGGACCGCATCGCGGAGGTGGCCCGCTCCCGCCCGGACGTGGACGTGTGGGTGAACGTGCAGGGGGATGAGCCGCTCGTGGACCCCGCCGCCCTCAAGGTGCTGGCGGGCCTCTTCCAGGACGGCGCGGTGCACATGGGCACCCTGGTGCGCCCCCTGGAGGCGGAGGAGGTGGACAACCCCAACGTGGTGAAGGCCGTGCTCGCCCTCAACGGCGACGCGCTCTACTTCAGCCGCGCCGCCGTGCCGCACGCCCGCGAGCCCGGCACGCCCGTACGCCGCTGGGCCCACCTGGGCCTCTACGGCTACCGGCGGGACACGCTGCTCCAGCTGGCCACGCTCTCCCCCACCCCGCTGGAGGAGGCGGAGAAGCTGGAGCAACTGCGCGCCCTGGAGCACGGCCTGCGCATCCGCTGCGCCCAGGTGAACTGGCGCACGGTGGCGGTGGACGTGCCGGAGGACGTGGCCCGCGTGGAGGCCGTGATGCGCGAGCGCGCCGGCCTCAGATGACCGGCAGCTCGTCCGGCTCGGCGCCCTTCGGGAAGGCCGCGTCGATGCGCTGGAGCTCCTCCGGCGTGAGCTTCAGCGAGGCCGCGCTCGCGTTGTCGCGCACGTGCGCCACGTCGCTCGCCTTCGGGATGGCGAACACGGACGGCCGGCGCACGAGGAACCGGAGCGCCACCTGGAACGGCGTCACGCCGTGCGCCTTCGCGATGGACGCCAGCACCTTGCCGCCCGCGCTGGTGGGCGACGGGAACTGCCCGTTGCCGAACGGGCTGTAGGCCACCACCGCCACGCCCTGCGCCTCGCACCACGGGACGACGGCGTGCTCGATGGCGCGCTCCTCCAGGTGGTACAGCACCTGGTTGCACGCGATGCGGCCCTTGCCCGCGAGGGCCAGCACCTCCTCCAGGTCCTCCACCCCGAAGTTGCTCACCCCCCAGGAGCGGATCTTCCCGGCCGCCACCAGCTCCTCGAAGGCCTCCACCGTGCCCTCCAGCGGGTGGGAGCCGGGCCAGTGCAGCAGGTAGCAATCCAGCCGGTCCGTGCCCAGCCGCTTCAGGCTGCGCTCGCAGGCGGCCACCGTGCCCCTGCGCGTCGCGTTGGAGGGCATCACCTTGGAGACGAGGTACACCTCGTCGCGCCGGCCCGCGATGGCCTTCGCCACCAGCGTCTCCTCCACGCGGCCGTGCCCGTAGAGCTCCGCGGTGTCCAGGTGCGTGAGCCCCAGGTCGAACCCGGCGCGCAATGCGCGGATGGCCCCTTCCGCGTCGTCGTCCTCCATCTGCCAGGTGCCCTGTCCGATGACGGGCACCGCCACCCCGGTGTTGCCAAAGACGCGCTTCTCCATGGCCCCTCCTCGCGTGGAACGCTTCCTGGAATCCTCCCCGGAATACCACCCGGGCCTCCCGCCTGCATCCCGGCCCTGCGTCACCCGCCGGGCTGCACGCCCCCCGACAGTCCAGTAGGCTCCGCCGGTGCCTCCCTCCGTCACCGCTCCGACATCCCACCGCCCTTCCGGGGTCACCGCGCGCCGCCTTCTGGCCCTCGCCCGCCCCGAGCTGGGCACGCTGCTGTTCGCCACCGTCTTCCTGCTCATCAGCAGCGGCGCCAGCCTCGTGTACCCCCAGGGCGTCCGCATCCTCATCGACGAGGCCCTCAACGCGAAGAACCGCGACCTCATCGACAAGGCCGCGCTCGTCATGCTGGCCGTCTTCCTGGTCCAGGGCGTCGCGACCGCCCTGCGCTACTACCTCTTCAGCACCGCCGGCGAGCGCGTGGTCATGCGCCTGCGCCATGACTTCTTCCAGCGCCTCATGAACCAGGAGGTGGCCTTCTTCGACACGCACCGCACCGGAGAGCTCACCAGCCGGCTCGCCTCCGACACCACCGTGCTCCAGAACACGGTGAGCGTGAACATCTCCCAGGGGCTGCGCAACGCCGTGCAGGTCCTGGGCGGCATCGTGCTGCTCTTCTACACCTCCGCCTCGCTCACGTTCCTGATGCTCGCCATCGTGCCCCTCGTCGTGGTGGGCGGGATGGTGTACGGCCGGCGCGTGCGCGGGCTGTCGCGCGACGTGCAGGACGCGCTCGCCAAGGCCAGCGAGGTCGCCGAGGAGAGCCTGTCCGGCCTGCGCACCGTGCGCTCCTTCGCGGCGGAGCCGTCGGAGGTCGCGCGCTACGGCAACACCGTGCGCCACGCCTACGAGGTCGCCCGTCACCGCGCGCGCCAGTCCGCCGCCTTCATGGGGGGCGCCTCCAGCGCGGGCTACATCTCCGCGGTGGTGGTGTTCTGGTACGGCGGCCGGCTGGTGGTGAACGGCGAGCTGTCCGTGGGCGCCCTCACCTCGTTCCTCATCTACACGATGCTCGTGGCCGTCTCCCTGGGCTCCCTGGCGGACCTCTGGGCGGACTTCATGCGCGCCTCCGGCGCCGCGGAGCGCGTCTTCGAGCTGATGGACCGCCCCCCCGCCATCCCCGCCAACGAGGGCGAGCGCCCCGCCACCGTCGAGGGCCTCGTGGAGCTGCGGGGCGTGCACTTCGCCTACCCCACGCGCCCGGACGTGCCGGTGCTCCAGGGCATCGACCTCACGCTCAAGGCCGGCGAGGTCGTCGCCGTGGTGGGCTCCTCCGGCGCGGGCAAGTCCACCCTCGCCGCCCTCCTGTCGCGCTTCTATGATCCGATCCAGGGCCAGCTCCTGCTGGACGGACGCCCGCTGCAGTCGCTGGACCCCAGCTGGCTGCGGCGCCACGTGGGCATGGTGGCCCAGGAGCCCCTGCTCTTCTCCTGCTCCATCGCGGACAACATCCGCTACGGCCGCCCGGACGCCACCGACGCGCAGGTGGAGGCCGCGGCGAGGGCCGCGAACGCGCACGACTTCATCCAGCGCTTCCCGGACGGCTACCGCACGGAGGTGGGCGAGCGCGGCGTGCAGCTGTCCGGCGGCCAGAAGCAGCGCGTGGCCATCGCGCGGGCCGTGCTCAAGGACCCGCGCATCCTCATCCTGGACGAGGCCACCAGCGCCCTGGACGCGGAGAGCGAGCACCTGGTCAAGGACGCCCTGGACCGGCTGATGCAGGGCCGCACCACGCTCATCATCGCCCACCGCCTGTCCACCGTGGCCAACGCCCAGCGCGTGCTGGTGCTGGAGTCCGGCCGCGTGGTGCAGAGCGGCACCCACGCCACCCTCATGACGCAGGACGGCCTCTACCGCCGCCTCGTGGAGCGCCAGGTCGTCGCCGCCTGAACGCTCGTTCTCCGGACGGGCCCCGGGTGCGCCGCTGACTTCGTGGCGCGAAAAGGGGGCACGCATTATCTCTGCTGCCGCAAGAAAGGAGGTGATGCCTTGAACGACAGCAAGATCAAGGCGTCCACCTCCGTCGCGGTGGCCCGCTAACACGGTGTCTGCCCGGCGGAAGTGACGCCTGCGGTACAGAGTCGCCCCCGCCTTTGCCGGCGGGGGCGACTTTTTTTGCTCCCCTTTCCTACCGGGAATGTCCTGTCCACCCACCGGTTCGTGGCCGCCGGGGGGAAGCGCCATCCACGACCGTTGGGTCGCCTGCCGGAGAACTGCCGTGTCCATCACGCCCTGCCCCATCCCCCTGCCCTCCGCCCTCCGTGATGAAGAGACGGTGGATGACCAGCGCAACCTTTTTTGTCCCAACTACGACGCCTGCCTGCACCAGGTCGTGAAGAAAGGCTGGGAGGGCTGGAGCTGCCGGGGGTGCGCCCTGCGACAGTTCCGCGTGGGCCAGCCCACCGCCCAGCAGTTCGCGGTCGCCCGTCCAGGCGGTTGGGACGCGCAGTGAAGGGCTGAGTTCGCGGGGCGGGGCCAGCCGGGCGTCCAGCCGGCAGAGATTATTTGACGCCCCCTGGCCCTCTTGGCAGGAAGGGACATGCGCTCCAAGAAAACCAAGTTCATCTTCGTGACGGGCGGCGTGGTCAGCTCGCTGGGGAAGGGACTGGCCTCCGCATCCATTGGCGCCCTCCTCGAGAACCGCGGGCTGGACATCACCCTCATCAAGCTGGATCCCTACATCAACGTGGATCCGGGCACGATGAGCCCCTTCCAGCACGGCGAAGTGTTCGTCACCGAGGACGGTGGCGAGACCGACATGGACCTGGGCCACTACGAGCGGTTCACCCACGCCCGGATGAGCCGCCTCAACAACTTCACGTCCGGTCGCATCTACAACGCGG
The DNA here is from genome assembly GCF_003611585.1 of Corallococcus exercitus. Taxonomy (GTDB): domain Bacteria; phylum Myxococcota; class Myxococcia; order Myxococcales; family Myxococcaceae; genus Corallococcus; species Corallococcus exercitus. The sequence continues at coordinate 7,727 of NZ_RAVW01000303.1, read as the reverse complement.
TCATCACCAAGGAACGCCGGGGTGAATACCTGGGCAAGACGGTCCAGGTGATTCCGCACATCACGGATGAGATCAAGGCCAGCATCCGCCAGGCCGCCCAGGACGTGGACGTCGTCATCGTGGAGGTCGGCGGAACGGTGGGCGACATCGAGTCCCTGCCCTTCCTCGAGGCCATCCGCCAGATGCGCTACGACGTGGGCAGCCAGAACGCCGTCTACATCCACCTGACGCTGTTGCCGTACATCGGCGCCGCGGGTGAGGTGAAGACCAAGCCCACGCAGCACTCGGTGATGAAGCTGCGCGAGATCGGCATCCAGCCGGACTTCCTCCTGTGCCGCACGGACCGGGAGATTTCGCGCGAGCTGAAGGACAAGATCGCCATGTTCTGCAACGTGGACAACGGCAACGTGTTCACGTCCCCGGACGTGCGCAGCATCTACGAGCTGCCCCTGGAGCTGCACCGCCAGGGCCTGGATGAGCGGCTGGCGGAGGTGCTCAACATCTGGAGCCGCGCACCCCACCTGGAGAAGTGGGAGACCATCGTCCGGAAGATCTACGAGCCCGCGCGCGGTGAAGTCACCGTCGCCATCGTGGGCAAGTACGTGAACCTCACGGAGAGCTACAAGAGCCTCAACGAGTCCCTGCTCCACGGCGGCATCGCCAACGATGTGCGCGTGAAGCTGCGCTTCGTGGACAGCCAGGACGTGGAGGCGCAGGGGCCGGAGAAGACGCTCGCTGGCGTGGACGCGGTGCTCGTGCCCGGCGGCTTCGGCGTGCGCGGCACCGAAGGGAAGATCGCCGCGGTCCGCTACGCGCGGGAGAACAAGCTTCCCTTCTTCGGCATCTGCCTGGGCCTCCAGATGGCCGTGGTGGAGTTCAGCCGCACCGTGCTGGGCCTGAAGGGCGCCAACAGCCTGGAGTTCGACGAGCACACCCCGCACCCGGTGGTGACGCTCATGGAGAGCCAGGTGAAGGTGCAGGACAAGGGCGGCACCATGCGCCTGGGCAGCTACGCGTGCGCGCTCAAGGCCGGCACCGTCGCGCACAAGCTCTACGCCCAGGAATCCATCCAGGAGCGCCACCGCCACCGCTACGAGGTCAACAACGCCTACCGTGGCCGTCTCCAGGAGGCCGGGCTCGTCATCTCCGGCCACAACCCGGAGCTGAATCTGGTGGAGATGATTGAACTGGCGGATCATCCGTACTTCGTCGGCTGCCAGTTCCACCCGGAGTTCAAGAGCAAGCCCTTCGCCCCCCACCCCCTGTTCTCCGGCTTCATCGGCGCGGCGCTCGCCCAGCGCGACGCCAACCGGACCCAGGCCCCTGCCACCCCGGTGCGCGCATGAGCAACACCCCCTCCATCGAGCTGTGCGGCCACAAGGTCGGCCCCGGCCAGCGCCTCTTCGTCATCGCCGGCCCGGACAGCATCGAGTCCGAGGAGATGGCCCTGCGCCACGCCCACCTCCTCAAGGGCATCACCGCCCGGCTGGGCGTCCCGTATGCCTTCAAATGTTCCTATGACAAAGCCAACCGGACCAGCGGCAAGTCCTTCCGCGGTCCGGGTTTGAAGGAAGGTCTGAGAATCCTGGACCGCATCCGTCGGGAGGTGGGTGTACCCGTTCTCACGGACGTCCATGAAACCAGCCACGTCGGGCCTGCCGCTGAAGTCGTGGATATCATCCAGATACCCGCCTTCCTCTGCCGCCAGACGGACCTCGTGGAGGCGGTGGCCCGCTCGGGCAAGGGGGTGAACTTGAAGAAGGGACAGTTCGTCGCCCCCAAGGACATCGTCCACTCGGCGAGGAAGGCCGTGGAGGCGGGCAACCCGAACATCCTCGTCACCGAGCGGGGCTCCTCCTTCGGCTACAACAACCTCGTCGTGGACATGCGCGGCTTCGCCCAGATGCGCGAGGCCGGCCTCGTGGTGTGCATGGACGCGACCCACGCCGTCCAGCTCCCCTCCTCCAGCGATGGAAAGACAGGCGGCGAGCGCCGGTTCGTCTCACTGCTCGCCCGGAGCGCCGCCGCCGCCGGGATTGACGCTTTATTCACAGAAGTCCACGAAGACCCCGACCGTGCCCTGTGTGACGGTCCGTGCTCGCTCAATCCACAGATGTTCGAGGACGTGGTACGAGATGTGCTCAGCATCCGCCGCGCGCTGGGTCACGAAGCCAGTTGATGGACGCGAAAGGTGAGGAGGCCATGCAGACGGAAGCGCCTTCCAAGCCGGGCAAGGAAGAGCTGACGTCCCGTGCGTCGCGCGTGCGACTGCTCGTGTTCGACGTGGATGGCGTCCTCACCGACGGCGCGCTGTACTACGGCGACAACGGCGAGGTGATGAAGCGCTTCAACGTGAAGGACGGCCATGCGCTCGTCATGGCCCGGCTGGTGGGCCTGCCCGCAGCCATCCTCACCGCGCGCTCCTCCCGCATCGTGGAGGCCCGGGGCCGGGAACTCGGCCTCGCCGCCATCTTCCAGGGCCGCAAGGAGAAGGGTCCCGCCCTTCAGGAATTGCTGGCTCAACTCCAAATACCCGCAAATCAGTGCGCGTATATGGGAGACGACCTCAACGACCTGGACCCCATGTCGCTCTCCGGGCTTTCCGCCTGTCCCGCGGATGCCGTTCCAGAGGTGCGCCAGGAAGCGGACTTCGTTACGACGAACGTGGGCGGTCACGGAGCCGCCCGTGAGCTGGTGGAGCTGTGCCTCCGTGCCAGTGGCCGTTGGGATGACGCCGTGGGTCTGATGAGAAGCACAGGTAAACGCAGCACGTCGTAGGGTGGGTTGATCAAACCCCGCATCCAAGGTAGGTGTTTATTTCCATGGCTAGTGGAACGATGCAGTCCGAGGGGAGTACGGCGATGACGGACCAGCTCTACACGACGCACGACATCAGTCGGTTGCTTCAGGTGGACCCGTCGACGGTGAGCAAGTGGATCGACCGGGGCATCCTGATGGCCTTCCGCACGCCGGGTGGCCACCGCCGGGTGCGTTCAACCGACCTGCGCACCTTCCTGGTCACCCACCAGATGCCCGTGCCCGAGGAGCTGGGCAGCAGCACGGTGCGCCTGCTGGTCGTGGACGACGAGCGCCCGGTGCTGGACGCCATCAAGCGCGCGTTCAAGCCGCACGCGAACCAGGTGGAGCTTCAGACGACGACGAGCGGCGTGGAGGCCCTGCTGCTGGTGTCCGAGCAGAAGCCGCACGGGATGATCATCGACCTCAACATGCCGGACATCGACGGCATCGAGGTCTGCAAGCGCATCCGCGCGCGCAAGCAGATGGAGGGCGTGCGCCTCATCACCATGACGAGCAATCACACGCCCGACGTGGTGGAGCAGTCCAAGCAGGCCGGCGCGGTGGCGTGCCTGGCCAAGCCGCTGGACGTGACGCAGGTGATGGAGCTGTTCCGGGTTCCGCTGGCGCTCAACACCAGCGCTGCTCGCAAGTAAGGGGACGGGGGCTTCCGCCGGCCACCGCGGAAGCCCTCGGGTCGCAAGGATGCTTGCGGGAGTCGCCGCGCCTCGTCGCAGCGAGGGCAGCGGCCTCCCTGATGGGGTGTTGATGCATGCGCATCAACCCTGGACCTTCACCTCGACGACGCGGGGCTTGGTCTCCTCGCGACGCGGCAGGGTGAGGGTGAGCACGCCATTGTCGTAGCGGGCCTCCACGCGGGTGGCATCCACCGTGTCCGGCAGGCGGAACTGGCGCGCGTAGACACCCGAGGCGCGCTCCTGGCGGCGCAGGGTGCTCCCTTCCGGAACGTCTTCCGCCTTGCGCTCGGAGCGCACGGTCAGCACGCCGTCCTCCACCTTCACCTGGATGGACTTGGCGTCGTGGCCCGGCAGGTCCACGCGCAGCGTGATGCCGGACTCGGCCTCCAGGATGTCCGCCGCGGGCGTGACGGTGCGCTCGGCGTCGTTGCGGGCGCCCAGCTCGCGGAAGAGGAAGTCGAAGTCGCGCAGCAGCGGGTGGGTGATGGCGGCGTTGTTGAAGGGATAGCGAGCGTTCAGCATGGTCTTCTCCTGAGCGTGTCGTCCCATCGGACGCACGTTGTGCGGGTTCACAGTCGTTGTTGAATCGGGCGGCCGGGACCCCGTTTGTCGGGGGCGCCCGGCAGCGCCTTACAAGACTCAAGAGAACCATGGTTCGGGACGTGTCAAGGAACGGCCCCCGCCGTCCTGAAGGCGCCCAAACGGCCCCTCACGCCCGCCCGCCTGCCCTCCTGTCAGGAGGCCGCCGCGGGGGACTTCAGTCGTCGTCGCGGCCCAGGAAGACGCTGGCGCCGTCGTCGTCCCGGGTGACGCGCACCTGCCAGGGGCGGCAGCAGACGGGGCAGTCCTCCACGTAGGACTCGGCGGAGGCGCCCAGCGAGTCCACGTCGACTTCGACCTCTTCACCGCAGTAGGGGCACAGCTGGGTGGCGGCGTCCGCGAAGGGCTGCATGGGGCAAGCCTCCTTGCCCTTGAGGCATGTTCCCAGGCCTTCAGGGCATGTTCATTGACGTGGACTGAGCGTCCGCGCCATCAGACGCTAGAATCCCCACCCCATGGCTCCCCCTTCCCGGAATCGCATCGCGGACATCCTCGTCAAGGCGCGCGTCATCGACGAGTTGCAGCTACGCAGCGCGCTCGCGTCGCTGGACCAGTGGGGCGGACGGGTGTCGCGCGTCGTCGCGGACCTGGGCCTGGCGTCCGAGGAGACCATCACCCAGGCCATCTGCCAGGGCCTGGGAATGCCGCGCGTGCAGCTGGGCAACCTGACGAAGGACGCGGCCGCGCTGTCGCGCGTGGACGTGGGGCTCGCCGAGCAGAAGGGCATCTTCCCCGTGCAGCTCAAGGACAACGGGAAGACGCTGGTGCTGGCCATGTCCGACCCCACGGACCTGGCCACGTTGGATCAGGTCGCGGCGCGCAGCCGCGCCCGCGTGGTGCCCATGGTGGCGGGCGACCGTGAAATCGAGCACGCCATCCTGCGCCACTACCGCGGCCAGGAGCCGGTGGAGAAGAAGCGCTTCAAGCCCGACACGAACAAGCAGCAGGACGCGGGCGAGCTCCCCGAGGAGGAGGAGTTCAAGGTCGTCGACATGAGCGGCAAGACGGTCGTCAAACGCATCAGCGACATCGTCGACCCGAACGCCGCGCCGCCGCCCGCCGCGCCTGCCCCGCGCGCGGCCCCCGCTCCCGCGTCCGCCGCAGCGAGCGCGGGCTCCAGCGCCTCGGACATCCTGGATGAAATCCTCGCGGGCGGCTCACCCACCTCCGAGTGGACGGAGGAGGACCTGGCCCGCCTGCAGACGGTGCAGCAGAACCAGGAGAAGAGTTCCAAGATTCTGCGCGCCCTGCTGGAGCTCGTCTTCGAGAAGGGCGCGGTGCAGCAGCGCGAGCTGGCCGCGCGCATGCGCGTCTGAAGTTCAGCCCACCTCGCGCAGCTCGCGCGCGGTGAGCCCCAGCAGCGTGAGGATGGTGTCCAGCCCGCCGGCGGAGATGGACGTGTCGGCGGCCTCGCGCAGCTTCGGCTTGGCCCGGAAGGCGATGCCCAGGCCCGCCTTCTCCAGCATCAGCAGATCATTGGCCCCGTCGCCCACGGCGATGACCTGCTCCAGGAGGATGCCCTCCTGCGTCGCCAGCGTCTCCAGCAGCTCCGCCTTGCGGCGCGCGTTGACGATGGTGCCCACGGTCCTGCCGGTGAGCTTCCCGTCCCGCACCTCCAGCGCGTTGGAGTACGCGAAGTCGATGCCCAGCCGCTTCTGGAGCGCCTCCGCCGCCACGGAGAAGCCGCCGCTGATGACCGCGGTGCGGTAACCCAGGCGCCGGAGCACGCGGATGAGCGTCTCCGCCCCTTCGGTGAGCGGCAGGTTCGCGGCCAGGTCGTGCAGCACGCGAGCGTCCAGCCCGGCGAGCAGCGCCACGCGCTGGCGCAGGGACTCGTCGTAGTCCATCTCCCCGTGCATCGCGCGCTCGGTGATGGCGGCCACCTGGGCGTGGACGCCGTACGCCCGCGCCAGCTCGTCGATGACCTCCATGCGGATGAGCGTGGAGTCCATGTCCATCACCACCATGCGCTTGCCCCGCCGGTAGAGGCTCTCGCGCTGGAGGGCCACGTCGAACGTGGGGCTCGCCATGGACAGCGCCAGCAGCGCGCGCTTGAGCGCCGTGGGGTCCGCGTCCGCGGGCAGCGTGACGTGCAGTTCCACCGCCGCGAGCGGCGTCTCGCTCAGCCGGGTGATGCGCTCCACGCGCGCGTTCCCCGCCGCCAGCTCCCGCGTCAGCGCGTGCACGTCGCGCACGCCCAGCGCCTTGCCCGTCGCGGTGACGACGTAGCGCAGCGGCTCCGGCCCCAGGGACGGAGCGGCCGGAGGCACCGCGCGCACGTCCACCGTGACACCCAGCTCGCGGGCCAGCTCGGGGAGCGCCCGCAGGGACTCTCCCACCCGCGCGCCCTCTGGCAGACGCACCCACAGGGCCAGGGTGAGCAGGCCCTGCACCACCCCCTGCTCCACGTCGAGCAGCTCCGCGCCCGCATCCGCGAGCAGGCCGGTGAGGCGGGCGGTGGTGTCGGGGCCGTCCCTGCCGGTGACGGTGAGGAGGACGCTGTCGGAGGGGCGCGTGTGCATGTGCGCGCCGCAGTCTGACAGGTCCATGTCGCAACGAGCGAGCCTCGTGAGACGAGGCCCGCCTGCCCGGCCGACGGCTACTCCTGCGTCGGATCCGACGACACGATGAGTGAACCACGGTCCAGGTACTCGCGCTCCGGGAAGGCCTTGTAGAAGTCCTCCAGCATCGCGTCCACGTCCGGGTAGCGCTGCTCGCGCTTGTCCTGCGTGGCCTTGTCGAAGAGCTGATCCAACCCGCTGGGCGCCTCCGGGTTCACCTCCGAGGGCAGCGGCGAGCGGCGGCCCGGAATCTGCCCGGTGAACATCTCGTAGAGCAGGATGCCCAGGCCGTACACGTCCGCGGACGGGCCCGGCTCCTTGGCGCCCCGGTTCATCAGCTCCGGCGCCATGTACACCATGCCGCCCGTGCCCACGAACACCTGGGGCATGCCCTTGGTGGCGTCCACCTCCACCACGCGGCTCATGCCGAAGTCCGCGAGCTTCGCGTTGCCGTACGCGTCGAAGAGGACGTTCTCCGGCTTGATGTTGTGGTGGGTGAGCCCCGCGGCGTGCGCGGCCCGCAGGCCATACGCCAGCTGCAGGAAGGTGCGCAGCGCGTGCGGCACCTCCAGGCCCTTGCCGCCCGCGGCCTCCAGCCGCTCCTTCAGGCTGCCGCGCATCAGCTCCACCACGAAGTAGGGCCGCGCCGAGTCCACGTTCTGGTCGAGGATCTGCACCACGCCCGGGTGGCGCACCTGCGCCTGCGCGCACAGCTCCTTCTTCAGGCGCTTGAGGACCTCACCGCGCTGCAGGAAGGAGAAGTAGCCGAAGATGTCCTTCAGCTCCTTGATGCAGATGTCCAGGCCCAGGGCGTTGTAGCGGCCCTTGAAGACCGTGCCCAGCGGCCCCGTGCCGATGGGGTCGAACTTCTGGTAGCGCAGGTCCAGGTCGCTGGCGCCCTTCGCGGCGGCCGCGGCGGCGGCATTGGGGACCGGGGCTGCGGGAGCGGGCGTCGTGGAGGGAGGGGGCATCGGAGCGGGCGCGGCGGAGAGCGGAGGGGTGATGATGAGCGGCTGGGACGCGCTGGGGATGGGCGCGGTCACCACGAGGGGCTGGGCAACCGGGGCGGGCG
>NZ_RAVW01000302.1 GCF_003611585.1 Corallococcus exercitus | reverse complement strand
GCGCATGTCTTGTGGCCTCGGAGATGTGTATGAGACACAGGCACCGGCACCGGCCGCCCCGACTTGCAGGGACGACCCCTCGGCATGCTTCGAGGAGGCCCGGAAGGCGGAGCTGGATACCAGCCCCCAGAAGAGCTTCACCCGCCCGGCCGAGCTGTACGCGCGCGCCTGCAACAAGGGACACCACGCGGAGGCGTGCTTCCGCGTGGCGACGCTTTCAGCGGAGGTGGGCGGAAAGCTCCACGACAGCCGCAAGGCCCGGGAGTTTGGCAAGAAGGGCTGCGAGCTTTCCCACGCCCCCAGCTGCGCCCTGGTCGCGACGCTTTATTTCGAAGACACCGGCGCCGACAGGAACGACGAGCGCGCGGCCGAGTTCGCCCAGAAGGCCTGCGATGGCGGCAGCGCCTCCGGCTGCGCCACCCTGGGCGTCCTGAAGCTCGGGGGCCACGGGGGAGAGCCGGATCTGGCCGGCGGCGTGAAGCTCCTCGAGCGCGCCTGCACGGAAGGGGCGGCCGCCGGTTGCTTCGAGCTCTCCGGCCTCTACGCCCTGGGCCGTGGCGTGAAGCAGGACGACCAGCGCGCCCACCTCCTGAAGCAGCAGGGCTGTGATGGGGGCCACGGCCGGGCCTGCTTCGAACTGGGCATGGCCTACGACGGAGCCTCCCACGTCGTGAAGCACGACAAGACGAAGGCGGCCGCGCTGTTCGAGAAGTCCTGCGCGCTCAAGCTGCCGGAAGGATGCCTCACCCTCGCGGAGGTGCTCCTGGACGGCGTCGGGATCCAGGCCGACGCTCCCCGGGCCGCCACGCTGCTCGCCCCCCTCTGTGACTCGGGAGACGCCGGGTCCTGCGGCAGGCTTGGCGACCTCTATATGAAGGGCCGTGGAGTGGAGCGGGACGTCGAGCGCGCCAAGGCCCTGAAACAGAGAGCCTGCGAAGGGGGAACCCGGAGCTACTGCGCCTCCCGGTAACCCCGCGCCCCTGGCCGCTCCATCCCGAGCGCCGCGGGCAGCACGTACTGTCCGAACAGGACCAGCGGCAGGGCCGACCCGGCCTCATCATTATAGTGGCTGCCGGTGAAGGCCGCGGTGAGGTCCAGCGAGGGCGCGACGAAGACGTACTGGCCCCCGTTGCCCCGCGCGAAGAACACCTCCACCGGGGTGCCGTTGATGACGAAGCGGGCGGTCCACCACAGGAGCCCGTAGCCCGCGTCGCCCAGCGGTCCCAGCGCCTTGCCGGACTCCGCCACCCACGCCTCGGAAGTCAGGCGCTCACCCTGCCACACGCCGTCGAGCATCAGCTGCCCCACCTTGAGGAAGTCGCGCGGACGCAGGCGCAGGTGGCCGCCCGTGTCGGTGCCCTGCTTGCCCGCGCGCTGCCAGGTGACGTCCTGGACCTGCATCGGCGCGAACAGCCACTCGCGCGACAGGTCCGCGACGCTCCGGCCGCTGACGTGCTCCAGCACCGCGCCCAGCAGCACCACGCCGCCCGTGCAGTAGCGCGTCACGGTGCCGGGTTCGTCCCGCATGGGCACGTCCACGATGAAGCGGACCCAGTCGTCCGTGTCGTACATCCGCTCTTCGTTGCCGGGTGACTTCGGGTCCCAGTCGTCGCACGAGAGCCCCGAGCGCATCTGGAGCAGGTGCCGCACCGTGATGCGCTCCTTGCGCGGATCCGGGTTCCGCACCGGGGCCAGGTGCGGCAAGAGCGGCAGCACGGGCGCGTCCAGGTCCGGCAGCAGGCCGCGCTCGTGCGCCATGCCCACCAGCAGCGACGTGACGCTCTTGGTGGCGGACCGCAGGTCGTGCGCCTCCTCCCGCGTGAAACCGTTCCAGTAGCGCTCGTAGAGGAGCTGGCCTCCGCGCGCGACGAGCACCGCGTCCGGAACCTCCACCGTGCCCTCGGACACGTCGTGCTCCAGCGCGTCGAACCAGGGACGCTGGACGCCCGCGTCCTCGAAGGAGGCCACGGCCCAGCCGTCGTCGAGCCGGTCCGGCGGCGAGCCTGGCCCCGTGGCCACCCGCTTCCCTCCGCACGACGTGAGACACACGACCAGCAGCAGCGCCACTCGCTGGAACATCGCTTCACCCGCTTTCACACCGGCCCTGGAAGCGCGGCAGCGTATGTCACGGGGAGGCGGCACGGTGACTAACGGTTCTTCGCGGCCAGCTCGCGCATGCGCTCTTCCTGTGCGCGCAGCTCGGGCGTGAACTCGGCGCCGAAGTCCTCGGCCTCGAAGATCTGCCGCAGCTCCAGCTCCACGTTGCCGCCTCCGTCGATGGCGGGCCAGCGCTTGAGCCACTCCAGGGCCTCCTCCCGCGACTTCACCTGGATGATGCTGAAGCCGGCGATGAGCTCCTTCGTCTCCGTGAAGGGACCGTCGATGATGGCCGGCTTGCCGTTCGTGAACTTCACGCGCGCGCCCTTGCTGGTGGGCTGGAGCCCTTCTCCCTGGAGCATCACGCCCGCCTTCACCATCTCCTCGTTGTAGGCGGTCATCGCGGCCAGCAGCTTCTCGTCCGGAAGCACGCCGGCTTCGGTGTCCTTGTCCGCCCTGCGGATGATCATGAATCGCATCGTCGTGGCTCCTGGAGGCTGCCTTCCCCCAGGCAACGAATGGGGCCGGGGAAAATCGACACGGCCTTTTTATTTTCCCGCCGCGCCTGCCAAACCCTCGCAATCACGGGACTTCCCATGTCCCGGGCGCGAGTGTGACAGTGCCCCCATGCGCGCGGGCGTGACCTCCACCGGGACGACGAAGCCCTTTCCGGGCAGTGGCCTGCTGCACCCTTGGGTGCTGGTGTCGGTGTTGCTGCTCGTCCTGAACGACCACGTGTTCAAGGCGCGCTGGCCGTCGTGGTGGACGGGGAAGCTTTCCGACATCGCCGGGCTCGCGATGTTCCCGCTGCTCCTCCAGGCGCTGTGGGAGCAGGCGTCCCGCCTCCGAGCGCGGGAGTTCCGCCCGTCGTTCGCGGTGCTCGTGGGCGCGGTCGTGCTGACGGGGCTGTGCTTCGCCGCCACGAAGCTTTCACCGGACGCGGGGAATGCGTGGCGATGGGCGCTGGGCGCTCTGCAGTGGCCCTTCTTCGCGCTGCGGGCCTGGCTCGCGGGTGTGCGCATTCCTCCGGTCCGGCCCACGCAGCACACGGTGGACATCACGGACCTGCTCACGCTGCCCTCGCTGTTCATTCCCCTGTGGCTCGGATGGACGCGTGCTCGCGCGGCACGCGAACAGGACGCGCGTATTCCCGCGCACGAGGCTTCTTCGCCGTATCTATGATTGCTGTGCGCTGTGTTTGTCACGTCGCGATGCGTGTCAGACCCCACCTGCACATTGCGCCCCGTCACGCATTGAACCGGCAGGGGCCATCATGTCCGCACAGTCATCGCAGCAGAGCGTCACCGCGTCCTCCAACATCCTCGAGCAGGTGCGCCAGTGCGCTGCGTCCGTCACCCGCTATCCGCTCGACATCCTGACGGAGCACGCGCAGCTCGAGGATGAGCTGGGCATCGACTCCGTGAAGCTCGCGGAGATCGCCGCCGTCATCGCGCGCGAGTTCCACCTGCCGCCGGACCGGCTGCCGCGCAGCGGGAAGGCGCGCACGCTCGGCGCCATCGCCGGGGCGGTGGCGGAGGCGCTGGGCACGGCACAGAAGCCGTCGCTGCACGTCGCGCCCGCGCAGCCGCAGGTGACGCCTGTCGCGACCGTGCCCGCACAGTCCCCGGTGGTGCCCGTCGCGACCGTGCCCGCCGCGATGGAAGCGAAGGCGGGCAACAGCGCCCCGGACCTCCTGCCGCGCGTGCGCGCCGTGTTCGCGCGCGTGACGCGCTACCCGGAGGACCTGCTCACGCCGCACGCGGACCTGGAGGACGAGCTGGGCATCGACTCCGTGAAGCAGGCGGAGGTGATGGCCGTGCTCATGAAGGAGCTGGGGCTGGGTGACGCGCCGAAGCCCTCGCAGCGCCTGCGCACGATGGCCGCCATCGCCGACGCGGCCCGCGCGCTGTTGCCGTCCATGCCGTCCACGCCGTCCGTTCCGGAGGTCAAGCCTCGCGCCCCCGTCCACGCCGCGCCGATGCCGTCGCGCACGGAGCAGCCCTTCGCGGGGAAGGTCGCGCTCGTCACGGGTTCGGGGAAGGGCATTGGCCGGGTCATCGCGACGCGGCTCGCTCGCGCGGGGGCGACGGTGGTCGTGAACTCGTTCCACTCCCGCGAGGACGGGGAGAAGACGGCTCGTGACATCGTGGACGCGGGCGGCAAGGCGGTCCACCTGTGGGGCTCCGTCGCGCAGGAGGAGCACCTGGAGCGGATGTTCTCCGCCATCCGTGAGCAGCTGGGCGGGCTGGACCTGCTCGTGTGCAATGCGTCCAACGGGCTCATCGGTCCGTTCGACCGCATCGCGCCTCGGGACTGGGACAAGGCGTTCCGCACCTGCATCACCGGCACCTACGAGTGCGCGATGCGCGCCCGTCCGCTGATGGCCGCGCGCGGGGGCGGGAGCATCGTCACCATGTCCACGTCCATGTCCCAGCGGTACATGCACGACCTGGGCTGCCAGGGCGTGGTGAAGGCGGGCGTGGAGTCGCTCACGCGCTACCTGGCCGCGGAGCTGGCGCCGCAGGGCATCCGCACCAACTGCGTGTCCGCGGGGCCCGTGCACGGGGACCTGCTGGGCATGTTCCCGGACGCACCGGAGCGCGTCGCGCGCTGGGAGTCCGCCACGCCGGGCGGACGGCTGTGCACCGCGGACGACGTCGCGGACGTGACCGAGCTGCTGCTGGGGCCGAAGACCCAGCGCGTGAATGGCGCCATCTGGGTGGTGGACGCCGGCCTCTCCGGGACCGTGGACGGCCTGCTGCCGGCCGCTCGCGCGTCCTGATCCGTTCCCCTTTCCGGAGCCACCACCATGGACTTCTTCGCCGTCCCGTACGACATCCACTTCGATGACACGATGGCCTACGGGAGCCATCACTTCCTCACCAACTTCAAGTTCCAGTGCGCCGGCCGGGAGCACCTGCTCTTCAGCCCGCACGCCTTCGAGGTGCCCGAGTTCCGGCGCGACTTCGACCAGGTGCTGCTGCTCACCTACGAGGGCTATTCGCGCAACCTCGCCCCGGCGTCGCTGGGGGACCGGCTGGTGGTGCTCACGTCGCTGGAGGAGCGGGGCGAGGTGTCCCTGCGCTTCTGCTTCCGCACGTTGAAGAGCGACGGCACGCCGGTGGCCTGCGGCTACCAGACCGTGCTCTGCGCGGACCGGCAGGGCGTGCTGCGCGCCTTCCCGGAGTCCTTCCAGCGCAGCTTCGAATCCCTCGCGGCCCTCCATGAGCCGGTGGGCGCGAAGAGCTTCCGCGACCTCGCCTTGCAGGGAGGCGCGGGCGTCCAGGCGCTGTTCCCGCAAGCCGTGCGTGAGCTGGCGAGGACCCTGCTGGCGGACACCCATCCGCGCGGGGTCTCCCGCACGGTCCGCCTTCCCGAGCCGGGCCTCCCGCTGTCCGCCAACGCCACGGCGTTCCTGTTCGCGGGCCAGGGCACGTTCGAGCCCGCCCTCTTCCTCCAGTTGAAGGCGCTCCAGCCGGAGCTGCGTGAGGAGCTGGGGGCGGTGGCGGAGGCATGCCGTTCGCAGGGCATCGACGTGGCGCCACTGCTCGCGGCGGAGGACGTCGCCCAGGTGGGCCGGGCGCTGGACGCGTCGCCGCTGTTGGATCAGCTCGGCATCTTCCTGTGCGGCGTGCTGGGGGCGCGGTGGATGGAGCGTCAGGGCACGCGGCCGGACGTGTTCGTGGGGCACAGCTTCGGGGAGATCGCGGCGATGACCGCGGCCGGTGCGCTGGACCTGCGCACGGGCGCGGAGGTGGTGTGCCGCCGCATCCGGGCGCTCCAGACGGTGCCGGACGACCTGGGGACGCTCGCGGCGGTCGCCCTGTCGGAGCCGGAGACCGTGCGGGCCCTGGCGGAGAGTGGTGCTCGTGGCCTGGAGGTCGCGGGTCGCAATCACTCGCGGCAGACCGTGGTCGCGGGGCCCCGTGAGCCGCTGGAGCAGCTGCGCGCGTTCCTGGAACGGCAGGGCAAGGGCTTCACCTTCATCTCCAGCCGGTACCCGTTCCACCACCCGAGCCTGGCGCCCGCGGTCGCCGCGTTCCGCGCGAGCCTCGCGGACCTCGCGGTGCATCCGGCACGAGGGCCCATCTATTCGCCCATCGAGCGGAGGGTGTACGGAGGTGGCCGGTCCGAGCTGGCGGGGGCGCTCGCGTCCCACCTGGTGCGTCCCTTCGACTTCCCGGGCGCGGTGGAGACGCTGGTGGGCGCGGGCTGCACCCGGTTCGTGGACTGCGGCACGGGGGGGCGGCTCACGCGCATCGTCCAGCGGATCCTCCCCGCGGACACGTCCGTGGCGCTGACGTCCCTGGACCGTGCGCTGCCCGAGAGTCCTCCGGCCGCGACGCCTGTCGCTCGGGATGTAGCGACCGTGGCTCCGGCCATCGCGGTGGTGTCCTTGGGCTGCATGCTTCCGGGCGGCGCGAAGGATCCGGAGACGTACTGGAGGAACATCCAGCGGGGCATCAGCGGCATCGTCGACACGGGCCTGAGCCATCCCGACCAGGTCGTGGACTTCGTGGGTCCGGCCGTGACTCCGGACCGCACGTACACGCTGCTCACCGGGCGGGTCCTGGACACGGACCTCGTCCCGCCCCCGGGCATCCAACCGGACCGCTTCCAGCGCTATGGCCGCGAGCAGCAACTGCTGGCGATCGCGCTCACCCAGGCGATGGAGTCCCTGCGGCCCACGGCGCCGCGCGTGCCCGGGCGGATCCAGTGTCTGCTCGGCTCCACCGCGGACGGCTCTCCCGAGTACGACGACGCGTTGTGCCTGGAGGCGGGCGAGGCCCTGCTGCGTGCACGAGGCGAGACGGCGCTGGAGTTCTCCGCGCTGATGCGTGAGGCCCTGGGTGTCACCGCCACGTCCGCGGAGCTCGCGCCGCACCCCACCCTCCAGGCGGTGGTGACGGACATCGTGGGTCCGGGCGTGTCCACGATGCTGCTGGATGCGGCCTGTGCCTCCTCGCTCTACGCCATCGCGCTGGGGATGAAGGCGCTGGAGCGCGACGAGGCCGACCTGGTGCTCGCGGGGGGAGTGTTCTCCCCGGGCCCGGGCAACAGCTGCCTGTTCTCCCAGTTCAAGGGGCTCTCCGCGACGGGGAGCCGGCCCTTCGATGAGCGCGCGGATGGCGTCATCTTCGGCGAGGGCGCGGGAGTGGTCGGCCTGATGCGCCTGGAGGATGCCGTGTCCTCGGGGTTGAAGGTCCACGCGGTCATCCGGGGCGCGGGGCTCTCCAGCGACGGGCGCAGCAGCTCCGCCAACGTCCCGCGCGCGGATGGGCAGGTGGCCGCGATGGAGGCGTGCTACGCGGCGGCCGGCGTCGAGCAGGCGTCCATCCAGTACATCGAGGCGCACGGCACGGCCACGCCGGCTGGTGACACCACCGAGTTGCAGTCGATTGGCCGCGTCTTCGGCGGCAAGCGCAAGGGCCTCCAGCTCGCCAGCGTGAAGGCGTTGATTGGCCATGTCGGGTGGGCCGCGGGGGCGGCTTCTGTCATCAAGCTGTGCAAGGCCCTGGAGCACCGGAGCTTCCCGCCGCAGTCCCACTTCGACCGTCCGGGCGCGGGGCTGCGAGCGCTCGGGCCGGACTTCGAGGTGAGCACGCGGGAGCAGCCGTGGCCGGAGAACGGGGAGCATCCCCGCCGGGCCGCCACGAATGGCTTCGGCTTTGGCGGCACGAACGCGCACCTGGTGCTGGAGGAGTACCGGGGAGGCACGGTCGCGCCGCGCGTGAGGGCGGTGCCCACCGCGGGCGAAGGGCTGGTGGTGGTGGCCGCGGAGGGGATGTTCCCGGAGGCGCGCTTCGACGCCCGGGGCCTGCGGCTGCCCGCGTCCGTGCGGCTGTTGCCGGACATCACCGAGGACATGGACCTCACGCAGCACCTGGGACTCATCGTCGCGAGCGACGTGGTGAAGAAGCTCGAGGCCTTTGAGCCGCTGCGGACGGGGACCGCCATCGTCCTGGGGCTGGAGGGAAAGACGCGCCGGGGCGTGGAGGCCACGCAGCGCGTGCTCGCGGACTCCACGCGGCGCCGGCTGCGCGAGCACGTCCAGCGAGCACCGGACTCCGCACGGCTCCTGCCGCTGGTGGACCGCCTGCATGCGGCGGTGGGCGCGCTGAAGCCCTCCGGGCCCTACACGCTCCAGGGGATGATGCCCAACGTCACGCCCGGGCGGGTGGCGGGAGCGCTGGACACCAAGGGGCCGAACTTCGTGGTGGACGCGGGGGCCAACACGCTGGCCGCGTCGCTGAGGGCCTCGCGGGCCCTGCTGGACAGTGGGTTCGAGCTGGTGCTCGTGGGCAGCGCCCACGTGCGGCGACCGGGAGAAGGCCCCGCCGCGTCCATGCCTGAGGAAGGCATGGCGATGCTGGCGGTGACCACGGCCGCGAAGGCGGAAGCGCGGGGCTTGAAGCCGCTGTGCCACCTGCGGATGTCCGAAGAGGGGGCCTCCGGGCCTGGCGTTACGCTGCCACCCCACTCCGCCCGGGAGGCCCAGGAAGTCCTCCGCGCGGTGCGGGCCGCCGCCGAGGGACAGGCGACCACGCTGCACTTCCATCCGGAGGCGGCGACCGGCACACGGCTGGTGCTCCAGCTTCGTCCTGGACTCGGTGCCCAGCCGGGCGCACCGGAGGCGCACCGGACGAACCGGTCCGACAGTCGGACCGGTTTGGACAACCGGGGCGGCCTCTCCGGCATCGCCCCACTCCCGCCCACGGTCTCCGTCGGGCTCGCCGCATCGCCTGCCGTGGCTGGGGGGCCTGCGAGCAGCGGAAACCTGTCCGACAGTCGGACCGGTTCGGACAAGCGCGCCGCCACTCCCGGGGTCAGCGAAACTCCGAAGACGATCCCCAGTGGACCTGCTTCGGCGCCTGCGATGACTGGGGGGCTGCCCGTCCATCCGAGCGGCGGAAACCTGTCCGACAGTCGGACAGGTTTGGACGACCACGCCGAGCGGGAGGCGGCCGACGGCTTCGACCACTCGGCCCCCATCCGCTACCACGCGCCGGTACTCGTCGAGCGTCCGGCCCGGACGACCGGAGCGTCACAGCTGCGCGGCCGGCGGGTGCTGTTCATCGCGCAGGACGAGGCCATGGCCCGTGAGCTTGCGGCCCAGGCACACAACGCCTGCGGTTCCGAGTTCCGCATCGTTCACGCGGGTGCCTCGGACGCGGGTTCGCGGATCCATGGCATCGACCTCACGCGGGAGGAGACCGCGGAGGCCGGGCTGGATGCGCTCGGCTTCGAGCCACAGGTCATCGTCGCGGTCTGCCGGATGGCCTCCGGGGCGGGCGAGTCCTCCGTGGTCGCGGACACGGCCTTGCGTCACGAGGCGCTGGAGCTGCTCTTCCTGTCCGCGCGCCGTGCCTATGCGGGACTGACCGCGGGCACGGTGACGCTGGCCAGCCTGTGCATCGGCGGTGTCGGTCCGCGCCGGACGCTGCACCCCGTCACGGGCCTCTTCGCGGGCCTGCTCAAGTCCCTGGGCCGCGAGGTTCCCGCGCACGGCATCCGGGCCATCGCCACGACCCCGCTCCCGCTCCTCACGGCGCTCGACCACGTCGCCTCCGAGCTGGGCACCAGCGACGACACCGCTCCCGTCGAGGTCTGCTTCGACGGCTCCGTCCGCTGCGTCCGGCTGCTGCAACCCACGGAGGTCCCTGCGCGGCCCGCCACGACGCTCGACTCCCGCTCGGTGGTCCTGCTCACGGGCGGTGGGCGCGGGGTGACGGCCGTCCTCGCCGGGGCGCTGCTCAAGCGGTACGGCTGCAAGGTCGTCCTCCTGGGCCGCAGCGACCCGTCCGACGCCCCCGAGCGCGTGCTCCAGGCGCGCGACGAGGAGCTGGGCGCCGTGGAGCGCGAGTTCTACGCCTCCGAGCTCGCCCGCGACCCCGCCGTGCGGATGCCCGCGCTGCGAGCGCGCTTCGAGCGACACCTGGCCGTGCGCGAGCTGCGGGCCACGCTCGACGGGCTCACGCGGCTCCCTGGCCAGATGACCTACCGGGCCGCGGACGTCACCCGTCCCGAGGAGGTGGACCGCGTCGTGGAAGATCTGCTCCGCGAACACGGGCGGCTGGACCTGGTGGTCCACGGCGCCGGCACGCAGGTCTCCAAGAAGCTCCACCGCCGCCGGCTCACGGAGCTGCGGAGCACGCTGGACACCAAGCTGCTGGGGCTGCGCAACCTGCGCGAGGCGTGCGCACGCCGCCTCCCCGCCCCCGTTCCGTTCCACGTCCTGACCTCCGCGTTCAGCTACATCGGCAATGACGGACAGGCGGACTACGGAGCCGCGAACGAGGCGCTGGACCGGCTGTGCGCCTGGGTCAGCGACGCGCGCCAGGACGTGCAGTGGTGCAGCGTGGGCTGGCTCGCGTGGGACGGCATCGGCATGACGCGCGGCTCGGAGTACAAAGTGCTCGGGGCCAGCCGCCGGCTGCGCGGCATCCGCGCCGACGAGGGCGAAGCGCTCTTCCTCCAGCTGGTGGACGGCCAGCCCGTCCAACCCATCAACGTCCAGCTCACCGAGAGCGAGCGCGCCTTCTACGGCCTGGAGGTGCTCGCCCCGCCGCCGCCGACTCCGGAGCCGCCCCGTCCCACGCGGCGGGACCTGACGGTCGACGCGGCGAGCATCCCGTGCCTGGAGGACCACCTCGTCCGGGGCACCCCCACCCTGCCCGGCGCCTGGGCCCTGGACCTGATGTTCCAGGCGGCCCTGGACGACGCGCGTCCCGAGCTGCGCACCGTCACCATCGAGGACGTGCGGTTCTCACGCTTCATCCGCGTGAAGCCGGGAGGACAGCAGTCCCTGCGCGCCGAGTGCACCCCGCTGACCGATGCGCCGGGCCGGCACAGCGTGCAGGTGAAGCTGACGGGCGATATCGTCCATGCCTCCGGCGTGGTGCTGGAGCGCGACCTCGTCTACGCCGAGGCCCGCTTCACGCTGACCGCCGAGCCGCCGCGGACCTCGCCGCAGCTGGAGGCCGCCCACGCCTCGGGCCATGGAATGTCCGTGCATGACCCGCACTGCGCGACGGGCTCCCCCATCGAGCTGCGCAAGATGTTCGACTGCCTGGAGGAGATCCGCCTGGAGCAGGACGCGCGCTTCGCGAGGCTCGGGCTGCCGGAGGTCTCCCGGCAGGCGGGGCACGGTGTGCCCGCGCTCGTGCTGGACGCGGCCCTGCGTTTGAGCGCGATGCACGTGGAGGGCGTATCGAACGACGTGTTCGCCCCCGTTGGCGTCCAGCGGGCCACGTTCGACCGGGACCTGGTGGCGCACGACGCCCGTGCCCCCCGCCGCCTCACGCTGAAGGCGCTCGCCCCCCGCGTGGAGGGAGAGCTCCTCCAGTGCGGCACCGTGGCGGCGCATGACGAAGCGGGCCGCCTGCGGATGCTCGTCGAAGGCGGCATCGCCCGCCCCATGGCCTGAAACCCCTTCCCTGAACAGGCACCCGCCATGAACGACTCCGCTCCTTCCCTCCCCCTTCCCCCGGATGAAGCCAAGCGGCTCCGCTCGGAGCTGCGCCGCGTGCTGCCGCCGGAGGCATTCGAACGACAACCCCTGCGCGGCATCGTGGCGCTCTGCCTCGTGCCGGTGGAGGCCGCGCTCATCTGGGTGCTCGGCACCTGGACACTGCCCCACTGGGCCTGCCTGCTCATCGCCTTCGTCCTGGGCCAGCTCGTCACCGCCGTGGGGCTCGCCGCGCATGAGGCCCTGCACCACTCGGTGTTCCACAGCCGCAGGCTGGAGAGCCTGCTGGGCTGGGTGGGCTTCGCTCCCTTCCTGGTGACGCCGGGCAACTGGAGGGCCTGGCACGTCCAGGCCCACCACAGCGCCGCCAACGTCCACGTCCGCGACCCGGACATCCTCCCGCGCAGGACGGACTGGCACACCCAGGGGTTCGCGAAGCTGTTCCACGCCATGTCCCCCGGCTCCGGACACTGGCTGAGCTTCATCAGCTTCAGCGTCTTCTTCACCGCGCAGGGCCAGGCCTTCCTCTGGCACCACTGCCGGCTGCCCGGCTTCCAGCACGTGCACATGCACCGCTCCCGGGAGCGCGTGCTCACGCTGCTCG
>NZ_RAVW01000301.1 GCF_003611585.1 Corallococcus exercitus | reverse complement strand
GTGCAGACCCTGTCGCGCGACGCGGGCGTCACCCCGTTCATGCTGCTGCTCGCGGGCTTCCACGCCCTGCTCGCGCGGCACAGCGGCCAGGAGGACGTCGTCATCGGCACGCCCATCGCGGGGCGCGGCCACCTCCAGGTGGAGAACCTCATCGGCTTCTTCACCAACACCCTGGCCCTGCGCGTGGATGCCTCCGGCGCACGGAGCTTCCGCACGCTGCTGGGCCGCGTGCGGGAGGCCTGCCTGGGCGCCTATGCCCACCAGGACATGCCCTTCGAGCAGCTGGTGGACGCGCTGGTCCCCACGCGGGACCTGAGCCGCCCTCCCCTGTTCCAGGTCATGTTCGTCTTCCAGAACGGCGGCGCGCCCTGGGAGCTGCCCGGCGTCTCCGTCAGCGCCCTGGCCTTCGAGCCGGGCATGGCGAAGTTCGACCTCACCCTCTTCGTGCGCGAGACGCCGGAGGGCTGGTCGAGCATCTGGGAGTACAACACCGCCCTCTTCGACGAGGCCACGGTGGCGCGCTTCGCGGACCACTACACGCGGCTGCTCGAAAGCGCGCTCGCGGCGCCGGACGCGCCGCTGGGCACCCTGCCCATGCTCGGGGACGCGGAGCGCCGGCAGCTCGCGGCGTGGGCGAACCAGCCGGTGTCCTGGCCGCCAGTGCCCGCACCCCACGCGTTCTTCGAAGCCACCGCCACGCGCACGCCCGAAGCCGTCGCGGTGCGCTTCGGCGATTCGACGCTCACCTACGGGGAGCTGGAGCGACGCTCGAACCAGCTGGCGCACCACCTGCGGAAGCTGGGCGTGGGGGCCGACGTCCGCGTGGGCATCCACCTGAGGCGCTCGCTGGAGCTGCCCGTGGCGGTGCTGGGCACGCTCAAGGCGGGAGGCGCCTACGTGCCGCTCGACCCGGCCTATCCGCCGGAGCGGCTCACCGCGATGCTCCAGGCGTCGGGCGCGACGGTGCTGCTCACCACGCGCGAGCTGCGCGACGTGCTGGGCAACGACACGGCGCGCGTGCTGGAACTCGACACGCAGGTGGACGTCCTGGCCCGCGAGTCCGACGCGCGGCCCGAACCCCGGGGCAACGCGCAGGCGCTCACCTACGTCATCTTCACCTCCGGCAGCACCGGGACGCCCAAGGGCATCGCGATGCACCGCGAGGCGCTGGTGAACATGCTGCATTGGCAGCTGGGGGACTCGGTGGCACCCGGGGCCCGCACGCTCCAGTTCTCCGCGCTGAGCTTCGACGTGTCCTTCCAGGAGCTCTTCGCCACCTGGGCCGCGGGCGGTGAGCTGGTGTTCCTCACCGAGGAGACGCGCCGCGACCCGAGCCAGCTGCTGGCCCTGCTGGAGGACGCGGGCATCGAGCGGTTCTTCATGCCCTTCGTCGCGCTCCAGAACCTGGCGGAGGTGGCCGAGCGTGAAGGCCGCCATCCCCGCCGCGTGCGGGAGATCATGGTGGCGGGCGAGCAGCTGCGCATGACGCCCGCGATCCGCCGCTTCATGAAGCACACGGGCGCGGTGCTGCACAACCACTACGGCCCCTCCGAGGCCCACGCGGTGACGTCGCTGTCGCTGAAGGGGGATCCGGACGCGTGGCCAGCGCTGCCCTCCATTGGCCGGCCGTTGATCAACGTGCCCGTGTACGTGCTGGACGCGAACCTCCAGCCGGTGCCCCGGGGCGTCACCGGCGAGCTGTACGTGGGAGGCGTCCAGGTGGGCCGCGGCTACCTGAACCAGCCCGACCTCACCGCCGACCGCTTCATCCCGGATCCCCTCGGCACGACGCCGGGAGGCCGGCTGTACCGCACGGGGGACTGGGCGCGGCACCTGCCGGACGGCACGCTGGAGTACCTGGGCCGGCGCGACGCGCAGCTCAAGGTGCGCGGCTTCCGCATCGAACTGGGAGAGATTGAAGCAGCGCTCGCGCAGCACCCGGCGGTGCGCGACTGCGTCGTCGACGCCCGGGACGACGGAGGCGGCCAGAAGCGGCTGGTGGCCTGGGTGGTGGGGACGGATCCGAAGGCGCTGGACGTCGCCGCGCTGCGCGGCTTCCTCAAGGGGCGGCTGCCGGAATACATGGTGCCCTCGCGCTGGGTGCCCCTGGAGCGGCTGCCCCTGACGCCCTCGGGCAAGGTGAACCGCAAGGCCCTGCCCGCGCCCGCGGCCGGCCGCGAGCCGGCGGCCACCCTGCTGGGGCCTCGCACGCCGCTGGAGCTACAGCTCGTGCGCATCTGGGAGGAGGTGCTGGGCGTGCACCCCATCGGCGTGCGCGACAACTTCTTCGAGCTGGGCGGACACTCGCTGCTGACGTTGCGTCTGCAGTCGGCCCTCCGCGCCCGGCTGGGCCGGTCCCTGCCGGTGTCGTCGCTCTTCCAGAACCCCACCGTGGAGCACCTCGCGGGCCTGCTCCGGGACGCCACGTCGTGGACGCCGTTGGTCGCGCTCCAGGAGGGCCAGGCGGGAGTGCGTCCCTTCTTCTGCGTCCATGCGGTGGGAGGCAACGTCGTGCCCTACGCGGAGCTGGCCCGGGCGCTGGGCCCCCACCAGCCCTTCTACGGGCTCCAGGCGCGCGGTCTGGACGGAGCGGAACCGCCCTGCGACTCCGTCCCGGAGATGGCGGCCCTGTACGTGCGCGCGGTGCGGGAGGTCCAACCGCACGGCCCCTACCTGCTGGGCGGCTGGTCCATGGGAGGCGGCGTCGCGTGGGAGATGGCCCACCAGCTGCGGCGCGAGGGCGAGACGGTGGCGCTGCTCGCGCTGCTCGACTCGTCCGCGAGCCTGCACTTCGGCAACCCGGACGACGTGAACGCGAAGGCGCGGTTGAGCGCGCTGTTCCTGGAGGACCTGCTGCGCGCCATGGGCCAGCCGTTGCCACCGAACGACGGCCTCTCCCCGAGCCAGTGGAAGGAAGCGCTGGAAGCGGCCAGCCAGCCCCTGTTCGCCGCGGAGCAGTCCCTGCTCAAGCTGCGCCACGCGTTCGAGGTCCACCTGAACGCGGCCTGGGTCTACGAACCGCCCCCGGCCAGCGGGCCCTTCACGTTGTTCGAAGCGGAGGGCTCGCACTGGGACCACGGCTGGGCCGCCTACGCGCCCGGCGGGCTGGACGTGCACAGGGTGCCCGGGGACCACTACTCCTTCCTCAAGCCCCCGCACCTCAAGGTGCTGGCCGCGAAGCTGGGTGACGCCCTCGTGAAGGCCCAGGGCCCCGCCTGACAACGGTCACGGTGCCGGGTGCGAGGCGCCACGCACCCGGATCCACCAGCCGGTGGGATTGATGGGCACGGCCGCCTCCGCGCCCGGCGTCTCACGGGTCTCGCGGATGAGGCGCGCGGTCCGGGCCCAGTCGAGCTCGGAGCCCCACGGCTCGAAGGTCCACCGGGGAAGGGCCAGCACCACCACGCACACGCAAAGGCCCGCGGCGAAGACGGCCCGGAACCGCGCCACCGCCACCACCCAGAGCACGAGCCCCGCCGGGAGCGCGAACAGCATGTAGCGGTCCTCCACCACGCCCGGATCCCGGAACGCGCCGAACGTGGGGTAGTCGGCCGAACCGGAGCGCACGTACCAGGTGAGCGGAATCAACAGGAAGACGCACGCGCACGCGGCCAGGAGCAACGCCCGCTGCCGCGCGGGCACCCCGCGGAGGCCCATGACGAGCACCGCGAGGAGCCCGCCCGCCACCGCGACCCGCACCCCGAGCGGCCTGCGGAAGTACGACAGCGTCCCGCCGTCGCCCAGCACCGGGTGCAACACGTAGCGGACGTTGAACGTGTTCCAGAGGTGCTCGGCCATGCGCGAGAGCGGCCAGGCGGCGAAGTCGGAAGCGGCCATGCCCGACTGGCGGAAGAGCACCATGTTCACCCCGGCCAACACGGTCAGCGCCGCCGCCGCCGCGCCCTCTCCCAGCACCGCGCGCAGAGACTGCCCGTCGCGCCACCGCAGCACACCGCGCAGCAGGAAGACCGGCGCCAGCAACACGCCCTCGCCCGCGCTCGACGCGGCCGCGAGCAGCACCCCGCCGTCAACGACTCCCAGCGGGCGCTCCAGGTCCTGGAGCGCCACCAGCATGACCCCGTAGAAGAGGACGGAGTGGAGGTTGGCGAGGTTGCCCATCACCTCCCAGGTCCCCGGCAGGAAGCAGAGCGCCACCGCGGCGAGGATCCGGACCCCGTCATGGGGCACCAGCCAGCGGTAGCGGACCCGCGCGATGAGCGCGAACACCGCCGCGTCGATTCCCAGGGTGAGCAACGCCAGCCCGAGCGCGAACGCTTCGATGGGCAGGCGCGACAGTCCCCAGGCCAGCAGCCGGGGGACGACGTGCAGATAGCCCGCGTAGGGCATGAACGTGGCGCCAATGCCATGCGCGAGCGCATCCGCCAGGAACACCGTCCCATCCTCCGCCCAGAGGTGGGCCTGAGCGAGCCGCGCGTGTGAGCGCAGCATCAGCACCGCGAAGCACGCCAGCAGCGCCGTCGCGTACGGGGCCCGCGGGCGCTCCCATCCCAGGTCGATGGGACGACGGAGCAGGTGCCACCAGCAGGAGGAACGGTCAGCCATCGCGACCGCCCATATACCATCCGCACCGATGGCCGGCGCGCGACGAGGCCGGCACGGTGCCAGCCCCGCCTCCAGTGCGGACTACAGCGCTTCCAGCCGGAACTGCTGGCAGTCGTTGTTGGACCAGGTCCACTGCTGGAGCAGCGTGCCGTCACCGCTGCCCTGCTGGCAGCCCGTCACGTCCAGCACCTTGCCGCTGTGGCGCGCCTCCAGCCGGTGGTAGCCGTTGCCCAGGGCCACCAGCTTGAACTGCTGGTTGCTCCCGCCGCTGTAGGACCACTGCTGGAGCCCCGCACCGTCCGCGGTGCTCACGTCCTTCACGTCCAGCGCCATGCCGCTGTAGCGCGACACGAAGCGGTAGTAGCCGCTGTCCGTCGCCTCCATCGACCACTGCTGGCTGGCACCCGTGTGGCAGGCCCACTGATGGATGATGGCGCCGTCCGCCGTGCTGGGGCCGCTGATGTCCACGCAGCGCCCGGAGGCCTTGTTCACCAGCCGGTATGCCCCCGTGCCGCCGCCCGTGCCCTGCGCCACGGAGTAGATGGCGTTGAGCAGCGACGTGCTCCCGGACGTGTCCTGGGACAGCTCCCAGATCATCACGCCGCCGTTCTGCTTTCCCAGCTGCGTCTTCGCCTGGATGGTCGCGATGCCGTTGTAATAGACGTCCCCCACGTTGTCCTTGTAGGGCGCCTGCGGGTCGCGAGCGACCAGCTCCGAGTAGCCCACGTAGCTCGACGGCGAGCGGCCGTAGAACGGCACGCCCAGCACCGCCTTGGACGCCGGCAGCCCGCGCCCCTTCCAGTAGCTCAGCGACTGGACCGCCAGGTCATACGTCGAATGCGGCTGCCCGCCGTCGTACGCCATGATGTTGAGGAAATCGACGTCGTTGAACACCGACGCCGGCACGCCGCCGCCCGTGGAGCCGTTGGACACCACCGCCGCGGTGAGCAGCTTGCCCCGGCTGTGCATCGCGGTGCCCAGCTGGTTCATCAAGAGCGCGTAGTTGCTCCCCGACGTGCCGGGGTCCGGGTACTCCCAGTCGATGTCCACGCCGTCCAGCCCGGCCGCGTTGATGAAGTTCACCACGTTGTTCACGAACGCCGTGCGCGCGCTCGCGTTCGCCGCCATCTGCTCGAAGCCGCTGTCGTTGCCGTCGTTCCAGCCGCCCACGGCGATGAGCACCTTCACGCCCTGCGCATGCGCCAGCGTCACCAGCGAGCGCAGCCGCGCGTCCCCGCTGCTCACCCCCGTGAGCCCACCGGCCGCCGTGGGCAGCGCGAACGCGTAGTTGATGTGCGAAAGCTTCGAGTACTGCAGCGTGTTCACGTCCCCCGCCCACGTCGGCAGGTAGCCCACCACGCGCGTCGACAGCACGGCCGACTCCACCTCCCCCATGGGCTCCCCGGACACCGGAGCATCCACGGGGCCCGAGCAGCCTCCCAACGATGCGAGAAACACGGCGCCCAGCGCCCACGTCCGGAACGGCGTCGAGGTACGAGACACGGCAGACTCCTGCGAAGAGGTTGAACGGGCTTGACCCGTAAAACCCACTAAGCAGTTTTGTCTGGAAGACTCAACGACTCATCACCTCAGCAGCACCGGCCGCCTCCGGGGCGGTAGCGGGCCTTGAGGCGGTCGTTGAAAAACTCCGCGTAGGTCATCACCGCGCGGTCCGGGTGGTGACGGCGCATGTGGGCCACGTAGGTGTCGTAGTCCGGCACGCCAATCATCAGCCGCGCGGTGCGCACGGCCTGGCGCCAGCCGTGCCGGAGCGCGTGCATGAGCCTCACGGCTTCACCGGGAGGGCCGCGGCCACGTAGGGCGTCTCGTGCGAGGTGGCCACCGGCGAGCTCCGGGCCCGGAGCACGGCGCGCACGCCGAAGAGCACCGTCGCCACCACGACGACCATGAAGAACACGGTGAGGGCGGCATCCAGGTAGTCGTTGCGGATGATGGCCTCCATCTCCTCCACGGACTTCGCGGGGGCGATGACGCGCCCTTCGGCCACCGCCTGGGAGAAGGTCCGCGCGTGGGCCACGAAGCTCACGCGCACGTCGCCGCCGAGCACCTTCTGGAAGCCGGCGGTGAGGGTGCACAGCACCAGCCACGCGGCGGGGATGCCGGGGACCCACACGTAGCGCTCGCGCTTCATCTTCACCAGCGCCACGCAGCCCAGCGTGAGCGCGATCGCGGCGAGCATCTGGTTGGCGATGCCGAACAGCGGCCACAGCGTGTTGATGCCGCCCAGCGGATCCACCACGCCCTGATAGAGGAAGTAGCCCCACGCGGCCACGCACAGCGCGGTGGCCAGCAGGTTCGCGCCCCAGGACTCCGTGCGCTTGAGCGGCGCGTACACCAGGCCCGCCAGCTCCTGGATCATGAAGCGCCCCACGCGCGTGCCGGCGTCCACCGTGGTGAGGATGAAGAGGGCCTCGAAGAGGATGGCGTAGTGGTACCAGAACGCCATCATCCCCTGCCCGGACACCAGGCCATGGAGGATCTGCGCCATGCCCACCGCCAGGGTCGGCGCGCCACCCGCGCGCGACAGGATGGTCGTCTCACCGATGTCGCGCGCCGTCTGCTCCAGCATCTCCGGGGTGATGACGAAGCCCCACTGGCTGAGCGTTTGAGCCGCCTGCGTCGCGCTGGTGCCGATGAGCGCCGCGGGCGAGTTCATCGCGAAGTAGACGCCGGGCTCCAGCACCGACGCGGCGATGAGCGCCATGATGGCCACGAAGGCCTCCATCAGCATGGCGCCATAGCCCACGAGCTTCGCGTCGCCCTCCGTCGCCAGCATCTTCGGCGTGGTGCCGGACGCGATGAGCGAGTGCCACCCGGACACCGCGCCGCACGCGATGGTGATGAAGAGGAACGGGAACAGGCTGCCGGAGAACACCGGCCCGGAGCCGTCCACGAACCGCGTCACCGCCGGCATCCTCATGTGCGGCGCCGCCAGCACGATGCCCACCGCCAGCAACAGCACGGTGCCGATCTTCAGGAAGGTGGACAGGTAGTCGCGCGGCGCGAGCAGCAACCACACCGGCAGCACCGCCGCGCAGAACCCGTAGCCGATGAGCAGCCACGCCAGTGTGCGGCTGTCGAAGGTGAACCAGGGGCCCCAGGTGGCGGACTCGGACACCTGGCCGCCCAGCCAGATGCTGAGCATCAGCAGCACGAAGCCGACGATGGACACCTCCAGCACCTTGCCGGGCCGCACGTAGCGCAGGTACAGGCCCATCATCACCGCGATGGGGATGGTCATCGCCACGGTGAAGGTGCCCCAGGGGCTGTGCGTCAGCGCCTTCACCACGACCAGCGCCAGCACAGCGAGGATGATCATCATGATCATCAGCACGCCCACCATCGCCGTCACGCCGGCCGCGGGCCCCAGCTCCATGCGCACCATGTCGCCCAGCGACTTGCCATCGCGCCGCACGGACAGGAACAGCGTCACGAAGTCCTGCACCGCGCCGGCCACCACCACGCCCGCCAGGATCCACAGCGTGCCGGGCAGGTAGCCCATCTGCGCCGCCAGCACCGGACCCACCAGCGGGCCCGCGCCCGCGATGGCCGCGAAGTGGTGGCCGAACACGACCCACCGGTCCGTGGGCACGTAGTCCAGGCCGTCGTTGCGGCGCTCGGCGGGGGTGGCGCGCGAGGGGTCCACCTGGAGCGCTTTTTCGGCAATGAAACGGCCGTAGAAGCGATATCCCAGCATGAACACCGCGACGGAGGCGACCACGAGCCAGATGGCGCTGATGGACTCGCCCCGGTGCAGCGCCACCACGCCCAGGCTAAAGGCCCCCGCCAGGGCCAAGGCCACCCATCCCAACTTCCGAGCGACTCCACCCATGATGTCTCCCGTCGGCGGGCAGGCCACCCCCACCCCGCGCAGGGTTTATAGCGCACGCCCCGCGTCCTCCCGTCCCGCTGGCGGCGGGGTGTCCGCTGGTGGAGGAAGTCGGCGCAACGCCATTCTCCTCGTCCTCGCGGGCCTGCTCGCCGCATGTGCCACGCCGCACGCCACGGCGAAGGCCCGCGCCCGGGACGCGGATGGCGTGTGGCGCTCGCGCGGCTACGGATGGCTGCTCACGGTGTCGCCGGAGGGCCTGCGCCTGCACCACGAGACGGCGGCGGGGTGCCATCCGGATCCGTCCTCGTCGACGGAGCTCGAGGAGATGTTCGGGGGCCAGGAGCCGGGGCCCTCCGCGGACGTCCGGGACTTCCTCGCCGCGCCGGGAGAGACGCGCTACCGCTTCGACCGGCTGGCCGCCCTGCCCGCCGACTGCGACACGCACCGTGCCTGGAGCGCGCTGGAGCTGTTCGACGTGTTCCGGGCGACCTTCGCGGAGCACTACGCCTCCTTCCCCCGGCGCGACCCGGACTGGCTGGCCCGCCTGGATGCGCAGCGCTCGCGGGTGACGCCGGACATGGATGGCCGCGCGCTGTTCACCCTCTTCGCGGACGCGCTCCGTTCGCTGAACGATGCGCACGTGGAGCTGCTCGCGGACGACGCGGCGTCGGACACGCTGACGTACGAGGCCCGCCCCACGGGCACATTCGCGATGCTGGATCAGACGGCCGTGGCCATGGCGCGTCCCGCCCGGGACGTGCAGCGGGAGTGGATGCGCGCGTACCGCGACGGCATCCTCCAGACGGTGCTGCGCGGCGAGGGACATCACGTCGCGAACCAGCGCATCCTCTGGGGCTTCGCCGCGCCCCGCGTCGCCTACCTCAACCTGCTGACGATGGGCGGCTTCGTCGCCGCGGCGGAGGGCCAGACCTCCACGCTGGCCCAGGAGCTGGCGGCGCTGGAGCCGGTGCTGGATGAGGCGCTGACGGCCTTCGCGGGCGCGGACGTGCTCGTCCTGGACGTGAGCAACAACCGGGGCGGACATGACGCCGTCGCTCGCGCCATCGCGGAGCGCTTCACGGCGCAACCCCGGCGCGCGTACACCAAGTGGGCGACGGGAGCGAAGGACGTCCCGCCCCAGGTGTTCACGCTCCAGCCCACGCCGCGCCCGTCCTTCCACGGCCCGGTGTACGTGGTGACGAGCGACGTCACCGTCAGCGCGGGCGAGGTCCTCACGCTGGCCCTGCGCGCGCTGCCGAACGTCGTCCAGGTGGGCACGGCCACGCGGGGCGCGTTCTCCGACATGCTCGTCAAGCCGCTGCCCAACGGGTGGACGGTCCACCTGTCGAACGAGCACTACGCCGACATGACGGGCCAGGACTTCGAGGCGCGGGGCCTTCCTCCCCAGCGTCCGCTGGACGTCTTCGGCGACGGCAAGGACCCGTGGCACGCCCATGCGCGCGCCCTCCGTGCGCTGGCGGACTCGCTGGTGCCCCCGGGGGCGAAGCCCACGCCGTAGGAAGCAGGCGGCCTGTCACCGCATGCCAGCGCGGCCGGGAAGACCTACCTCTCTTGCGCAAGCGTCCACCGCCGTCCGAGAGGAGCACGCCCGATGCCGCCCCGTTCCCCGACCCGCGAGCCCGTCACGCGCACGCGGCGCCTGAAGGATCCAAAGGGAGGCCTCACGGCGGCGGGCCGCGAGTGGTTCCACGAGAAGGAGGGCGCGAACCTCAAGCCCGGCGTGAAGGGCAAGGCGGACACGCCGGAGAAGCTGCGCCGCAAGGGCAGCTTCCTGCGCCGCCACTTCACCCACCCGCGCGGGCCCATGGTCGACGACAAGGGCGAACCCACGCGCCTAGCCCTGTCCGCCCGAGCCTGGGGCGAGCCCGTGCCCAGGGACGCCGCCGGAGCGAAGCGGCTCGCCGCCAAGGGCACGAAGCTGCTGGAGCGCTACCACGCGACGCAGGAGCGCGCGAAGCCCGCCGCCAAACGCTCCGGTGCGAAGAAGACGCGGACCGCCGTGGCGGCCCGCCGTGTGACGACGGCGAAGAAGCGTGCGCCCGCCACCGCGAGGAAGACCGCGCCGCGCAAGCGCACGAAGAAGACCTGAGGGGCGTGGCTTCAGCGGACGGCGGGCACGGGCAGCGACTCCGCCGCCACCTGCTGATTCACGAGCTGCACCTTGCCGCCCTTGCGCACGGTGAAGTCACACGCGAGCAACTGGTTGCCCACGAGCACCAGCGCGGACGCCTGGAAGCCCTCCGGGCCGTCGGAGACCTTCACGGGGTGCAGCTTCGCGACGGCCTCCGCCTTGCGTGCGCCGAGCGCCGCGTCCGTGTTCGTGGCGGGCAGCCACTGCACGTCCTCCGCGCGCTCCACCAGCCGGCGCTTGCCGCCCTCGGTGTTCTCCACGAAGAAGCGCAGGTAGGCGGGAACCTCCGCGGCCTCCAGGCTCAGCGCCTCGTCCTGGTTGACCTTGTAGATGGCCTCGGCGGTGGCCGGCGTGAGGTTGACCGCGACCTTGCCGTCGTCCGCGTACTTGAAGCGCAGGGCCCGGTGCGGCAACCGCACGTCCACCGTCACCAGCTGGAAGCGCTGGTAGAAGCCCAGCGGCTGGCGCGTGAAGGCCGTCGCCGCCAGGTTCTGCTGGATGGTCCCGGCGTGCACCGGGTCCACCCGCTCGATGCGCTGCAACGTCTCGGCGTCCGCATTCACCTTCGGTTCCTCCTGGGTCCCGGCCTTCGAGGGCCGGGCCGTGTCACAGTGCGTGGTGGCCATCACCCACAAGGCTGCGACGAGGACACGATGCATTTAGCGTGACGGGTGCGCCGCGTCCCAGCCCTGGCCGTAGTAGTCGGGGTAGTTCTGACCGTTGGTGCTGGTCACCACCGCGCCCGTCTTGAAGCCGTTGAGGACCGCATCGTATCCCGCCTTGTCGCCGATTTCACGCAGTTGCGCTTCGGTGAGCGACGGGTCCTTCGCCTTCGCCTCGTCGATGGCCTTCGTCGAGGCGGCGTTGTACTCGGCCTCCAGCGGGAAGGTGGCGGTGACGTTGTCGCCAGCGGCGACCAGCTCGTTCTTCGCCTTGATGCTGTCCACCGTGCCGCGCGTCTCCTCGTTGAGGAGCGTGTTCACGTAGTCGTCGCGCGTCTGGTTCTGCACATCCGCGCGGGGACCGTCGAGGGTCGCCTTCGCGTGGTTGATCTCATGCACCAGCGTCAGGGCCGCTTCCTGCGGATCCTGGCTGCGGTCGATGACGATCTTCTTGCCGTCCCAGTAGGAGCCACCACCGTCGGCGAACTCCACCGGGATGTTGTGCTCCTCCATGTACTTCACGGCCGCCGCGCCCGTGGGCGAGTTGGTCAGGACGTCCTTCGTCTCCTGCAGCTTCGCCGCGTCCTTGGAGGCCTGGATGGCGTCGCCGATGGCGCCGCCCACCTGGCCGCCGATGATGCCGCCCACCGGGCCGCCCAGCACGCCACCGATGATGCCGCCAATGACGCCGCCGTTGCTCTTGGCCTTGTCGAAGGAGTCCTTGAAGAAATCACCGACCGGGTTCGCGTTCGTCTGCGGACGGGGGCTCACCACCGGCCGTGCGTTCTGCGAAGCATCCGTGCTCACCACCGGGCGTGCGCCGCCGCGGCCAAGTCCGTCAACCCCCATGGCTTCTCTCCCAGAAAACAAGTGCTGCTTTGACTGGGATTATCGCTGGAAGCCGCACGGAGTTGCGAGGCCGCCTGGCAACGCACTGCATCAGGACCGGGCAGGTGGGGGGG
>NZ_RAVW01000300.1 GCF_003611585.1 Corallococcus exercitus | reverse complement strand
GGACTTCTCCGCGGGTGCGGTGGATGCGCACGCGGTGATGAGCGCGGACGCGCAGACGCCGAGCGTCATGCGCGCGGCGCCAAACGGCGGTCTGGAACGGAACGACATGGAGGCTCCTGGATGTGCCCGAACGGGGTGGCGCACTCTGGCGCACGCGGGCGCGTCGCCAACAGCGCAAACGGCGGTTTCATCCCAGCCATTGCGTTCCAGGCGCCAATTGCGCTCCCGGTCCTGGCTTGAACCCCGGGACGATGGCGCGGTGCGGTGTCGTCCTCCAGGCTCAAGGGCTCAAGGCGGGGCGGCGGCCCCCCGGGGCGTGACGTCCTCACGGCCCGCGCGGATGAGCGCGCCGCCCGCGAGCAGCAGGGCCAGCCCGAAGAGGAGGAAGCCCACGTCCCAGGCGGTCTGCGAAGGGCCGGTGCGCACGTGGTGCACGCCCAGGAGTTGGTGGTCGATGAGGCCCTCGACGACGTTGAAGAGGCCCCAGCCTCCCAGCAGGCACCCGGCGAAGGTGCGCGTGGACCACGGCACGTCCGTCCTCAAGCCCGCGCGCCAGAGCAGCACCAGGCCGCTGAAGGTCATGAGCCAGGTGAAGGCGTGGAAGAGGCCGTCCCAGAACATGTTCACCTTGGCGTTCACCAGCGTGTCCGGCGGCAGGTGGCTGGAGAGCATGTTGTGCCATTGCAGGAGCTGGTGCAGGAGGATGCCGTCGACGAAGCCGCCCAGCCCCACGCCCAGCATCACGCCCGCGGAGAGCAGCGGCCCCCGGTGCATCGGGCTCATCGCTCACGTCCCAGGAAGTGCAGCGGCGCCACGACGCACAGGACGACGCCGAAGGGCAGCAGGGTGATGGCCAGCCGGCCCCAGAAGTGTTCGTTGAAGATGCCGGCCTCCACCGCCGGGCGGCATGTCTCGCAAGCGAACACCGCGCTGCTCGCAAGCAGCGCGGTCTGGAAGGTGAGCGCGTTGAACCGTCGCATGCGCGCAGTGTCCTTCCCCCGGCTTCAGCGGGTCCAGCGGAGCCCGGCCACGGCATCGCCCCCGTGTTCGTAATACTCCATGACCACCGTGTGCTCGCCGGCGCTCATCCAGCGGCCCACGACGAAGCTCGTGGTCGACTGGTCCCTCCACGCGTCGATGATGCGCGAGCCGTCCACGAACACGCGGACGCCGTCATCCGCCTGGGCGAGGAAGTAGAACAGGCCCGGCACGAAGTAGAACCGTCCCGTCCAGCGCACGGAGAAGTCGTCGGGCCCCACCTCCGGCACGGGGCTGCCCGTGCCCCAGAACTTCGACAGCGGCGCCGCCTCGCAGCGCACCCGCGCGGGGGCGCCCTCCAGGTCCCGGTTGCCGAAGTACTCCGCCCGGTACTGTCCGAGCGGGCACTCCATGGGGGCGACGGCCTCGAAGGTGGCCGTGTAGCTGGCGTCGCTCGAGCCGGCCTGGATGACGTGCTCCGCGGCCCCTGCGTCCGACCACTCGCGGAACTCGAAGACGCCTTGCGGCGACGGAGCGCCCACGGTGTGCGAGGAGCCGGCGATGACAGCGCGGATCCGCGGCGCCGGTCCGCTCGTGCCGTCGAACACCAGCTCCAGCCCCGGCGGTGACGTCTGGAGCGTCACCTGCACGAGCTGCGGGTCCACGGAGATCTGCCGGCTGCTCGTCAGCCCCGTCGAGTTCATCGCGGTCAGCTTGATGTCGAAGTGCACCTCGTCTCCATGGTCCGGGACGGTGAAGGCGCCGGTCGCGCCCGTGCTCGTGGAGTACGGATGGGTGTGGCAGGTCCCCGCCGTGCAGTGGCGCAGCGTGATGGTCCACCTCAGCCGGTCGCCGGGGATGGGGCCCTCGGTGGGGTCCACCGCGGAGCCCGAGTAGGTCACCACGTCGCCGACCTTGAAGCGGTACGTCGGCGAGGGCGAGTCGATGGTCACGACCGGGAGCGCGTTGCCCACGGTGACGCTCACGGCGGCGGAGTGGCTGCCGCCGCGCCCGTCGCTGACGGTCAGCCGGGCCACGTAGAAGCCGGTCACGGCATACGTGTGCTCCGGGGCGGGAAGCGTGGACACGGGGGAGCCGTCCCCGAAGTCCCAGCGGTACTGGAGCGCGTCCCCGTCCGGGTCGCTGGAGCCCGCGCTGGAGAAGCGCACGAGCAGCGGAGGCTCACCCCGTCGCGGCGTCGCCGAGGCCACCGCCGTGGGCGGCGTGTTGCCCGCCGTGTAGCGGATTCGGCGCAGCTCGCCCGCGAGGATGTCCACGTAGAAGGGGTTGGAGTCCGGTCCGATGCCGAGCTCGACCAGCCCGCCCACCCCGGTCGCGAACAGCGTCACGCTGTCCGGCACGAGCTGATCATTCGCATCCACCCGGAGGGTGCGGATCCACTGCTGGGAGTAGTCGCCAAAGAAGTAGGCGCCCTGCCACGTCTCCGGGAACGCGGTGCCCGTGTAGAAGAAGCCGCCCGTGGCCGTCTGGCCGACGCCGTGGTCCCAGGAGTACAGCGGAGCCCTCACCGCGGCGGGCCCCCGGGCGTAGAGGGCCTGGCAGACGGGCTTGGGTTCATAGCCGTGCTGGCGGAAGGGGCCCTCGTAGCAGGGCCAGCCCAGGTTCGCCCCCGGCGGCGCGACGTTGATCTCCTCGTAGGTGCTCCAGCCGACGTCGCCCAGGTAGGGCGTGGAGGTGCCGGGGCGCAGGCTGAAGCGATAGGGATTGCGCAGCCCCAGCGCCCACACCTTGGAGCGGTTGGCGCTGGCATCCCCGTTCCAGAACGGGTTCGAGGCCACGCCCTGGCCGGTGCGGGTGATGCGCAGCACCTTGCCCGCGAGTGAGTCCAGGCTCTGCGCCCGCAGGGCGTCGTCATCGACGGCGTCGAAGCTGGCTCCATCGCCCGACGTCACGAAGAGGGTGCCGTCCGGCGCGAAGCGAACGCTGCCCACGGAGTGCGAGGCGCTGTCCGAGGGAATGCAATCCGCGCCCGCGGGAAAGTCATTGCAGGAATTGCCCACGGTGGTGCCCAGCAGCACGACCTCGCTCGCGGGCGAAGCCATGTCCCCCTGGGCGGTGTAGCGCGCCAGCCGCGACGTCTTGGGGCCGGAGTCATCCGTGCCATCGTCGTCGTAGGTGTAGAGCAGGTAGATGAAGCCATTGGTGGCGAAGTCCGGATCCACCGCGAGCCCCAGCAGCCCGCGGTCATGGTGCGAGTTCACCCGCGCGCGGATGTCGATGAACGGCACGGGCTGGAGCACGCCGTCCTTGAAGAGCCGGACCGCGCCATCCTTCTCGGCGATGAGGATGCGTCCATCGGGAAGGTTCGCGAACGTCGTCGGGTACTGCAGGCCCGCGACCACGAGCTCGGAGGAGAAGCCTGCTGGCAGGGTGAGCGGGGCCAGGGGCGGGGCCCCGGCTCCTGACCACCCGCCCAGACACAGGGCCAGCAGGACAGCGAGGCAAGGCGGACAGCGTCGCGGTGACAGCATGAAAGCATCCCTCCAGGGCGGGAGCGTCCGGGATGCGGGAAGCTGGCAATGCGCGTCCCCTTGGCCATCCCGCCCCCGGGCCCCGGGTGGCTGTCCGCCAATGCGCGAAGAGAAGCGGGCCGGGAATCGGCTACGTTCAGGGATGGAGCCCTTCCAGGGGGACGCATGACTCCGACCGCCTTCCGTCCTGCATACACAGTCCAGACCGAGCACACCGTGCTCCGCTGCTGGTCACCGTCCGAGGCCGGGCTGGCACTGCGCGCCATCGAGGCCAACCTGGAGCACCTGCGTCCCTGGATGGAGTGGGCGAAGCGCTACCCCATGACCGTGGCGCAGCAGGCGGGGCAGCTGCGCCGGATGCGCGGGCTGTTCGACCTGGGACAGGACTTCGCCTACGGCGTCTTCAATCGCGACGGCTCCGAGGTCCTCGGCGGCACGGGGCTGCATCCCCGGGTGGGGGAGGGCGCACTGGAGATCGGCTACTGGATTTCGGCCAGCCACACGGGCCGGGGGCTCGCGACGGAGGTCGCCGGAGCGCTCACCCGCGTCGCCTTCGAGGTGGAGGGGGTGCGCCGGGTGGAGATCCACTGCGATCCCCGCAACGTGCGCAGCGCGGCGGTCGCCCGGAGGCTGGGGTTCGTCCACGAAGGCACGCTGCGACAGCGGCTCGTCGCACCCGACGGCGTGCTCCGGGACATGATGATCTGGACCCTGCTCGCTGACGCATACCCGACAAGCCGTGCCGCCGCGAATCCCATCGAGGCTTTCGACGTGCTGGGACAGAAGCTGCTTTGAAATAACAAACATCGCGCCTGGTTTGGAATCCTGCTTATTCCTGTCCGCGTGTTGACTCGGGAATCAACGCATCTCATATTGGCGGCGCGTCAATTACCCGCCGCCCCCGAGGTGTCTCAATGACGTTGAAACCCCCTGCGTGGTGCACGCGTCTGCCCGTGGTCCTGTTGTTCCTGCTGCTGCCGCTCACGGGCATGGCCCTGCCGACGACGGGCTTCCGGTTCGTCGACATCCCCATGAGCGACGGCACCGTGCTCAAGGCCAACTACATCGCGCCCACCACGCCGGGCCCTCATCCGGCCGTGGTCTTCATCTCGAGCTGGGGGCTCAACGACCTGGAGTACCTGGCCCAGGCCAACGCGCTGGCGCAGAAGGGCTACGTGGCGCTCTCCTACACGCCGCGCGGCTTCTGGGCGTCCGGCGGTGGCATTGATACGGCGGGACCCGCGGACATCGCGGACACGTCGCGCGTCATGGATTGGATGCTCGCCAACACGACCGCGAATCCCTCGCGCATCGGGCTCGCGGGGGTTTCGTATGGCGCCGGCATCGCGCTCATCGCCTCCGGCTTCGACCCGCGCGTGAAGGCGGTGGCGGCGCTCTCCGGCTGGTCGGACCTGGTGGCGTCGCTGTTTGGCGGAGAGACGCGGCGTCCGCAGGCGGTGGCGCTGCTCGACCTCGCCGCGACGCTGCTGGGCCGGCCCAGCCCCGAGCTGCGCACGACCCTCAACAACTACTTCGCCAACCAGGACATCGAGTCCATCAAGGCCTGGGGCCGCGTGCGCTCGGCGGCCACGTACATCAGCCGGATCAACGCCAACAAGCCCGCCATCCTGATGGCCAACGCCTACGGCGACAGCCTCTTTCCGCCCAACCAGCTGGTGTCTTTCTACGGCCAGCTCACGGGCCCCAAGCGGCTGGAGTTCGCTCCGGGTGACCACGCCGTCGTGGAGGCCACGGGCCTGCTGGGCCTGCCCAATGGCGTCTGGACCAGCGTGACGCGCTGGATGGACCAGTACGTCGCGGGCGTGGACACGGGCATCGCCGGCGAGGCGCCCGTCGTGCTGCGCACCTACGACGGCGACGTGGAGGGCTATGCGTCCTGGGCCCAGGTCTCCCGGAGCTCGCAGCGCTACGGCCTGGGCGCCATCCGCCTGCTGGATGGCACCGGCACCCTGGGCGGCTCGCCGACCTCCGGCGGCTCGCGGGTGGTCTGGTCCGGCTTCGACACCTCCGCCGACGCGGGCGTGGCGCTCTTGACCAACGGGCTCCAGGCGCTGACCGGCATCCCGCCCGTGGTCTGGCTGCCGGGCGTGAACCGCCTCAACGCGGGCGTCTGGACGTCGTCCACCACCCTGAGTGGCCTCTCCATCCGTGGGTCGGCGTCCCTGCGCGTGCGCGTCACGCCGTCCACCGCGTCGGGCACGGTCGTCGCCTACCTGTACGATCTGCTCGGCGACTACGGCGGCCTCATCACCCACGTGCCCCTGTCCTGGAAGGGCGCCACGCCGGGCGTGCCGCTCGACCTGGATCTGGTGTTCCCCGCCACCGCGTACGACGTCCCCGTGCTGCACCGGCTGGCGCTCGTCGTGGACACGGAGGACCCGCTCTACCTGGACGCGAACAGCACGGGCGCGACGGTGTCGCTCGGCGGGCCGTCCTGGTTGGACCTGCCGCTGCGCTGAAGTCCACCGGAGCAGGGACGGGGACGCGCGTGACAGGCGCCCTCCGTCGTTCCAGGGGGCCGGCCCGGTGTGTTAACGCTCCCTGCGCCCATGGGAACCGCCGTCTCGGAACGCACCCGCGTCGCCCTGCTCGTCCTCGTCGGCGGCGTGGTGGCCCTGCTGCTGTCGCACCATCCCTCCATCCTGTCCGGGCTGCGCCTGGTGCAGGGGGACGAGGGCGACGTACGCTTCAACCACTACATCCTGGAGCACGGCTGGCGCTTCGTGTCCGGCGACCCGGCGCACGCGCGCTTCTGGGATCCGCCGATGTTCCACCCCGAGCCCAACGTCGCCGCGTACTCCGACGTGCTCCTGGGCGTGGCGCCGTTCTACTGGGTGTGGCGCGTGCTGGGCCTGGGCGCGGACCTGTCGTGGCAGGCGTGGACGCTCACCATGGCCGCGCTGAACTACGCCGCGGCGGTGTGGCTGCTGCGGCGCGGGTT
Organism: Corallococcus exercitus; assembly: GCF_003611585.1. Lineage (GTDB taxonomy): Bacteria > Myxococcota > Myxococcia > Myxococcales > Myxococcaceae > Corallococcus > Corallococcus exercitus. The sequence goes on along the minus strand of NZ_RAVW01000300.1, from coordinate 5,773 downwards.
CGGCCTGCGCGCCTTCCCGGCGGTGGTGGGCGCGGTGCTCTTCACGGCCGGCGCGCCGCGCATCAACCAGCTCAACCACCCGCAGCTGGAAGGGCAGTTCTTCGCGCTCCTCGCCGTGGGCGCGGTGGTCGCGCTGACGCGGCCGGAGACGGACCGGCGGCGAGGGGTGGCCTGGGCCGCGCTGCTGGTGGGCGCGTTCGTAGCGCAGCTCTACGCGGGCTTCTACTGGGGCTGGTTCCTCTTCTTCTTCCTGCTCCTGGCGTTCATCGCCGGGCTCGTCTTCAAGGACACGCGCGGCCCGCTGCTGACGGCGCTGCGCCGCCACCTCCCGGCGCTCGCGGGCTTCGGCGTCCTGGGACTGGCGCTGCTCGCGCCCCTCGTCCTGCACTCGCGCCAGGCCATCGGCACGGTGGGCCTGCGCACCTTCAGCGAAGTTTCACCCATGGTGCCGCGCATCTGGAGCTGGTTCTTCCTGGGGCAGGACAGCTGGCTGTACGGCTGGACGAACGGCTTCTCCAAGTTCCAGCGCATGCCCGTGGCGTGGGAGCACCGGCTGGGCTTCGGCTTCGTCACGCCGGTGCTGGCGGGCATGGGCCTGTGGCAGGCGCGCTCACGGCCCGCCGTGCGGTTGCTGCTCGTCGTGACGGTGGCCACCGTGCTGCTCGCCTCGCGCTACACGGGGGGCTTCACGCCCTGGTGGCTCGTCTTCCACGGCGTGCCCGGGGCGGCGGCCATCCGCGCGCTGGCGCGCATCGGCATGTGGCTGCTGGTGCCCGCGGGCGTGGGGCTGGCGCTGTACCTCCAGCGGCAGTGGGACTCCGGCCGCGTGGCGCTGGCGGTGGGGCTGGGCGCGCTGTGCCTGCTGGAGCAGGGCCTCACCGGCGGCGTCTACGACCGGCACGAGGCCCGCGCGGACGTGGAGGCGGTGGCCGCGCGCATCCCGCCCGGCTGCGCGAGCTTCTTCTACGCGCCGACGTCCGGCGAGGCGCAGGAGTGGAAGTACACCCTGGACGCGGTGTGGGCATCCATGGAGCGCGGCGTGCCCACGGTGAATGGCTACTCGGGCAACTACCCGCAGGGGTGGAAGCTCCAGGACAACCGCCGCTTCACCGCGGAGGCCGCCGCGCGCATCGACCGCGACCTGGAGGCCTGGATGCGCTCGCGGAACCTGGCGCCCGCGAGCGTCTGTCGCATCGAGGTGCCGGCGCGGCGGTAGCGGCCGCCGCGCCCGGGCCCAGCGCTACTTCGCGATGGTGGCGTAGTCGCCCTTGAGCGCGACGCCCGTGACGAAGCTGCCGGCGTGGCACTCGATCTCGGTGGCGCTCTTGCCCTCCACCTTCTTGTAGTAGCTCACGATGTGGACCACCGCGTTGGCGCCGTTCTTCTTCGCGCCCTCCTGCAGGGCGATGAGCGCGGAGAGGGCGGCCCACTTGCAGGCGTAGTCGTCGGACTTCCCCACGCCGTTGGTCTTCTTGTTCGTGGTGTCGCTGCCCAGCGTCTTGAGCACGTTGGGCGTCTTCGCGCCTTCCAGGTAGAACTTCACCGTTCCGTCCAGCTTCTCCTTGGCTTCCGGCAGGGCCAGCACGTCCGCCAGCTTCACCTTCGTCACGGTGTCGCGCGCCAGCGCGGGGGTGGCGGCGGTCAGGGCCAGCAACAGGAGGGCTTTCTTCATCGCGGGGTCTCCAGGCATCAAGGCCAGCGGCGGAAGATCAACGACGTGTTGATGCCGCCGAAGGCGAAGTTGTTGCTCATCACCAGGTCCGTCTGCAAAGCACGTCCCTCGCCCATGACATAGTCCAGGGGCGCGCACTTCGGATCCACGGAGTCCGCCGTCAGGTGCAGCGTCGGCGCGAACCAGTCCGAGCGCATCATCTGGATGCTCATCCACGCCTCCAGCGCGCCGCAGGCCCCCAGCGTGTGGCCCATGTAGCTCTTGAGGCTGGAGATGGCGACCTTCTCCCCGAACACCATCTTCGTCGCCGCGCTCTCCGCCACGTCGCCCGTGTCCGTCGCCGTGCCGTGCGCGTTGACGTAGGGGATGGCGGACGCCGGCACGCCCGCGTCCTCCAGCGCCAGCCGCATGGCCTCCGCCATGGTGTCCGCGTTGGGCTGCGTGACGTGCCGCCCGTCGCTGTTGGTGCCGTACCCCAGCAGCTCCGCGTGGATGGTGGCGCCGCGCGCCTTCGCGTGCTCCAGCTCCTCCAGCACCAGCGTGCACGCGCCCTCGCCCAGCACCAGCCCGTCGCGCTGGGCGTGGAAGGGGCGGGGGGACTGGTGCGGCGCCTCGTTGTGCTTCGTGCTGGTGGCGAAGAGGGTGTCGAACACCGCCGCGCCCGTGGCGTCCAGCTCCTCCGCGCCGCCCGCGAGCATCGCCACCTGGCGGCCCAGCTTGATGGCCTCGTACGCGTAGCCGATGCCCTGGCTGCCGGAGGTGCACGCGCTGGACGTGGTGACGATGCGGCCGGTGATGCCGAAGAAGACGCCGATGTTCACCGCCGCCGTATGGGACATCATCCGCAGGTACGTCGTCGCGGTGATGCCCTCCGTCGTCTTGTGGGTGATCATCTTGCCGAAGTCGCCCATGTTCTCCGGCGTCCCCGCGGAGGAGCCGTAGGCGATGCCCATCTTCCCCCCCTTCACCAGGGGGTCGCCCAGCAGGCCCGCGTCCTGGAGCGCCAGCTCGCTGGCCCGCGTCGCCATCAGCGCCACGCGGCCCATGGTGCGCGTCGTCTTGCGCGAGTACGCGGACGGCGGCAGCTCAAAGGGCAGGGCAGGCGCGCCCAGCCGCGTGTTCAGGCCTTCGTATTCCTTCCAGGGCTCCATCACCTGGACGGCGTTCTGACGCGCACGCAGCCGCGCCTCGACCGTCTTCCAGTCGTGTCCCAGGGGGCTCAGCGCACCGACTCCGGTGACCACCACGCGCTTCATCCGATCATCCCCCCGTTCACCGAAATCACCTGCCGTGTGATGTAGCCCGCGTCCTCCGCCATGAGGAAGCTCACCGCGGCGGCGACCTCCTCGGGCCTGCCCATCCGGCGGGCGGGAATGATCTTCATCGCTTCCTCCACCACTTCCGCAGGCACCATCTCCGTGTCGATGAGGCCCGGCGCCACGCAGTTGACGGTGATGTCGCGCTTGGCCAGTTCCACCGCCAGCGCCTTCGTCGCGCCGATGATGCCCGCCTTCGCGGCGCTGTAGTTCACCTGGCCCCGGTTGCCCATGAGCCCGGACACGGACGCCAGCGTGACGATGCGGCCCGGCTTCTTGCGGCGCACCAGCGGCATCGTGAGCGGGTTGAGCACGTTGTAGAAGGCGTCCAGGTTGGTGTGGATGACGCTGTCCCACTCGTCGGCCGTCATGGCGGGGAAGGCATTGTCGCGCGCGATGCCCGCGTTGCACACCACGCCGTAGTAGCAGCCGTGGGCCTCCACGTCGGCCAGCAGCGCGGCCTGCGTGCCCGCGCGGTCCGCGACGTCGAACTGGAGCACGCGCGCCTCGCGGCCCGCCTCGCGCACCTGCGCGGCCACGGCGTCCGCTTCGTCGCGCTTGCTGCGGCAGTGCACCACGACGTCATAGCCGTCGCGGGCCAGGCGCAGCGCGATGGCGCGGCCGATGCCCCGGCTGGAGCCCGTCACCAGCACCGTCTTGTCACCCATCTGTGTTGCCCCTTCCCAGGTCCTGCCCCGGTTGCGGCTCGTAGACCGTCAGCGCCGCCGTGGCCACCTTCTCCGTGCCCACCGTGAGGGTGCAGTCGAACTGGCCCAGCCCGTTGTCCGCGGAGAACTGGCGGTGGACCTCCACGCGCAGGCACTCGCCCAGCTTGAAGACGGGGCGGCTGCATTCGTAGCGGCGCGTGCCCAAGAGGAAGCCCACCCGGGGCATGCCGCCGCGCCTGCGCGCATGCCACCCGGCCCAGGCGGCCACGGCCTGCGCCATGTACTCGATGCCCACCCAGCCGCCCACGGCGCCGTCGGCGAAGAAGAGGCTGTCCTCGCGCACGGTGACCTCCGCGACCAGGGAGTCCGTGTCGCCCTCCAGGGCGCGGTCGAGCAGCCGCATGCGCCCCTCGTGGGGCACCAGCGCCTCGATGGGCTCGTTGATGACGATGCGCATCATGCGCGCTCCAGCACGAGGGCGGCGTTGCTGCCCCCGAAGGCGAACGAGTTGCTCAGCACGCGCTGGACCGGGCGCCCCAGCGCCTCGCCCGGCTTCACCAGCGACAGCGCCGGAATCGAAGGGTCCACGGCCCCGTCCCAGAAGTGCGCGGGCAGCCGTCCCTCCGGGTTGTCCACCAGCGTGACGTACGCGAACGCCGCCTCCAGCGCGCCCGCGGCCCCCAGCGTGTGGCCGGTGAGCGGCTTGGTGGAGCTGGCCTTCACGTCCGGCCCCAGCAGCGCGTGCACCGCGCGGCTCTCCATGGCGTCGTTCTGCACCGTCGCCGTGCCGTGCAGGTTCACGTAGTCCACCTGCTCCGCGGAGACGCCCGCGCGCTTAAGGGCCTCCTGGATGGCGGCCATGGCGCCCTTGCCGCCGGGCTCCGGCGCGGAGATGTGGTGCGCGTCGGAGGACTCGCCCCAGCCGGACAGGCGCACCGGCCCCGGCTCGCGCGTCATCAGGAAGAGCGCCGCGGCCTCGCCGATGTTGATGCCGTGGCGGTGGGCGCTCATTGGGTTACAGCGCTCCTCGCTCACGGAGTCCAGCGCGCGGAAGCCCGCGACGGTGAAGCGGCACAGCGAATCCACGCCGCCCGTCAGCACCGCGTCCACGGTGCCCGCGCGCAGCATCCGCGCCGCGCTGGCCAGGGCCTTGGCGCTGGAGGAGCACGCGGTGGAGATGACGTAGGCGGGGCCGCCCGCGCCCAGCACCTGCGTGAGCGCCAGCGCCGGGGAGCCCAGCTCCTGCTGGTGCAGGTGGAAGCGCGAGGGCAATTCGCCCGTGGCCAGGTGGCTGACCATGGCGACCTCGCTCTCGCCGATGCCGGAGGTGCTGGTGCCCAGCACCACCGCCACGCGCGCGGGGCCGAACCGGGCAATGGCGGCGTCCACGGCAGGGCGTATCTGCTCCAGCGCGGTGAGCAGGAGCGCGTTGTTGCGGCTGTGCTGCGAAGGGGGCAGGGCGTCCTGGGCCGCGAGCGGGGAAGAGACGACGCCCAGGTGCAGCGGGCGGTCCGCGAACCCGTCATGTGAAGCAACGCCGGAGACGGTGTCCGCGAACAGGGCCCGCGCCACCTCCTGCTTCCCGGAGCCCAACGCGCAGACGAGGCCCAGCTGATTGAGGAAGACAGGAGACATGGGTGTCACTCGTCCGCGACGTGGGACTCGATGGTGAGCTGGTAGTGCTCGGACAGGTTGGTGAGCTGCGTGCGCCCTTCCCAGCGCGGCTGCCCATCGTAGCGCACCGTCACCCATTCCCTGCCGTTCTTCGACAGGGACCGCTGTCCCGGCCCATCCTCCAGCGTCCAGCCGGCGGGCAGGGCGGCGCGCACGGCGTCGGCCGGCCAGTAGACGAGCTGCACGTCCCGGAGCACCAGGGCGGAGTTGAACTGGGCAGGGAGGCGAGGGTCCCGCTCCTCGTCCAGGGTGGCGCCGTCCCAGCGCAGCGTGAGGATGCGGTGCCCCATGGCCAGCCCGGCCAGCCGCAGCTGGGCCGGGTCCACCTCCATCAGGGCCTCCAGGGAGCGGGGGCCGCCCGGGTCCTGCTCGTGCGCGAACACCAGCCGCTGCGCCAGGCTCACGGACGCCCCGAGGGCGGCGGGGGCCAGGCGCAGCTCCGG
>NZ_RAVW01000002.1 GCF_003611585.1 Corallococcus exercitus | reverse complement strand
ACAGGGACCTGGGCGGCGCGGGCCTCCACGGCGTGGGCGAGCCAGGGCTTGAGCAGGCGGGGCAGGGGGACGTCCTCCCATGCGGCGAGCCCCAGGGCGGCGAGCGCGGCGGGGACGAGGACCTTGCGAAGCGCGGGCGGCACGGTGAAGGGCCGGAAGGAGGCGGGGTGGCGGGACCGGGTGCGCGTCTTCGGGTTCATGGCAATCCCCTCGGGGCTGCTCTGGCTCGGCGGCGGGCGCCTGGAGCGGCGGCCCGGGGCCGCGCTGGTGGCGGCCCGAGACCTCCTATTGCGACCGGTGTGCCAACGGGTTTCCCCTCGGGAGGCCCGCGGGTGTGTCCCTGGGGCCACAGGCGGCGGGGGAAAAGCGTGGCAGGGGCGTGGGCCGCGTGCGACGGTCCGCGCCGCATGCGAATCGCGACCTGGAACGTGAACTCGGTGAGGGCTCGGCAGCAGCGGTTGGTCAACTGGCTGAAGAGCGCCCAACCAGACGTGCTGTGCCTGCAGGAACTCAAGTGCACCGACGCGGACTTCCCCTTCGACGCGGTGAAGGAGGCGGGCTACTTCGCCGCGGTGCACGGGCAGAAGACGTACAACGGCGTGGCCATCCTGGCGAAGACGGAGCCCACGGACGTGGTGCGGGGCCTGTCGGACGGGGTGGATGACACGCACGCGCGCTTCATCTCCGCGACGGTGAACGGCATCCGCGTGGTGAGCGCCTACGCGCCCAACGGGCAGCAGGTGGACTCGCCCGCGTACGTCTACAAGCTGGAGTGGTACCGGCGCCTGAGGAACTACCTGGACACGCGCCACAAGCCGGACGACCTGGTGGTGATGGGCGGGGACTGGAACATCGCGCCGGAGCCCATCGACGTGTACGACGTGGCGCAGTGGGAAGGGCAGACGCTCTTCACCCTGCGCGAGCGGGACGCGCTCCAGCAGGTGTGCGCGTTCGGGCTCACGGACGCGTTCCGCAAGCTGCACCCGGACGTGCAGAAGTTCTCCTGGTGGGACTACCGGATGCTGATGTTCCCCAAGAACAAGGGCGTGCGCATCGACCACCTGTTCCTCACGGCGCCGCTGGTGCCCCGGCTCACGGCGTGTGACGTGGACCGCGAGGAGCGCAAGGGACAGCAGCCGTCGGACCACGCGCCGGTGTGGCTGGAGTTGAAGGACTGAGTAGAGTCGGAGGCATGTCCGTCCTCCGACTTGAATGCACGAAGTGTGAACAGACGTTCGCGCCGGGCAAGGTGTGGAACCTGTGCACGGCATGTCAGGCGCCGCTGTTCGCGCGCTACGACCTGGAGCGCGCGGCCCGGACGCTGCGCAAGGAAGCGCTGCCCGGGCGTGAGCGTTCGATGTGGCGCTACCACGAGGTGCTGCCGGTGGACGACCCGGCGCACCGCCTGTCATTGGGCGAGGGCTTCACGCCACTGCTCTCCGCGCCCCGGCTGGGTTCGTGGCTGGGATTGCAGCGGGTCCTGGTGAAGGACGAGAGCGGCAACCCCACGGGCTCCTTCAAGGCGCGAGGCCTGTCCGCCGCGGTGTCCATGGCGAAGGCGCTGGGCGCGAAGGCGGTGTGTCTGCCTTCCGCGGGGAACGCGGGCAGCGCGCTGGCGGCGTACGCGGCGCGGGGCGGGCTGGAGGCGCACGTCTTCGTGCCGAAGGACATCGCGTCGTTGTTCCTGATGGAGACGCGGGCGTACGGCGCGCACGTGGAGACGGTGGAGGGGCTCATCTCCGACGCGGGCCGGGTGTGCGCGGGGCTGGCGAAGGAGCACGGCTGGTACGAGTGCGCAACGCTGAAGGAGCCGTACCGCGTCGAGGGCAAGAAGACGATGGGCTACGAGCTGGCGGAGCAGCTCGGGTGGACGCTGCCGGACGTCATCCTCTATCCGACGGGCGGGGGCACGGGGCTTATCGGGATGTGGAAGGCCTTCGAGGAGATGGAGGCGATGGGGCTCATCGGCGCGAAGCGGCCGCGCATGGTGGCGGTGCAGGCGGAGGGCTGCGCGCCCATCGTGAAGGCGCACGCGGAGGGCAAGCCGGACGCGCCCATGTGGCAGGGCGCGACGACGCACGCGCACGGCCTGCGGGTGCCCAAGGCGCTGGGCGACTTCCTCATCCTGCGCGCGGTGAAGGACAGCCATGGCACGGCGGTGTCGGTGACGGAGGAGGAGATCGTCCAGGGCACGAAGGACATCGCCGCGGCGGAGGGGCTGTTCGTGGCGCCGGAAGGCGGCGCGTGCGTGGCGGCGCTCAAGAAGCTGCACGCCGCAGGGGATGTGAAGCCGGAGGAGACGGTGGTCGTATTCAACACGGGCACGGGCTTCAAGTACGTGGAGAACATGGCGCCCTTGTGGTGAGCCTCCGGCGCTTGAGGGTCTCCGCGCTGGTTCTCTCCGTGATGCTGGCGGGGTGCGCATCCGCGCCCCTGCCCGCGCTGGAGGACTGGGGCGCGGCGGAGGAGGACCACGCCTGCGAGGGCGACGACCGGTGCGTGGCACTGGTCTGCGCGGATGACCTCTGTGGCCTCTATCGCTGCGAGGACACCGGAGTGTTGCTCGCGCGGGGAGGCATCCGGCCTCCCGTGTCGTCAGCGGCACCCGGGGCAGGTCCCCGGCGCAACTGGGGCAGTGCCCAGTCACTGCCGGGTGACCGGGACGCCATCTTCGTCATCCGTTGGTACAACCATCCCGCTCCGACTCCGCCTCTCGATGGCAGGAAGCCTTCAGGCTCGGGATGGGTGAAGCATCACCTCTATCCGCAAGAGCCGAACCTCGCGCGATTCTTCAAGCGTCGGGCAGGCATCAACGTACATGACTTCACGATGGTGATTCCTCGCGCTGAGCACGTGCGAATCCATGGTCCGGGAGGAAGGGGCGGTCTCTGGAACAAGACCTGGAGAGAGTTCGCGGAGAGCCATCAGAACGCGACGCCGCAACAGATCCAGAACCAGCTGGCCCGGATGATCGTCGACTTCAACCTCATGGGGCCCATTGTCCCGTACTACAACATGCAGTGATGTCAGGAGGACTTCATGAAGCTCTTCAGGCTGAAGGCTGCTGAAGGCCCTCGCTTTACAGGCTTCCTGGACGCAGGCCACCGGTGGGGATTGCCGGGAGGGCTGTGTCCCGTCTGTGGGTCCAGTCCTGGGGGACTGGGAGAGGCGTATCCCTCCGTGGATCTCTCTGGCTGGGCCCACAGGGGAGACCTCGCGGAAGCAAGGCAGGTACCGCTCGAGGAGTATGAGCGCTTGCGTGATCTCCTCCGGGCCCAGGTGCCCTTCGAGGCGCCATTGCTACCGGGGGCCGAGTTCGGTCCGCTCATCGGGAAGGCCTCGGGCAAGTGGAGCGCGCTCGATCTCCCGGACCCCTGGACCCTGGTGATGCGGAGCGAGACCGTGGATCAGCTGCGTGAAGCGGGCATCGCTCTTCGCGTCAGCAAGATGGACCTCCGGTTCCGGAGCAAAACGGAGGTGGATCTGCGGGAGGTCGAAATCCATTGCCGGGGCCGCCTGCACGACAGCTGTTTCCCGGGCGGACGTGAACGCCCGTGCGAACGGTGCGGCCGTCAGGGCGACTCGCTTCCTGCCGCGCCCATCCTGGACGGTCGAACGCTGCCCACGGACCTGGAGCTGTTCCGGCTGAGTGACTTCACCACCGTCATCATCGCCACGGAGCGCTTCGTGGACGCCGTGAGCCGCTTCGAATTCGAAGGCGTCGTGTTCAAGGAACTCCCCGTCCTCTGACCGCGGCGTCGGCGTCCACGATGGGCAGCTCCACGGTGAAGACCGACCCCTGGCCTGGGGCGCTCTCCAACTGGATGGTGCCGCCGTGCGCTTCGACGAACTGGCGGACCAGCCACAGGCCGATGCCGAAGCCGCCGTAGTGCCGGTCGGAGACGGCGCGCTCGAAGCGCTGGAACAGCCGGACCTGATCCGCCGCGTCAATGCCGATGCCGTGGTCCTGTACGGTCAGCCGCGCGACCGAGTCCCTGCGCACGAGCGTCACCACCACGGGCCTGCCCGCGCCGAACTTGAAGGCGTTGACGAGCAGGTTCGTGAGGATGGCCTCCACCCGCAGCCGGTCGAACCGCCCCGTCACCGGCTCGGGCGCGCGCAGCTCCAGCGTGGACGCCGAGGAGGACCGCAGGCCCTCCAGCCGCTCGGCCACCTCGTGCGCCACCACCGTGAGGTCCACCGGTTCGGGCCGCAGCTCCAGCCGTCCGGAGGTGACGCGGGACACGTCCAGCAGCATCCTCACGAGCTCCGCGAGCCGGGACACCTGGCGGAGCGCGGCCTCCAGCTTGGGGCTGAACTTCGCGGCCTGCGTGGGATCCTCCGCGGCCTGCTGTACCGGCCGCCGCAGGCTCTGGAGCTGGAGCTGGAGCGACGTGAGGGGCGTGTTGAGCTCGTGGCCCGCGATGGAGAGGAACTCGTCGCGCGCACGAACCGCTGCCTGCAGCTCGTCGATGAGCCGCTTCCGCTCCGACACGTCCTGGATGATCTGCGTGTACCCGCGCAGCCGCCCCGTCGCGTCCAGCAGCGGCGTGAGCGACGTCTGCGCCCAGAAGCGCGAGCCGTCCTTGCGCACCCGCAGGCCCTCGCCCGTGGACTGCCCGCGCCCGCGCGCCTCCTGGAGCGTCGCCTCCGGCCCGCCCCGTGCGATGTCCTCCGGCGTGAAGAGGCGCTCGAACGGCAGCCCGATGAACTCCTCGGCCGTATAGCCCTGGACCTGCTGACAGCCCGGGCTCCAGCTCGTGATGCGGTGCTCCGTGTCCACGGAGAAGATGGCGTAGTCCCGCACGCTCTCCAAAATCTGTCGTTGGAGCGCCTGGCTCTCCGCGAGCGCCAGCTCCATCCGCCGCCGCTCGCGCCGGACCTCCGCCTCGCGCAGCTCCCGCTCTACGGCGGCTGGCAGACGGGTGGTGTTGCCCTTGGCGTAGAAGTCCTGGGCGCCCGCGCGCATCGCCGCCACGGCGACGTCCTCGCCCACGCTGCCGGACACCAGGATGAAGGGGATGTCCTTGCCGCTCTCCTGGAGGATGCGCAGCGCGTCCAGCCCGGTGAAGGCGGGCATCGTGAAATCGGAGATGACCACGTCGAAGGTCTGCGTGCGCAGGGCCTCGCGCAGCGTGTCCGCCGCCTCCACGCGCACGCACGAGGGCTCGAAGCCTCCCCGCCGCAGTTCGCCCAGGGTGAGCTCCGAGTCGTCCTCGCTGTCCTCCACCATGAGGACCCGCAGCAGGGGGCTCATCACACCACCTCGCCCTGGGCCATGGCGCGGTTGAGCGTGGTCCAGTAGACCCCCAGCTGCTTCGTCACCTCGATGAACTCGTCGAAGTTCACCGGCTTGCGGACGTAGGAGTTGGCGAAGTGGCGGTAGCTCTCACGCAGGTCGCGCTCCTCCAGCGAGGAGGTCAGCACCACCACGGGGACCTCGCGGGTCCGCGGGTCGGCGCGCATGCGCTGCAGCACCTCGTGCCCGCTCACTCTCGGGAGGTTCAGGTCCAGGAGGACCACCCTCGGCTGTTCGCGCACGTCGCGGCCCGCGTGGGCCCCCATCCCGAAAAGGTAGTCGAGCGCCTCCACGCCGTCGCGCGCGACGACCACCTGGGCGCTCAGCCCCGCGCGCTCGAAGGCGATGAGGGTGAGGTCCACGTCATCCGCGTTGTCCTCGACGAGAAGGATGGTGCCGCACCTGGCATTCATGGGCTGTCTCCGAGGGTGAAATAGAAGGTCGCACCCTGATCCACCGCGGCCTCGGTCCAGAGGCGTCCGCCGTGGCGTCTCACGATGCGTTGCACGGTCGCAAGTCCTATCCCGGTGCCGGGGTACTCCGTGGCGTCGTGCAGCCGCTGGAAGGGGGCGAAGAGCTTGTCGCTGTAGGCCATGTCGAAGCCCGCGCCGTCATCCCGAACGAAGAACGCGCCGTCGGCCTTCCCCACCTGGATGTGCCCCGTCTCGCGCCGCCCGGTGAACTTCCACGCATTGCCGAGCAGGTTCTCGAAGGCGACGCGCAGCAGGCGGTTGTCGGCGCGCGCGCGCAGGCCGGGGGCGACGCTCACCTCCACGGCACGCGTGGGGTCGCGCGCCCGCAGCTCCTCGGCCACGGAGGCGGCCAGGCTGCTCACGTCCACGTCCCCCCGCTCCAGCGGCGCGCGCGACAGCCGCGACAGCTTGAGCAGATCGTCGATGAGCTGCCCCATGCGGCCGGCCGCCGCGCGCACGCGGGCCAGGTAGCCCCGCCCGCGCTCGGAGAGGGCCCCGGCCACGTCCTCCTCGACGAGCCGCAGGAAGCCGTCGATGCCGCGCAGCGGCGCGCGCAGGTCATGCGACACCGAATAGCTGAAGGCCTCCAGCTGGGCGTTCGCCTCCTGCAGCTCCGTGGTGCGCGCGGTCACCTGCGCCTCCAGGCCGCTGGCGTGCAACTCGAGCTCGCGGCGCAGCCGTCCCTGCTCCAGGGCGATGGCCACCTGGGCCGCCACCTCTTCGGCCACCTGGGTGGCCATGCCGTCGAAGGCCTCCTCGCGCGTGCTCGTGAGCTGGAGGGCCCCCTGGCGGCCCCCTCCCAGCGTGAGCGGCAGCTCCAGCCAATGAGGGCGCTCCCGTGGGGACGCATCGCTGGCGGAGCGGAGGCGCTCGTGGCGCAGGGCCTCCGGGGCCTCGGCGCTCACGGTCCAGCGGGAGACCTCCGCGCCCGGCTCGATGATGAGCAGGCTGGCCTCGTCGCACCCGACGAGCCGGCGCAGGGAGGAGAGCGCGGTGCGCGCGACGTCCTGCAGGGAGACGGCCTGGAGGATGGCCCGGTCGATGGCGTGCAGCGCCTCCAGGCGCTCCGCGTACCGGCGCAGCTGGGCCTCGGCCTGCTTTCGCTCGGTGATGTCCGTGGCGATGCCGCCCACCGCGAACGCGTGCCCCTGCGCGTCGAAGAGCGGGAACTTGATGGAGAGGTAGGTGCGCTGCTCGCCGCCCGGCATGGGGACCACCTCTTCGCGCTCCACGACCCGCCCGTGGTGGAGCACCTCCTGGTCGTTCGCGCGCACCGCCGTCGCGATGGCCGACGACAGGAACTCCTCGTCCGTGCGCCCGAGGGGGCTGCCCGTGATGCCGCCCGTCACCTCCGTGAAGCGGCGGTTCACGAGGAGGTACTCGCCCGTCATGCTCTTGAGGAAGATGGCGGCGGGCGAGTTCTCCACGATGGCGTGGAGCCGCGCCTCGCTTTGCCGCAGCTCCTCGTGGAGCCGCGCCTGCTCCAGCGCGAGCGCGGCCCGGTCCGCGACCGCCATCACGACGCTCAGGTCGTCCCCGGTGGGCTGCCGCACCCGCCCCGTCCAGCCCAGCGACAGCAGCCCCACCTTGCGGTCGCGCACGATCAGCGGGACGAGCGCCACGCTCCGTGGATCCAACCGGGCGAGTGCCTCGCGCTGCCGCTGGGTGCCGGCGAGGCGTTGGCGGACCTCCGGGGTGACCGTCAGGAGCCTGGGGCTGCCGCTCCGCAGCGCCTCGGCCGCAGGGTTGTGCGCGTCCAGGTCGGGCGTCGGCGGGAGCGCCTCATCGAGGAGCGGGCGCAGCGTGGGGTCCGGCGTGAAGACGGCCATCCGCTCCAGGCGGCCCGTCCTGGCGTCCAGCAGGTCCAGCACCCCGTGGTCCGCGAGCTGCTCGGACGCGAGCTGGACGATGGACTTCGCGATCACATGAGGGTCGAGCGACTCCGACAGCAGCCGTCCTGCCTCCACCAGGACCGTCTGCACGGCGGCGGCCCGCCTGCGCTCGGTGATGTCCGTGTTGGTGCCCATCCACTCGCGGATGCTCCCATCCGCGTTGAGGACGGGTGCCGCGCGCGCGAGCACCGGGGTGTAGGTGCCGTCGGGCCTGCGCACGCGGTATTCCACCTCGTAGAGACCGCGGCGGGCCAGCGCCTCCTTCCAGACGCTCGCCGCCTGCGCCCGGTCGTCCGGATGCAGCGCGTTGAGCCACCCGTAGCCCTTCATCTCCTCGAACGTCTGGCCGGTGAAGGCCCGCCAGCTCGCGCTGTCCTCCTCGATGAGGCCCTCCGCGCTGGTCGTCCAGACCACCTGCGCGATGGCGAGGACGAGCGAGCGGAAGCGCGCCTCGCTCTCCCGCAGGGACTGCTGCGCCCGCCGTGGGGCCGTCACGTCGCGGAAGAAGACGGAGATGCCGTCCTGCACCGGGAACACCCGCGCCTCGAAGTAGGCCTGGAACGGCGGATAGAACTCGACGAACTCGACGGGCTGCTGCGTCTCGATGACCTGCCGGTAGTAGCGCTCGAAGGCCGAGCCCAGGGTGGCCGGGAACACGTCCCACAGGCGTCGGCCCACGAGGGACTCGCGAGGGAGGCCCATCACGTGCTCGCCCTCCCGGTTGACGTACAGGAAGCGCCAGTCCGCATCGAGCGTGAAGGAGGCATCGGACATCCGCTCGAGCACTTCGATGAGCCGCGCGTCGGCCACCCGCCGCGCCTCGTCCGCGGCCCACCGGGCGGCGCTCGTACGCTCGACCTCCGAGCGGGCTTGCTCCGCTTCAAGCCGGGCCTGTTCGTTGCGGAGGTAGGAGTCCCTCAGCGCCGCGCCGACCCAGGACAGCAGGGCCGCCACCACGACGAAGACGAGCGCCCGGAGGAAGTCCTCCAGCAGGGGAGGGCGGGTCGCGACCATCGGGAAGTAGGGCAGGAGCACGAAGCCGGCGACGTTCAGCACGGTCGTCACCAGACCCGCGCCAACACCGCCATACAGGGCGCTGAGGATGACGCCGCTGAGCGGCACGACGAAGAAGTGCCCGCCCACCCAGGGCTCGAGCAACGTGGAGAGGACGGTGCTGACCAGGGCGGCGACAACCGCCACGGAGAACCGCGCGGTCCGGGAGCGCGGCGCGGTGAGGAGCTGTCTTACGGCGTCTCTCACTCCCTCCGTCCCTGTCGCGCGTGCTCAGCCATGTCGTCTGAGTCGTGCTCAGTCGCACGCGTGCGCGCAACCCTTTGATTCACGCATTGTCACGGACAGGCCTTTCCCGGTGTCTCAGGCCTCCTCACGGGTACGTCGAACGCCTGCTCCCAGGCCAGCCGAGCCTGCACAACGGACCCTCAGCTGACCTACGGCGTCACGTCCAGCCGGGTCCAGTCCGCGGAGACCCGAAGCTCCAGCACGCCGTTCTCGAAACGGTGTGCACGCGCCCCCGTGACCTGTTTCACGGACTCCAAGCCATACACGCGGAGGGTCTCCTCCGTCCGGACACGGGGCAGCGCTCCCGTCTCGCTCCGCTCCAAGCGCAGCACGCCGCCCGTCACACCGCCGCGCAGCACCGTGAGCCGTGACTCGCCGTAGCCGTCTCCGGCGTCCTCGTACAGTTGGCCGTGCACCTGCGGCGCCGCGTGCACGTGCCACTCCAGGTGCTTCCAGTTCGCGTCCGTGGTGTGCAGCGCGGGCCGTGTCAGCGCCACCGCGCCTCCCGCGCGCAGCCACACCGGCACCGTGTCCAGGGGCCCGTCCGCGATGACGTGCTGTCCTCCCTCGAGCACCGCTCCCGTCCGCTCCAGCCCCGGCCACTCCAGCCATGCGCCCGCCGGCAGATACGCCAGCCGCTTCGTCTGTCCGGGCCGCACCACCGGCGCCACCAGCAGGTCCTTCCCGAACAGGAACTGATCAAACGCTCCCGCCGCCTCCGCGTCCCCAGGCGCCTCCATCAGCAGCGGCCGCAGCGGCGCAATCCCTGTCTCCGACGCCTCGTGCATCAGCGTGTACAGCGTGGGCAACAGCCGGTATCTCCGCTCCAGCGCCGCTCGCGCCAATGACAGATACGGCTCGCCGTATCGCCACGGCTCCTGCGGCGACGTGCCCTTGCCCGCGTGGTTGCGCATCAGCGGGTAGAACGTGCCCGTTTGCATCCAGCGCACCAGCAGCTCGCCGTTCGCCCGGCCGATGAAGCCCGGGATGTCCACCCCCGTGAACGCCACCGCCGCCAGGCCCAATCCCATCAACATGGGCAAGGACGTCTCCAGTTGCGTCCAGTGGCTGGAGTTGTCCCCCGTCCACACCGCCGAGTAGCGCTGGATGCCCGCGAACCCCGCCCGCGTCAGCAGGAATGGCCGGGCCTCCGTGCGCAGCTCGCGCAGGGCCTCGAACGCGCCCTTCACCATGCCCAGCGCGTAGACGTTGTGCACCTCCAGGTGCCGCTTGTCCCCGTGCCGGGCGTCGTAGGGCAGCGTGTTGCCCTCCACCTTGCCCACGCCCTCGGAACGCTCGCTCGTCAGCGTGAGGATGCCCACGTCCGGCTGCACCGCGAAGCAGGACGGCTCGTTCATGTCATTCCAGAACCCCGCCATGCCCAGCGCCACGAAGTCGCGGTGCAGGCCGCCCCACCAGCGCTGCACCTCCGGCCGCGTCAGGTCCGGGAACACCGCGGGCCGGGGCCACACCTCGCCCACCAGCACGCCACCCCGGTCGTAGCGCACCAGGTAGTCGCGCGCCTTCGCCTCCTCGTACACGCTCCAGCCCGGCTCCAGCTTCAACGCCGGGTCGATGATGGGCACCAGCCGCACGCCTTGCGCCGCGGCCTCGCGCACCAGGCCCGCGGGATCCGGGTAGCGCGCCCCGTCCCAGGTCCAGACCTTGTACCCATCCATGTAATCGATATCGAGATACACGCAGTCCAGCGGCAGGCCCCGCTGCCGGTAGCCCTGGATGACGCCCCGGATGTCGTCCGCGTTCTCGTAGCCCCAGCGGCTCTGCTGCGCGCCCAGGCTCCACAGCGGGGGCAGGGGAGGCCGCCCCGTCAGCGCCGCGTACCGTTGCACCACGTCCGCCACGCCCGGCCCCGCGAACAGGTAGCAGTCCAGCTCCGGCCCCCACGACTCCCACGCCACCCGCGACGCGTGCGCGAGCGCCACGTCCACCTCCGAGCGCCACGACTCGTCCAGGAAGAACCCCCACGCCACGCCCTCGCGCAGGCCCACGAAGAACGGAATGGATTGGTAGAGCGGATCCGTGTCCGGGTGGTGCGGCACCACGTCCGTGTTCCAGAACGTGAAGTGCATGCCGCGCTTGTCCAGCGGCCCCACCTTCTCCCCGAAGCCCAGGTAGCGCTCCCCTTCAGGCGCCCGCAGCGCCAGCCGCGCGCGCTGCCGGCTCATCGGATACGCGGCCTGCACCTCCCCGGACACGTCCACGCAGCGCGCCAGCTCCCGTCCCCGCGCGTCCCGGAAGCGCCACGTCCCCGACTCCACGTCCACCTCCAGGGACACGCCCTCCGCCTCCACGCGCACCCGGTCTCCGTCGCGCTCCACCGTCAGCGCCTGGCCGCCTTCCGCGATGACGGACCAGGAACGCTTGCCGGGCAGCTCGGGATGGAGGAAGCCGACCTCCGACGACACCGGCGAGTGCCGCAGCCGCAGCACCCCGGGCAGCGGACACGACACCTCCAGGACGGCGTGCCGGCCGGACAGGCGCAGCCGGTAGGGTTCGACGTGGGCGTCAGCGACGTGCATGCCTCGCAATTTAGGGAGCGCGCGCGGCCCGCACCCGCCTTTCCTTCCGGGCCCGTGCCATGCTGTCCACTGCCATGACGCCGCCCCCGGATCCGCTGCCGTTCCCGGACAGCCTCTGCCATCGCTGCGCCGCGCCGCCCCGCTACGTCCAGACGCGGACCTCCACCTTCATCATGTGCCCGCTGCTGCCCCAGAAGTACGCGCCCCAGCCGGTGCGCGCGTGCTCGCTGTTCCGCCCCCGCGAGCCCGGCGCCGCGCCCACGTAGCGTCCACCCGGCTCCAACGGCGAGCAGGCAGCGGGGCGCGAGAGGCACCCCGTGCGGGCGTCCGTACCTTTGTCCCAAGCAAAGGAGGCCCCATGGCCAGCCGTCGGAAGACCCACGCCGCGCCCCGCCGCAAGCACGCCGCCGCCACGCCCGCGAAGCGCGCGGCCCGCAAGAGCCACGCGTCCGCCAGCGCCAGCGGCCGGTATACGGACCCCGCCCTCCGCGAGCGCCTCAAGAAGCGCATCCTGAAGGGCGAGAAGGGCGGCCGCGCCGGCCAGTGGAGCGCGCGCAAGGCCCAGCTCCTCGCCGCCGAGTACAAGAAGGCCGGCGGCGGCTACCGTGGCGGACGTGGCACCGCTCAGCGCCACCTGTCCTCCTGGACGAAGGAGGAGTGGGGCACCCAGGACGGCGGCACCCGCGCCCGCCACGGGCGGACCACCGCGCGTTATCTCCCGAAGAAGGCCTGGGCCCACCTGAGTCCGGCCCAGAAGAAGGCCACCGAGCGCCGCAAGCGCGCGGGCTCGAAGGCGGGCCGCCAGTTCGTCGCCAACACGCCCGCCGCACGCCGGGCGAGGAAGCAGGCCACGAAGCGCCAGGCCGCGCCGGCCCGCTCCTGAGGGCGTGCGACAGGTCCCGCGAGGACGGCCCGCGCTCGTGGCATAGAGTGCGGACCTCCTGGCGCGGGGGACTCGCGCGCCCAGGGGGACGGAGAGGACGTCATGGACTGCGACTGGCTCATCATCGGCTCGGGGTTTGGCGGCAGCGTCAGCGCGTTGCGGCTCGTCGAGAAGGGCTATCGCGTGGTGATGCTGGAGAAGGGCCGGCGCCTCCAGGGCCAGGACTTCCCCAGGTCCAACTGGAACCTGAAGCGCTGGCTGTGGATGCCCCAGCTCGGGTGGCGCGGCCTCTTCAAGATGACCTTCTTCCGCCACGTCACCGTGCTGTCCGGCGTCGGCGTGGGCGGCGGCTCGCTGGTCTACGCCAACACGCTGCCCATCCCGAAGGACGACTTCTTCGACGCCTCCTCCTGGGGCCATCTGGCGCCGTGGAAGGAGGAGCTCGCGCCGCACTACGCGACCGCGCGCCGCATGCTGGGCGCCACCGTCAACCCGCTCACCACGTACCCCGACCAGGTGCTCAAGGAAGTGGGCCAGGACCTGGGCCGCACGGACTTCCAGGCCACCTCCGTGGCCATCTACTTCGGCGAGCCCGGCGTCACCGTGAAGGACCCCTACTTCAACGGCGAGGGCCCGGACCGCACCGGCTGCAACGCGTGCGGCGGCTGCATGCTGGGCTGCCGCAACAACGCCAAGAACACGCTCGACAAGAACTACCTCTACTTCGCGGAGAAGCGCGGCCTCACCCTCCACGCGGACACGGAGGTGACGTGGGTGCGCCCCCTGCCGGGCGGCGACGGCTACGAGGTGACGGCGAAAGAGGGCACCGGCTTCTTCCGGAAGACGCGCCGCTTCACCGCGAAGCACGTCATCTTCGCGGGCGGCGTGCTGGGCACCATGGACCTGTTGCTCAAGCTCAAGGACGCGAAGGACGGGCTGCCGAACCTCTCCGAGCGCGTGGGCGACGGCGTGCGCACCAACTCCGAGGCGCTCATCGGCATCGTCAGCGGCAACAAGCAGAAGGCTCGCGACCTGTCCCGGGGCATCGCCATCGGGTCCATCCTCCACACCGATGAGCACTCGCACCTGGAGCCCGTGCGCTACCCGGAGGGCTCCGGCTTCTTCCGCCTGCTCATGGCGCCCCACGTCCCCGGCGCCACCGCGTGGACGCGCGTGGCCCGCCTGGTGGGCCTGCTCGCGCGAAAGCCCCTGCGCTTCCTCCAGGCGTGGTTCGTCCCGGACTTCGCGCGCCGCACGATGATCCTCCTGTACATGCGCACCATGGAGGGCCACCTGCGCATGCGCCGGGGCCGCGCGCTCACCACCGGCTTCCGCTCCGGCCTCACCACCGGCCTGCAGGAGGGCCCCGCGCCCACCGCGAACATGCCGGAGGCCTTCGACCTGGCGAAGCGCGTGTCCGACAAGCTGGATGGCTACCCCATGACCATGGTCAGCGAGACGCTCATGGGCATCCCCACCACCGCGCACATCCTGGGCGGCGCGTGCATGGGGGACTCGCCAAAGACAGGCGCCATCGACTCACGCCACCGCTTGTATGGCTATGAGGGGCTGTATGTGGTGGATGGCGCGGCCATCTCCGCCAACCCGGGCGTCAATCCCTCTCTCACCATCACCGCGCTCGCCGAGCGCGCCATGACCTTCATCCCCGCCGCCCGCGAGCTGCCCCGGGGCGACACCGACGCCACGCTCGAGGCGCCCCGGCAGCCCCAGGCCGCCGCCTCCTGACGCTGCCCCGCGGGGCGTGTACGCCGCGGGCCCCTGTGCCCCCTTGAGACCCGGGGCGCTCCCAGTGGACAGAGCTGAGCGCGGGCCTCGTACTGCGGTCCCGGATGCGCTCGCTTCGGTGGCCACAGGGATGGCCAGGATGTCATTGTTAGCGGGCAATGCACGGGATGGAGCCGCCCTCTGGCTCCGTCTCACACCGTCGGCGTGGGTGGGCGCCGGCAGTGTTCAAGCTTCGGCATTCCTCGTGCCCCCGGGCAGCATGGTTGGTTCAGGGAGTTCCGTGTAGTCCGTATTTTACAGGGTTAATCGCTTCCGCCACCATTCCGGTCGGGTGAAGAGATGACTTCGTCCATGCCAGCCTTTTCCTTTCATGCTCCGGCGAAGGTCTCTCCGTGTCTGGAAGGACGGGCGGCGGCGCTTCTGGCATTGCAGCTGCGTGACTCTCGCAAGCGGGTGGATGGCCTGTTCACCTGGCTGATGCTGGGGCAGTGGGCGGCGGCGGTGCTGGTGGCGGTGTTCGTGTCTCCCCATGGCTGGGAGGGCAAGGTGCGCGCGCCGCACCTGCACGTGCAGACGGCGGTGCTGCTGGGCGCGGCGTTGAGCGTGTTCCCGGTGATGCTCACGCGCCTGCATCCGGGGGAGGCGGTGACGCGTCACGTGGTGGCGGTGAGCCAGATGCTCTGGTCCGCGCTGCTCATCCACCTGACGGGGGGCCGCATCGAGACGCACTTCCACATCTTCGGGTCGCTGGCGGTGCTGTCCTTCTACCGCGACCCGAAGGTGCTGCTCACCGCGAGCCTGGCCATCGTCGCGGACCACTGCATGCGGGGCGCGCTGTGGCCGGAGTCCGTCTACGGCCAGCTGCACCCGGAGTGGTGGCGCTTCCTGGAGCACGCCTTCTGGGTGGCCGTCATCGACGCGGTGCTGCTCGTCGCCTGCCGGGACGCGCTGCGCGACATGGGGGAGCGGGCCGGGCGCCAGGCCCTGGCGGAGGCCGCCAGTGAAGAGGAGCTGGCGCTGCGGACGGGGCAGCTGGACGCCGCCGTGCGCGAGGTGCACGCCTTCCGCGACCACGCGGAGCGGCTGGAGCGGCTGGCGTCGCTGGGGCAGCTCACCGCGAGCGTCAGCCACGAGCTGCGCAACCCGCTGGCGGCCGCGCGCACCGCGCACGCGTTCGTCCTGCGCCGGCTGAGCAAGGCGGAGGACTATCCGTCCGACCCGCGCATCCCGCGCTTCCTGGACATCATCGACCGGGAGCTGCAGGCGTGCTCGGTCATCATCTCCGACCTGCTGGACTACGCGAAGGGCCGGCCTCCGCGCCGCACGCCCTGTCCGCTCAAGCCGCTGGTGGAGGAAGCCATCAGCGTGGTGCCCCGGCGCGAGGGCGTGCGCGTGAACAACCAGGTGCCGGACGGGCTGCCGGTGCCGCACCTGGACCGCGAGCAGTTCCGCCAGGTGCTGGTCAACCTCATCCAGAACGCGGTGGAGGCCATCCCGCCGGAGCGCACCGGGACGGTCTGCGTGCACGCCGACGCGCGGGGCGAGGGCGGCTGGAGCCTGCGCGTGACGGACGACGGGCCGGGCATCCCCGCGCCGCTGCTGGAGCGCATCTTCGAGCCCATGTTCACCACCAAGCTGCGCGGCACCGGGCTGGGGCTCGCCATCGTGAAGCGCCTGGTGCAGGGGCACGGCGCGCGCATCCAGGCGGAGAGCGACTTCGGCCATGGCTCGCGCTTCACCGTCCTGTTCCCGGACGCGTGCGCGCAGGCGGCCGGAGTGGCGGCGCATCCCTGAAGAGAGAGTGCAGCGGCAGGTTGGCGACTCGCCGTGGGGCGTGGGCCCACGCGAACATGGAGGATGCACATGCATGCACAGGCGAAGCCGTTCCTGGAAGCGGGCTCAGTGGACGCGGACTGGGCAGTGCGGCGAATGGCGGCGACGGAGCAGGACACCGCCCGGGGCATGTTCTTCCTGGGAGTGCTGGAGTCGGTGCGCACCGGCGTGGGGGAGGAGGCGCTGGCCACGTGCCGGTCCGTCACCGACGAGCGCCGCTTCGTGGGCTTCTTCAACTACCCGGTGGCCAGCCTCCTCAAGCTGACGCAGGTGGCGGCGCGCCTGCTGTCGCCGCGGTGGGGCGGGTTCGACGAGTCGCTGCGGCAGATGGGCATGCAGGCCACGCGCAGCTTCCTGGAGTCCGCGGTGGGGCGCACCTTCCTGCTCCTGGCCGCGGGGGACGCGCGCAAGCTCGTGACGAACCTGCCCTCCGGCTACCAGATGGCGGTGAGCTACGGAGAGCGCTCCGTCGACTGGAAGGGGGAAGGGGACGCCCTGTTCGTCATGCGGCGCGACTTCATGCCGGCGGCGTACCACGAGGGGGTCCTGCGCGAGGTGCTCACCATGGTGGGGGTCCGCAACCCGCGCGTCCAGGGGCGCAAGCTGGGCCTGCTGGACACCGAGTACCACATCACCTGGGAAGCGCCCGTCGTGATACCCGCGGGAGCACCGAAGGAGTCGCGCTGGCGGATGTTCCAGTAGGCCGCGGGGGGACCGGGCGTGGGGGCCTGGTCCCCCACCGTCCAGACGCCCGGAAGGTGCGAGCCCGGCCGCCGGGCGTTACGCTTACGGCCCATGTGTGGCCGAGTCACCGTCCGGACCTCTCCCGCGCAGCTCGTCGCCGAGCTGGAGCTCGCGGGCGCGCGCGCGACGCTGGAGCGCGAGCGTTTCAATCTCTGTCCCACGCAGCTCTTGCCCGTGGTGCCCAACGACGGCGCGCGGCTGCTGGACGTGTTCCGCTGGGGGCTCATCCCGTCCTGGGCGAAGGACGCGTCCATCGGCAACAAGCTCATCAACGCGCGCGGTGAGACGGTGGCGGAGAAGCCCAGCTTCCGCTCCGCGCTGAAGCGCAGGCGGTGCCTGGTGGTGGTGGACGGCTGGTACGAGTGGAAGCAGTCCACGAAGCCCAAGACGCCGTACTTCTTCCACCACCGCGACGGAAAGCCCCTGGCGCTGGCGGGGCTCTGGGAGGAGTGGACGGCGCCGGACACCGGCGAGGTGCTGCGCACCTGCACCATCATCACCACCGGCCCCAACGCGCTGATGGCGCCCATCCACGACCGGATGCCCGTCATCCTGTCGCCGGAAGGCCAGTCGGTGTGGCTGCGCCCGGAGCCCCAGGAGGCGTCCGTCCTCCTGCCGCTGCTCGTGCCCGCGCCGGAAGCGCCGCTGGACGTCTACGAAGTGGCGCGCGGGGTGAACTCACCCGCCAATGACAGCCCGGAGTGCGTGGCCCGCATCGCGGCCTGACCTGTTCCCGCTAACCCGCCGTGGAGTTCTCCTTTTCACCGGGAGGCGTGCAGGGGCAGTACGGCGCGACTGCCTCCAGCAGCAACTCCATGTGCAGGGGTTTGCGCAGCAGCCCGACGACGCCGGCCATCCGCTCCGTCTGGAAGCTGGCGGTGAGCACGAAGACGGGCAGTCCGCAGAGTGTCGCATCGTCGTGCAGGCGCCGGAGAAAGCCGTAGCCGTCCATCACCGGCATCATCAAATCCAGCAGGACGATGCAGGGCTTGCGACAGGAGGCCAGGGCCAGCAGTCCCTCCTCTCCATTGGACGCCGTCAGGACGGAGTAGCCTTCGAGCTCGAGGTAACGGGCCATCACTTCCAGCTCCGGCTCGTCATCGATGATGAGAATCAGGGGCGGGGTCGTCGCGTCGGGCACGGCTCTCTCTTCCGTGTGTTCGAAAGAAAGCTAGGTCGCCCGCGCGACGCACTGCCCAGGGCCCGCCATTGATTCCGGGCAGGCGGTCCCTACCACTGCCAATAGGACAGGGGGCTGGTTGGCCGTCTACCCTGAAACAGTGGCGCGGCGGCCACAGACACTTCCTGGGTGCCCTGGAAAAAGCCCTCTAGAATTCGGCCATGACGTCCTCCGACAGGGCCGTGCCGAAGAGGGGCCGGCGCATCGCCGTGGCCTCCGTCGCGGGGCTCGTCGTGCTGGCCGGCGCCGGCGGGATGGGCGCGGAGGCGTGGTTCCAGCGGAAGGTCGAAGCGCCCCTGCGCCTCCACCGCGAGGCGCTCGCCGCGAACGTGGAGGCCTACTGCGCGCAGGAGGCCGCGCTGGACGCCGACCCCTGGTTCCACGAAGGCCGGACGGAAGGCGACGCGGGGCTCCTGCTCAACGCGTGGCTGCCCTGGTCTCGCGACCTGAAGCGGGCGCCGCCCGAGGGCTCGCCGCTGGTGCTTCCCGAAGCGCTGCGCGAGGAGGCCCTGGACCTGAGACAGGGCCGCTGGCTCACCGCGAACATCGACGTGTCCCGCCTGGACTTCGACTGGATGGTCCGGCTGCTGGCGTATGACCGGTGGGACCTGTTCAACGGCAGTCCCCTGAGCACCCAGGGACGCTTCAACTGGGTCGCCGGCGAGGTCCCCGACGTCTTCCTCCTTCAGCGCTGGGCGAAGTTCCGCATGCTCCACGGGATGAGGACGGGCCACCCGCTGGAGGCCGCGCAGCAGGTGCGCCACCTCGCGTGGCTGAGCCTGCGCACGGACTCGCTCGCGGGCGGCTCCCTCGCCGTCAACCTGCTCGACATCGAGCGCATGGCCCACGACGCCATGCCCTCGCCCCCCGCGGACTGGACGCCCATGCCCGCCGAGCAGACGGCCCGGATGAACGCCCTGCTGCTGACGGGGCCCCGCTTCGCCGGCCTCGCCGCGTCCCCGGACGTGGCCCGTCAGGCCCGCCGCTGCGCGACGGAGACGAACCGGTGCATCGCCCTCACGGAGACCGCCTTCCACGCGCGGCTGCTGGAGCCCTTCGCCGACCCGTCCCTGGCCGAGGCCTCCGCGGCGCTCGACCAGGACCTGGCGGAGGCCGGCTGCCCCACGCTCGCCGCGCATGAGATCCGGACGCGGGGTGTAACGCTGCGCGACCCCGCTTCTGGCATGTCCACCCTGGCCTCCTCCATGGCATGGATCCCCGGGCCCCCCGGCCGCTGGCTCCGCTCACGCATCGCCTGGGGCGTCCTCGCCAGCGCCCTGGGAGACCTCCCACCGCCAGGCGAATACAAACCGAAACATCCCGACCGTGTCCGTGGCCAGGCAAGCACGCCAACCCCCTGAATCATCGTCCTCGAAGCGCTGGAAAAAGGCCTGCGCCTGCCCACCTCCACGGTTTTCCGTGGATGACATGGAACTGGCGCCTCGACTGACCTACAGTTCTTGAACGGAGGGGGAAGTTGCCCGAACTGCCACCCAGCGCGTATCCGGCCTTGTTCGAGCACACGCGAGACGGCGTGCTCGTCCTGGACCCGACCCTGCGGGTCGTGGCCGTGAACCGCGCCGCGGAGGCGCTGCTGGGGCCCCGTGACCTGTTGCTGGGGCAGGCGGTGGGCCACTTGCTGCCGGGCTGGACGCCCCCCCAGGTCTTCTCCCCGGGCGCGGGTCCTCACGAGACGGACTGCCACGTGGGCCCGGTGCACCCGGTGCGGGTGCTGGCCGTGCCGCAGGACGGCGGCTGGATGCTGATGCTGCGGGGCATGGACGCCGCCCAGACGGCCGAGTCCATCCTCCGGCAGCAGAAGGAGTTCTTCGAGGCGGTGGTGAGCCACAGCCCGGTGGCCATCATCACCATCAGCCGCACCTTCGAGGTGCTCACCTGGAACCCCGCCGCGGAGCGCCTCTTCGGCTACACGCCGCAGGAGGCGCTGGGGCGCAACATCCTCAAGCTCGTGGCCAACGCGGACGGCATCCGTCCGGAGGCGGAGGAGACGTCGCGCGAGGTGCTGCGCAAGGACCGCGTGCACGTCGTCACCAAGCGCGTGCGCAAGGACGGCACGGTGGTGGACGTGGAGCTGCGCGCGCTGCCGGTGACGGTGGCCGGCCAGTCCATGGGCTTCATCGCCATCTACCACGACGTCACCGACCTCCAGCGGGCGCGCCAGGCCGCCGAGCACGCCAACCAGGCCAAGAGCCTGTTCCTGGCCACCGTGAGCCATGAAATCCGCACGCCGATGAACGCCATCATCGGCATGGCGGGGCTCCTGATGGACACGGCGCTCACGCCCGAGCAGCGCGACTTCGCGTCCACCATCCGCCAGAGCGGGGACGCGCTGTTGGGGCTGCTCAACGACATGCTGGACTTCTCCAAGATCGAAGCCGGCCGGGTCGAACTGGAGCAGCAGCCCTTCAACCTGCGCCAGTGCGTGGAGTCCGTGTTGGACCTGCTCGCCATGCGCGCGAGCGAGAAGTCCCTGGACCTGGGCTACCACGTCACCGACGAGACGCCCGTCACCGTGGTGGGCGACGGCGCGCGCCTGCGGCAGGTGCTGCTCAACCTGGTGGGCAACGCGGTGAAGTTCACCGAGCGCGGCGGCGTGTCCATCTCCGTGGACACCCCGCGCCAGCCGCTCGCGCCGGGCGGCCTCTTCGAGCTGCACTTCGCCGTGCAGGACACCGGCCTGGGCATCTCCGAAGCCGCGCGCGGCGGCCTGTTCCAGCCCTTCAACCAGCTGAACGAATCCGTGTCGCGGCGCTACGGCGGCACGGGCCTGGGGCTCGCCATCAGCAAGCGGCTGGTGGAGGCGATGGGCGGGCGGCTGTGGATGGAGAGCGAGGGCGTCCCGGGCCGCGGCGCCACCTTCCACTTCACCTTCCAGGCGCGCGAGGCCCCGCGCAGCGCGGATGCCCTGCGCCCGGACGCGCTCAAGCTGCACGGCCGGCGCGTGCTGGTGGTGGACGACAACGCCATCAACCGCAAGCTGCTGGGCCGCCAGCTGGCCGCGTGGGGCATGACCATCGTGGAGGTGGGCTCCGGCGCGGAGGCGCTGTCCAAGCTGGAGTCCGGGGCTCGCTTCGACCTGGCCATCCTGGACCACCGCATGCCGCTGATGGACGGCCCCACGCTGGCGGCGCACATCCGCCAGCAGCGCGACGCGCGCGAGCTGCCCCTCTTGCTGCTCACCTCGTATGATCAGCGCGACGCGCAGCCGCCGGGCCTGTTCACCGCGGTGCTGCCCCGGCCGGTGAAGGCGTCGCAGTTGCATGACGCGCTGATGACGTGCCTGGCCCAGGATCTCATCTCCGCGCGGCCCCTGCCCGTCGCCCCCGCGCCCGCCACGCGCGAGCGCTCCGTGTTCAACACGCGCCCCGGCGAACAGATGCCGCTGCGTATCCTGCTGGTGGAGGACAACCCCACCAACCAGAAGCTGGCGCTGCTGGTGTTGGACAGGCTGGGCTACCCGGCGGACACCGCGAACAACGGCCGCGAGGGGCTGAACCTCCTGGCGCGCAGCCGCTACGACGTCGTGCTGATGGACGTCCAGATGCCGGAGCTGGACGGCCTGGAGACGACGCGCCAGCTGCGCAAGGACGTGCCCGTGCACGAGCAGCCGTGGGTCATCGCCATGACGGCCAACGCGATGACGGCGGACCGGCGCGAGTGCCTGGACGCGGGCATGGACGACTTCCTCAGCAAGCCCATCCGCGTGGAGGAGCTCATCTCCGCGCTGCGCCGCGCCTGGGAGCGCTTGCCGCGCGAGCCCGGCGCCACCCCCATCGCCCGCGTCCCGGAAGCCCCGCGCCTGGGCGCCCCGCGCATCCGGGGCCTGGAGTCAGGCGCGCTGGAGCGGCTGTGGCAGTCGTTGGACGGGCAGGTGGAGCGGATGCTCCCGGAGCTCGTCGACACCGCGCTGGAGAGCATGCCCCGGCTGATGGATGACGCGCGGGGCGCGCTCGCGCGCGGTGAGCTGGAGAACCTGGCGCGGGCCGCGCACACGCTCAAGTCCAACGCGGCCTACTTCGGGGCGGCCACGCTGGAGTCGCTGTGCTGGGACATCGAGCAGCGCGCGGACGCCCGGGTGCTGGAGGGGCTGGAGCCGCTCGTCGCCCACTGCCAGGAGGCGCTGGAGGAGAGCCGCCAGCTCCTGGAGCAGCTCAAGCGCACGGTGCGCTGACCGTTCAAGCCCGCTGGGGCGCGTTCGGGTCGCTGATGGTGAGCGGCTGCCTGCGTCCGTCCTTCGCGACGAGGCTGGCGGTGAGGGCGAAGTCCGGCCCCATGCGCAGCTCCAGCGTGGTGGGGCCCGGATGGGCCACGCGCCAGTCCGGCTCGATGCGCACGGTGCCCAGGAGCTCGCGCTCCACGGTGGTGCGGTCCAGCGCCTCGAACAGCGCCACCGGCACGGGGCCGGGCCAGGGCGGCAGCTCCAGGTCCACGGTGCGCGTGCCGGGCACGGGCGTGTTGGCGGGGAGCACCTCGTGCTGGCCGCCGCCGGGCACCATGGCTCCAATGGGCATGGGCACCACGTCCGACAGGCCGCTGATGCCGCGCGCCAGGTTGCGCCCGAGGATGGCCGCGCCCACGGCCACGCCCAGCTCCGGGTGAACCTCCTTGTCCGACGACAGCTTCTTGAAGTGGGAGAGGCGCTTGCGGATGGCGGGCATGCGCGTCTGGCCGCCCACCATGACCAGCTCGTCGATGGCGTCCGGCTTGAGGCCCGCCTTCTCCAGCACGTCGTCGCACGCGGCGGCGGTGCGCTCGATGAGCTGGAACACCATGGCCTCCATCCGCTCGCGCGTGAGCGTGACGTTGAAGTCCACGAAGGCGCCGTCCTTCTGGGTGATGCAGGGGATGCGGATGGGGACGGACGCGCCGCTGGAGAGGGCAATCTTCGCGGACTCGGCGGCGAAGACCAGCCGCTGCATCACGACCTTGTTGTCCCGCAGGTTGATGCCGTGCTCCCGCTGGAAGTCGTCCACCATCGCCTCGACGATGGCCTCGTCGAAGTTGGCGCCGCCGAGGAACGCGTCGCCGCCGGTGGCCAGCACCTTCACCACGCGGTTCTGCACGGACATAAGGGTGACGTCGAAGGTGCCGCCGCCCAGGTCGAACACCATCACCGTCTGCTCGGGGTTGCGCAGGTTGGCGTAGTAGAGCGCCGCGGCGGTGGGCTCGTTGACGATGGCGCGCACGCGCAGCCCCGCCTTCTCCGCCGCGCGGCGGATGGCCTCGCGCTGGCGGATGTTGGCGTGCGCGGGCACGGTGAGCACGCACTCCTCGAACTTCATGCCGGCCGCGTGCGTGGCCAGGGTGTGGATGTGCTTGAGGATGAAGTGCGCCACGTCGATGAGCGGCGTCACCTTCCCGTACACCTGCACGGCGGTGTAGCCGTCCGGGCCCTCCACCAGTTCGAAGGCGAAGCGGCCGCGGTGGCGGGCCACGTATTCGGACTGGAAGCGGCGGCCCAGGAAGCGCTTGGCGCCGAAGACGGTGTGGCGCGGGTCGTCGATGATCTGCCGCCGCGCCGCGGGGCCGACGATGGCCTTGTCGCCCGCGTGGAACCACGCGATGGACGGCAGGGTGAGGCTCTTCTCCGCAATGGGCACCACGCGCAGCTTGTTCGCCTTGTCGAAGAAGGCCGCCGCGGTGTTGGTGGTCCCGAAGTCAATGCCGAGGATGGGGGCGGCGCTCGTGCTCATGAGAGGCCGCCATCCTCGCACGTCCCGCCGCGCCGGGGCATCCGGCACGGCGGTTCGCCTCCGCGCGGAGGTCGCTTGAACCCCCCGTATCAGGTCCTGGGCGGCGCGTTGTAACCCGCGTCACCGTAGGGCTTCAGGCGCTCCAGCCACATCTCCTCCAGCACCTTCAGCTCCTCCAGGGGCGGAGGGCCGCCGGGCTCCTCGCGGGGCGGCAGCTTGTCCAGCACCTCGAAGGAGAAGGCCGCCTCGCCGTAGCGCTCCCAGTCCGCCTGCAGCTCCGGGACGCGGTGCATGCGCTGGGCGAACTCGAACCGGATGCGGTTGAACATCGCGGTCAGGTTGAGCGCGTGGTGCACGAAGAGCTTGCCGTTGGCGTGGCAGCGGATGGCGTAGATGCCCATGGGCACGTCCGCTTCCTTGTACGCGCGCTTGCGTTCGGCGCGGGACGCGCGCGAGTCGTCACCGGACATGGTGGCCTCCGTAGCCCAGCGCGACGAGCTTCGCTTCCAGCCGCTCCTTCGCGGCGCGGTCGCGAGGGCGCACCCAGTCGCGGCCCATCCGCTCCCAGTCCGCGTCCCCCGAATCGATGCCCAGCGCCTGGAGGAAGTCGGCCTCGCAGACGAAGCACTGCGCGCGGAAGGGGAAGAGGAAACCCCCTTGCGCTTCCAGCGAACGCGCGGCCTCCTCGTAGCTGGAGAACCACCGGTTGAGGAACACGGCCTGGACCTTCTGGAAGAAGGCGCGCGTGTCCAGCCCCCGCGCACCGTCCTCCAGGGCCTGCTTCAAGTCGGTCCAGGTGGCATGGCCGGCTTCCCGCGCGATGACGGCGAGCCCGTGCTTGTGCTGCACGGTGTCCCGGCGCGCGAGCACCTCGCCCAGGGGCAGGGCCGCGAAGAAGGGCAGGGCGCGCATCCGTTCCGCGGCGCGCGTGGCGCGGGCGGTGTCGAACGAGTCCAGGTCCTTGATGAGCAGGGACGCGCGGACCTTGTATTCATGAAGCGTGACGGGGAGGGTGCTGCCGGTTCCCATGACGAATCCTTCGGTGCTGGCCCTCACCCGTTGGGGGACCGTGGAAGGACTGCATCGGGAGTCTGGCGACAGCGGGTGAAGCGAGGGTGACGTCGTCTTTCCGGGCGGCGGGCGCCCCTCGGCACCCGTGGGACGAATAGACCAGACGCGTCCCGGGGCCGTCAACGCGCGACGCAACGGGCCCCGGGTCGGATGCAAGCGTGTGTTGGATGGCAGGGAGGCGCGGCGTGGCCGGCGGCCCCAGGGGGAGGTCTCACGCGCTGATACCGTCCCGGGCCGCCGGGGGGGGCCCACCCGGCAGGGGGCAGTGATGCGTCGATACCCAGGGGTTCTTCTGCTGCTGTGGCTGGCGTTGAGCCCCGAAGTCGCGCGGGCCCAGGGCGGTCCTGCCTCACGTGACCCGGAGTCGCTGAACCTCCTGACGCCTCCCGGCATGGCGCCGGAGCCACCCTTCGCCCCCACGACCGTCTCCGCCACCGCGAGGGCTTCGTCCGACTATCGGGTGGGCAAGCACCTCGCCCTGGGAACGCTGATGGGGAGCGCCGGGTTCGTGAGCGGCGCCCTGACGGGCCTGTTCGTCGGCGTCGGGCTGGACCGCCGGTGTGATGCGCTGGGCTGCCCGGGCTCCGCGATGAGCCTCGTCCCCGTGGGGCTGGGGGCGGCCATCGGGACCTCGCTTCCCATCTACTTCGCCGGAAACATGTCGGGAGGGCAGGGAAGCTACGGCCTCACCCTGCTGGGGGCCACCCTGGGGGCCGTGCCCTCCGCCCTGCTCACCCTCAGCGACGACAGCGCCCTGCGCTCCGTGGGCGTCATCGGGCTGGTGGTGATGCCCTTCGTGGGCTCGTTCCTGGGCTACGGGCTGTCCCAGGGTGGGGACGCCGCGGACGCGTGGCCTCCTTCGACCCCGAGCCTCCCGGGCGCCCAGGTCACGCCCGTGCTCGGCATGTCGAAGCAGGGCGCCGTCGTGGGCGGGCTCATGGGCCAGTTCTGAGGCCGGGACTCAGGCCTCGGACTGGCCGCGGCGCAGGCCCAGGGCCTTCATCTTCTTGTAGAAGTGGCCCCGCTCCAGGTCGAGGATCCGCGCGGCCTCCGTCACGTTGTCGTGCGTGTGGGCGAGCACCCGCTGGATGATCTCCCGCTCCGCGTCCTCCACCTGCTCGCGGAAGGTCTGATCCACGCGCGGCCTCCATCCGCCCGGATTCGCGGCAGCAGGCTCGGTGACGGGCCCGGCGGCGGGGGCCGACACGACCACTGACGGCGCGGCGGGCACGTCACCACCCACGGTGGGCTCGGGCATGGGGGGCAGGGGACGGCCCCGGGGCAGCAGCTCCAGCGCGTCCGTGCGCGAGACGACGGGCCCCTCGCACAGGATGGCCAGCCGCTCCACCAGGTTGCGCAGCTCGCGCACGTTGCCCGGGTAGTCATACGCGCTCATCACCGCGAGCGCGTCCGGCGACAGCGCCAGCGGCCGCCGCCCGTTCTTCGCGCAGGCCTCGCGCAGGAAGGTGTCGATGAGGTCCGGAAGGTCCTCGCGGCGCTCGCGCAGCGGCGGGGAGTGAATCTGCACGACGTTGATGCGGTAGTAGAGGTCCTCGCGGAAGCGCCCCGCGGCGATCTCCTTCTCTAGATTCTTGTTCGTCGCGGCGATGACGCGCACGTCCACCTTGAGCGTCTCCGCGCCGCCCACGCGCTCCAGCTCTCCCTCCTGGAGCACGCGCAGCAGCTTCGACTGCATGGCGGCCGGCATGTCGCCAATCTCGTCCAGGAAGAGGGTGCCCTCGTGCGCCAGCTCGAACTTGCCGCGCCGCACGCTCACCGCGCCGGTGAAGGCGCCCTTCTCGTGGCCGAACAGCTCGCTCTCGATGAGGTCGTGCGGCACCGCGGCGCAGTTGAGCTTCACGAACGGGCCGGCCTTGCGCTTGGAGTTCTGGTGCAGCGCCCGCGCGATGAGCTCCTTGCCGGTGCCGTTCTCACCCGTGATGAGGACGCGCCCCTCGCTGGGCGCGGTCCGCTGGATGAGGGAGAAGATGCGCTGCATGGCGGGGCCGCCGCCCACCATGTCGAAGCGGCCCAGCTGCGCACGCAGCTCCTGCAGCTCCTCCATCGCCGCCTGGTGCTTGAGCGCGTTGCGCAGCGCCACCAGCAGCCGGTCGCGCGCCAGGGGCTTCTCCAGGAAGTCTCGCGCCCCCAGCTGCGTCGCCTTCACCGCGGTGTCGATGGTGCCGTGGCCCGACATCATGATGACGGGCAGGTCCGGCTTGAGGGCCGTGAGCTTCGAGAGCACCGTGAGGCCGTCCATGTCCGGCATCTTCACGTCCATCAACACCGCGTCCACGGGGCGCGCGCTCACCACGTCCAGCGCCACCTGCCCGCTGCTGGCGAGCTCCGTGCGGTAGCCGGCCAGCTGAAGCGACTGACTCAGGGTGAGGAGGATGTTTTTTTCGTCATCGACGATGAGGACGGCGGCGGGCATGGGCAAACCGCTCACACTCTCACGGAAATAATCGGGGCTTCAAGGGTCTCGTGCTGCCCCCAAGGCTCGGGAAAAGACAAATCTTTTGACTCTCCCCGGTGGGTCCGACTACACGCGACAGGCCTGGGCCCATCCCCTGTGGGCCTCTCTTTTCCCGTGGTTGCTGTCGGAGGAATGATGCGTCGGATTTCGCTTTGGGCCGGGTTGGCCCTCGCCGTGGCCGTGATGACCGGGTGCCCGCCCACCTACCCCAAGTGCAACAACGACGAGCAGTGCCAGGAGAAGGGCGAGGTCTGCGTCCAGGGCCAGTGCCAGGAGTGCGCGACGGACGCGAACTGCCGTGAGGGCTTCACCTGCCAGGCCAACAAGTGCGCGCCCAAGCCGCCCGAGTGCACCACGGACACGGCCTGTGGCACCGGCCGCATCTGCGAGGCCGGCAAGTGCGCCGAGGCCCAGTGCAAGGACGACTCCGCGTGCAACGGTGGCAAGTGCCAGGCCGGCCGCTGCCAGGCCCCCAAGGACACCTGCACCGCCAGCACCGACTGCGGTGAGGGCCAGGAGTGCCAGTCCGGCAAGTGCGTGACGGCGGACGCCAGCTCCAAGTGCGACTACTCGCCGGTGCGCTTCGGCTTCAACGAGTCCACCCTGGACTCCAGCGCGCAGTCGCGCCTGGGCGAGCTGGCGGCCTGCATCAAGGCCAGCCAGGGCAAGATCACCCTGGGCGGCCACGCGGACGAGCGCGGCACGGAGGAGTACAACCTCCAGCTGTCCAACCGCCGCGCCGCGGCCGTGAAGCGCTACCTGACCGACCTGGGCGTGCCGGCCAACCGGCTGTCCACGGTGGGCTATGGTGAGACCCGCCCGGTGTCCAGCGCGGCCACCGAGGAAGGCTGGGCGGAGAACCGCCGCGTGGAGTTCCAGCGCTAGTTCTGGGGTAGGCTCTGGGGCGCATGGCCGCCCTAGAGTCGGAAACGACGCGACAGTCCTACCTGGTCTTCGCGTGTGGAAGCAGTTGGTACGCGGTGCCCGCGGAAGCCGCGGCGGAGGTCGTCACCTTCCCCGAGCTGACGCGGGTACCGGGTTCCCCGCCCCACCTGCTGGGTGTGTTCGCGCACCGGGGGGAAGTCATCCCCGTCGTGGACATGAGCCTGCTGGTGGGCGGGGTCACCGCCGGGTCCCGCCGCGCCGTCCTGGTGCGGCTGTCCCGCGGCACGCTGGCCCTCACCGCCAGCAACGTCGCCGGCGTGTCCGCCCTGATGGGACCGCTGGAGCCCCTGGGCCCTTCCGGCGTGCACGTCCACCTGCGCGGCCCCGTGAAGAGCGGCTCGCGCGACGTGGCCGTCATCGACCCGGAAGGCCTCTTCGACCACCTCAGCCAGGGCGGCTAGCCCCATGCTTCCCGCGGGCCGGGTCGAGGGGACGCTCCTGTGCCACGTGGGGCCGCACCGCATCGCCTTCGAGGCGGGCGAGGTGGCCTCCATCGCAGGGCCGGACACCTCCATGGTGTCCGCCCACCGGGCCTTCCAGGGCGCCGGCGGTGCCCAGCGCGTGCTCGTGACGGCCACCGGGGGAACGGTGGGCGTGGACGGGCTGGAGATCGACTCGGAGGTGCTGTCGGTGCTGCCGCCCTCGCCGGTGGTGGCGGGGGCCTCCGGGGGAAGCCTGCGCGGCTTCGTCATCACGCGCGGGGTGCTCTGGCCGCTCTTGCGCCTGGAGTCCTTCCAGCGCTACCTGCTGGGCCTGGCCGGGGAGGGCGCATGACGCCGCCGCCGGAGCTTCGCGCGCTGGGCCGCTGGACGACGCGGCCGCGCATCCCGGGCAGCTGCCTGGGCGTGGGGGTCGCGTTCCTCCACATCCACCTGTCGCACACGCTGCCGGAGGCCGGCCGCACGCCGCTGACGTGGCTGATGTTCTGCGCGCTCGCGCTGTTCATCAGCGTGGGGTTCGCGCGCGACACGCGAGCCCTGCGCACGCTGTTCGCGCTGGGCGAGGGAAAGCTGCCCCTCACGTCGGAGCACCTGCTGGTGGCGATCCAGGAGGTGGCGGCCATCCCCGGCCGCAGCTTCTGGTTCGTGATGCAGGGCTGGCTGGGCGGCACGCTGACGGTGGCGCTGGCCTTCCCCACGCTTGCGCACGTGCCGTGGACGGAGGGCCTGCGGGTGACGGTGCTGGGGCTGTCCATCGGCCCCTTGAGCGCGATGCTCGTCTACCTGATGGTCGTGCGCCGCGCGCGGGCCACGCTGGCACGGCTGGTGGAACTGGGGCCGTCGCCGCTGGAGGTGCTGGCCGCGCTGCCGCCCCGGCGCATGCACATCCGCCGCCGGCTGGTGGTGTTCACCGCCATCGCGGTCCTGAGCCCCTCCCTCTTCATCCTGGACGTGGCCTTCACGCGCACGGTGACGGTGGTGGATGAGTGGGCCCAGGCCACCACGCCGGCGGAGCGGGCGGAGGTGATGGCCCGGGCGCGCGAGGGAGAGGGCCCGCCGCTGGGGCTCATCGCGGGGCTCGTCACGCTGCTCATCCTGGGCACCGCGGCGCTCGCGGGCACAGCGCTGTCGGAGCCCCTGCGCGCCATCACCGAGGACGCGACGCGCATCGCGCGCGGCGAGGTGCGGCCCCCGCGCGTCATCCACGCCGAGGACGAGGTGTGGGCCACCTCCGCGGCCTTCACCCAGATGCAGGTGCAGCTGGTGCAGGCCCTGTCGCAGCTCAAGCGGGCGGGCATCCAGATCTCCTCCACCACGGAGCAGCTGGTGGCCACCAGCACGGAGCAGGGGGTGGGCGCGGACGAGCAGGCGGGCGCGCTCAACGCCACCAGCGCCACCACGGAGGAACTGGCCCGGTCCGCGCAGCAGATCGCCGACAACGCGGAGTCCGTGTCCGCCATCGCGGAGACGACCTTCGGCGCGGCGCAGTCCGGCCAGCGCGGCGCCACCGCCTTCCTGGGCGCCATGCATCGCATGAAGGAGGACAACGAGGCCATCGCGGACGCGGTGGTGCGCCTCAACAAGCGCGTGCAGCAGATTGGCAAGGTGGTGGAGTTCATCAACGAGATCGCCGACAAGTCCGACCTGCTGGCGCTCAACGCGGAGCTGGAGGGCACCAAGGCCGGTGAGGTGGGGCGGGGCTTCTCGCTGGTGGCGGCGGAGATGCGCCGGCTGGCGGAGAACGTCATCCGCTCCACGAAGGAGATTGAAGGCCTCATCGGGGAGATCCGCGACGCGACCAACGGCGCGGTGATGGCCACGGAGGCGGGCCTGAAGACGACGGAGCTGGGCACGCTGCTGGCGGCGCAGGTGGACGACAGCCTGGGGCTCATCCTGGAGCTGGCGCGGCAGACGTCGCACGCGGTGCGCAGCATCTCGCTGGCGACGCTGCAGCAGCAGACGGGCACGGATCAGCTCGCGGCGGCCATGGGCGACATCCTGCGCGTCACCGAGCAGAACGCCGCGGCCACCAAGCAGATGGTGGCGGCCAACGCGGACCTGTCCGCCCTGGCGGCGGACCTGCAACACGTGGTGCAGCGCTTCCACGTCGAGCCGCCCGCTGGCGAAACCACCGGGGCTCCCGGTTCGCCCCCCGCGCTGGGAGGTGGGTGACATGGCCTCCCCTTCGCGCGTGAGCTCCCGGCGGGCCGCCTTCAGCCGGCAGCTGATGGTCCCCATCCCGCTGGCGAACCTGGTGGGCTCCACGCTGGGGCTGCACTTCGCGTCGCTCGTGGTGGGCGGTGAGCTGGTGGCTCAGCTGGGCAAGCTCGTCATCCTGGTGGTGGGCGTGAGCGCGCTGCACATGCTCCTGGGCGTGGGCGTGTCCCTGCGCCGCTTCCCCCGGCTGCGGGCCCTGGAGCGCGGAGCGCTGCCGCCCACGCCCGAGCACCTGGCGATGGCGGTGGGCGAGGTGGCGCGCGCGCCGGGCGAGGCGTTCTTCCGCTCGCTGGGCCTGTGGGGGCTCACCACGGGCGTGGTGGCGGTGGCGCTCTGGTCGGGGATGGAGCTGCCGGGGGACACCACCCTGCGGGTCGCGGGGCTGGGGGCGCTGTTCGGCCCGCTCACGTCGCTGCTCGTGTACGGGCTGGTCACGTTGAGGGCGCGGCGTGGCGTGCTGTGGGTGGCTGAGCAGGGGCTGACGCATGCGCAGGTCATCGCCGCGCTGCCCCGGCGCTCGCGCATCCGCGCGCGGCTGGTGGCCTTCACCGCCATCTGCGTGGTGACGCCCGCGGTGATGTGCGCGCAGGTCGTCACGGCGCTGACGGACCGGCTCTTCCATCGGCTGATGGACGCGGGCAGCCCGGACGCGCAGGGCGTGCTGGTGGACGCGCTGCGGCTGGACGCGTTCACGTCCAGCGCGCTGTTGTGCGCGGTGGTGTTCGGCCTGGCGCTCGCCACGGCGTACCTGGGCGGGACGCTGCTGGGGCGGCCCATGCGGGAGCTGTCCGGCGAGGCGCGCCGCATCGCCGCGGGCGACCTGGCCAGCCCCCGGCTGGTGCCCGCGGAGGACGAGGTGTGGGCGGTGTCCGCGGCCTTCACCACGATGCGCACGCACCTGGCGGACGTGCTCGCGGAGCTGCAGCGCGCGGGCTCGCAGATTTCGGCCACCACGGAGGAGATCCTCAGCACCTCCGGGCGCTACGAGGCGGGCGCCGCGGAGCAGGCCAGCAGCCTGGACGAGACGAGCGCCACCACGGAGGAGCTGGCGCGCTCGGCGAAGCAGATCGCGGAGAACGCGAGCTCGGTGGCGGAGATTGCCCAGCGCACGCTGGCGGCGGCCCAGGGCGGACAGCGCAGCGCGGAGTCGTTCCTGGGGGCCATGTCGCGCATGCGCCAGGACAACCAGGCCATTGGTGCGGCGGTGGCGCGGCTCAACAAGCGCGTGCAGCAGATCGGGAAGATCGTCGAGTTCATCAACGGCGTCGCGGACAAGTCGGACCTGCTGGCGCTCAACGCGGAGCTGGAGGGGACGAAGGCGGGCGAGGTGGGGCGGGGCTTCTCGCTGGTGGCGGCGGAGATGCGCCGGCTGGCGGAGAACGTGCTGGAGTCCACCAAGGAGATCGAGGGGCTCATCGAGGAGGTGCGCGAGGCCTCCTCCGCGACGGTGACGGTGACGGGCGGCGGAGTGCGCGCGGTGGAGACGGGGACGGCGCTCGCGGAGCAGGTGTCCGAGTCGCTCCGGCAGATTGTCAGCCTGGCGGGGCAGACGTCGGACGCGGTGCGGATCATCTCCCGGTCCACGCAGCAGCAGCAGGCGGGCACGGATCAGCTCGCGGACACGATGGCGGACATCCTGCGCATCACGCAGCAGAGCCTCAACGCGACGAAGCAGGTGGGCGCGGCGAATGGCGATCTGCTGGGGCTGGCGCAGGACCTGCGTGGGGTGGTGGAGCGCTTCCAGATCCACCAGGCGACCCTGCGCAAGGGGGGCGGCGGGTGAACCCCAGCGAACGGCTCCTCAAGCAGTTCCGCGACCTGGTCACGGTCCGTCTGGAGCGCATCAACCGCTCCCTGATGGAGCTGGAGTCCGGGGGCAACCTGGAGGCCGGGCAGCGGGTGCTGCGCGAGCTGCACGGGCTCAAGGGCGAGGCCCGGATGATGGGCTTCAGTGAGATCAACACGCTCGCGCACGAGATGGAGGAGCTGGTCCGGTGCGCGGAGCCGCAGCGCTACCGCCTGTCGTCGGAGTCCACCGACGCGCTGCTCGCCACGGCGGACACGGTGCTCGCGCTGTCGGGCGCGCTCCAGGCGGGGGAGCCGCTGCTGGCGGTGGAGACGCTGGTGGCGACGCTGCAGCAGCAGGTCGTCGTGGAGTCCGCGCGTCCGCCGGGAGCCTCCCGTCTGGACGAAGGCGGCCGGGTCGCGAAGGGGGAGGGGACGGCGGGCGCGTCGCACCTCATCGTGACGGACCGCCGGGAGCCGTCAGGGCCCGTGGTGGTCCCCGCGCACTGGGGCGTGCCGGCCACGCGCCCGGACGCGCCGGCAGGAGGCGCATCCCCGGCAACCGCCGCATCTCAGTTCCTCGCGACGGCCCTCCGCGCGGATCCGTCCGGGACTTCGGCGGGAGGCCACGGCGACGGGGGCGCGCTCGGAAGCTCCCCTCCTGGCCATGCCGCTGGAGCCGCGTCGGGCTCGTACGTCCATCCAGGCCACGGAACGGCACCGGGCGCTGCGCACGGAGGCCCAGGTCCTGGCCACGCCGCTGGATCCTCATCGGGTTCGCACCTCCATCCAGGCCACGGAGCGGCGTCGAGTGCCGCGCTCGGAAACTCCCCTTCTGGCCACATCGCTGGATCCGCATCGGGCGCGCACTCCATGCACCCCGGCCCCGGAGTCGCACCGGGCGCAGCGCATGGAAGCT
The DNA here is from genome assembly GCF_003611585.1 of Corallococcus exercitus. GTDB lineage: Bacteria > Myxococcota > Myxococcia > Myxococcales > Myxococcaceae > Corallococcus > Corallococcus exercitus. The sequence goes on along the minus strand of NZ_RAVW01000002.1, from coordinate 30,855 downwards.
TCGGTCCTGGTCACGCCACAGGAGCCGCATCGGGCGCGCACGGTGCGCACCCAGGGGGCTCCGCCTCGGGTGGCGCGGGAGGCTCGCAGCTCGTGGCGCCTGCGACCGGAAACCCGCACCTCGTGGCGCCCACTTCCGGAAGCGCGGGCTCTCACATTGGCAGTGCCGCCGGAAGCACGGGAGGCGCGCACCTCGTGGGCCCCGCGACGGGCGCATCCTCGAACGCGCACCTCACCGCGTCCCCCAGCCCATCGCCCGGCGCGCGCATGGTCGACACCGCGCGCTCGCGCCCGCCCGCCAGCGCCACGCCGAAGGCCGGCCCCGGCACGGTGCGCACCGGTGACGTCCGCATGGACACGGCCGTGCGCATCGGCGTGGCCAGCCTGGACATGCTCACCAGTGCGGTCACCAACCTGGGCCAGGTGGCCCGCCGCCGCGAGCTGGCCACCGCGCGCCGCCTGGAGCTCGTGCGCGAGCTGAGCGAACTGGCCCGCGCCGCGGAGGACCTGGGCCCCGCGGGCGTCGCGCTCGCCGAACGGCTGGGCCGCGCCAAGGAAGTCGCCGCCACCCTGCACCGCGAGGCCAAGCTGCTCGCCAACGCGGAGCTGCGCGACCTGAGCCAGGTGTCGGAGGAGATCCAGGGCCTGCGCATGCTGCCCCTCTCCGTCCTCTTCGAACCCTACCCCCGCATGGTCCGCGACCTCGCGCGGGAGCTGGGCAAGGAGGTGGAGCTCGTCGTGGACGGCGAGGACACCCGCGCGGACCGCTCCGTCGTGGAGGCCCTGCGCGAACCCCTCATGCACCTGGTCCGCAACGCGCTGGACCACGGCCTGGAGACGCGCGTGGACCGCGTCGCCTCCGGCAAGCACCCCCGGGGCTGCCTCACCCTGCGCGCCGCCCGCGAGGGCAGCCGCATCGTCCTGCGCGTGGAGGACGACGGCGCGGGCATGGACCCGGCGCTCCTGCGGCGCGTGGCCGTGCGCCGGGGCATGCTGGACGAACCCGCCGCCAACGCCCTGTCCGACGCCGCCGCGCGCGACCTCGTCTTCCTGCCCGGCTTCACCTCGCGCGAGGTGGTGACCGACCTGTCAGGTCGGGGCGTGGGACTGGATGCCGTGCGGACCGCCCTCCAGGCCCTGGGCGGCGACGTGGGCGTGGAGTCCGCGCCCGGCTGGGGCACCATCTTCACCCTGCGCGTCCCGGTGTCCCTCACCGTGGCGCCCCTGCTCTTCGTCCAGGTCTTCGACGAGACGCTCGCCCTCAGCGCCGTCCACGTCTCCCGCGCCCTCAAGGTGGACGCCTCCGAGGTGGGAGAGGTCGCCGGCCGTCCCACCCTGCGCATGGAGGGCCGCGTGCTGCCCTTCGCGACGCTGGCGTCCCTGCTGGGGCACGCCACCGAGCGCCCCGCCCGGGAGGGGGAGCTGGTGCTGGTGGTGAAGGGTCAGGGCATGGAGGCCGCACTGGCGGTGGACCGGGTGTTGGAGGAGCGCGTCCAGGCCATCCTCCCGCTGAAGGGCATCCTCGCGCGCTTCACGCACCTCACCGGCGCCACGTCGCTCGCGGACGGGCGGCTGGCCATGGTGCTGTCCGCGGCCGCGCTGGCGGCGGGGGTGCACGGCATCGCGCCGCTGAAGCTCGCCCGGCCGCCGTTGCGCGCGCCGGCGCCGCGCCGGCGCCGCATCCTCGTGGTGGACGACTCGCCCCTCACCCGCGAGCTGGTGGCCAACCTGCTGGAGGCGGTGGGGTACGACACCCTCCGGGCGGCGGACGGCCCCTCGGCGCTGGACCTGCTGGGCCAGGAGGGCCCTCCGGTGGAGCTGGTCGTCACCGACCTGGAGATGCCGGAGATGGACGGCGTGGAGCTCACCCGGCGCCTGAAGGCCGACCCTGCCCGGGGCCGCCTGCCCGTCGTCATCCTCACCACCCGGGGAGGGGAGGCGGACCGGGCGCGTGGGCTGGCGGCCGGGGCGGACGGCTACATCACCAAGGGCGACCTCGTCCGGCAGGACCTGGTGGACGTCGTGGGGCGGCTGCTGGCCTGAAAGTTCCCAGATGCTGGGAGATGCCCGGAGACGCCCGGGAGCCCCTCGCATTGCTATACTCCCGCGGCGCGTACGGGGTATTGAACGGTCATGGGCAAGAAAGTATCGGTGCTGGTGGTCGATGACTCGGTCATCTGCCGCCAGCTCATCAGCGCGGCGTTGAGCGACGACCCGGACATCCAGGTCGTTGGCACCGCCGCGAACGGCCAGGAGGCCGTTGCCCTCACGAAGGAGCTGCGTCCCCACGTCATCACCATGGACGTGGACATGCCCGTGATGGATGGGCTCACGGCCGTGGAACACATCATGGCCGAGGTCCCCACCCCCATCCTGGTGCTGACGGGTGATCCACGCTCGCAGGCCCCCGCGCTCACCTACCGCGCGCTGGAGCTGGGCGCGCTGGCGCTGCAGATCAAGCCCTCCATCGACGCGGGGCCGGAGGCGTGGAACCTCACCAAGGAGGTGAAGCTCATCTCCTCCGTGCGCGTCATCCGCCACGTGCGCGGCCAGAAGCGTGGCGCGCCCGGGGTGCCGCATCCGCCCGTCCCGGTGCTGCCCGCCGCCTCCATGGGCATCGTCGCGGTGGCCGCCAGCACGGGCGGTCCGCAGGTGCTCTACCGGATGCTGTCGGAGCTGCCGGCGGACTTCCCGGCGCCCATCGTCATCGTCCAGCACATCAACGCCGCCTTCTCGGAGTCGCTGGCCAGCTGGCTCGCCAACGCGAGCAAGCTCAAGGTGCGGCTGGCCGGGGACGGGGACACGCTGACGCCGGGGCTGGTGCTGGTGGCGCCGCCGGATCAGCACATGGTCGTGCCCGTGCGCGGGCGCGTGGCGCTCAAGGCCGGCGTGGAGCGCGACGGGCACATGCCCAGCGGCACCGTGCTGCTGGAGAGCGTGGCGAAGGCCTACGGCCGGCGCGCGGTGGGCGTGGTGCTCACCGGCATGGGCGCGGACGGGGCGGACGGGCTCCTGGCCATCAAGCAGGCCGGTGGGCTGGCGCTGGCGCAGAACGAGGAGTCCTGCGTGGTGTTCGGCATGCCGGGCGCGGCGGTGGAGCGCAAGGCAGTGGACCACCTCATCCACGGCGATGACGTCGCGGCCACCCTGGCGCGGCTGGCGCGCGGAGAGTCGTTGGCCGTCAGCCGCTGACCGCGCGCGATGACGTCCTCCTCCGAGCGCTGGGCTCCCGTCCACGCCTGGCTTCAGGCGCACACGGGCATGGCGCTGAGCGGGGCCCAGCGGCGGCGGCTGGACGCGCGGCTGGAGGCGCTGGGACACGGCGGAGGCCCGGCGCAGCTGGCGGCGCACCTGCGCTCCCCGTCGGGAGCGGCGGACCTGGCCCGGCTGGTGGACGCGGTGGCGGTGCACACGTCGGAGGTGTTCCGGGACGAGGTGCAGCTCGCCGCCTTCCGCGAGCACGTGCTGTCGCCCCGGGTGCAGCGCTCGAAGACGCCGCTGCGCGTGTGGAGCGCGGGCTGCGCGGCGGGGGAGGAGGTCGCCACGCTGCTGCTGATGATGGCGCAGGAGGGCGCGGACCCTGCCAGCCGCGTGCTGGGCACGGACATCTCCGAACAGGTGCTCACCCGGGCGCGCGAGCTGAGCTTTCCGGCCGAGGCGCTCCGGCGCGTGCCGGAGGGGCCGCGCGCGCGCTACTTCGAACCCAGGGGCCGGCGCCACGCGCTGGTGGGCTCGCTGCGCGCGCAGGCGGAGTTCCGGCGCCACAACCTGATGGAGGCCCCCTATCCGGAGGCCCCCGGGGGCGGCGGGTTCGACGTCATCTTCTGCCGCAACGTCCTCATCTACTTCACCCCGGACGCCTTCCAGCGCACCGTGCGGAGCCTGAGCGAAAGGCTCGCGCCCGGTGGCGTGCTGGTGCTGTCCGCCGCGGAGCCCCTGCTCCAGGTGCCTCCGGAGCTGCGGCTCCTGCCCAGCGAGCACGCCTTCTTCTACGTGCGCGAGGACGCCCCGGCCGTGGAGGCACCCCGGCCGAAGCGGGACTCCACCGCGCCGAAGCCGGACGTGCCCGTGCCTCCGGACGAGACCGCGATGGCGGACTGGCTGTTCTCGTGCGTGCTCGACGGGGCCTCCACGGGCGTCCCCGATGAGCGCTCCGAGCGCGACCTGCGCCGGTGCCTGGACCTGGATCCAGACCACGTCGCCGCGCGCTACCTGCTGGGCTTGCTGTTGGAGCAGTGCGGCCAGCCCGGCGCGGCGCTGGAGGCCTACCGCCGGGCCCTGCGGGCGGTGGAGTCAGGACGGGCGCGGCCGGTGCCCTTCTTCCTCAACCTGCCCCGGCTCCGGGTGGCCTGCGCCCGGGCCGTGGAGCGGCTGGAGGCGGAAGGGGCGCGCTGAAGGGGGCAGGGGGTGGCTCGCCTGTCCGCCGAAACAGAAGCGGCGCGCGGGGCGCTTTGGACCTAGGATGCCCGGCCCATGCGCAGGCTCGTGCTCTTCGCCCTGTTGACCGCCGCCGTTCCCGGCTGTTTCTACCCCGCCGACCGCGGCCGTGCCCTTGAAGCCAAGGTGGACCGGCTGGGCTCGGACAACGCCCGGATGGCCACGGAGCTGAAGGAGGCGCGCGACCAGCTCGCCGCCACCCAGCCGAAGATCGACGAGAAGATCGCCCAGGTGACCCAGGCGCTGCAGAGCCTGGACACCGCCGCGCGCCGCAAGGACGCGGACATCGGCGTGCAGTTCCAGAAGACGGTGGAGGACCTGGCGCAGCTGCGCGGCCAGGTGGAGACGTACCTCTACAAGATCGCCGAGCTGGAGGCCGCGCTCGGCAAGAGCACGGAGGAGACGAACCAGCGGCTGCTGGCGCTCCAGGGAACGGAGGCGGTGAAGGAGGCCGAGGCCAAGAAGAAGGCCGAGGAGCTCCAGCGCCCCACGGACAAGAAGGAGTTCCTCACGCTCGCGCAGGAGAAGGCGAAGGCCGGCGACGCGCTGGTCGCGCGCCAGCTCTACAACGAGTTCATGAAGAAGTGGCCCAAGGACGCGCTCGTGGGCGAGGCGCACTTCGGCCTGGGCGAGACGTACTTCACCGAGTCCAAGTGCCGCGAGGCCCTCTTCGAGTACGGCAAGGTGGTGCAGGACCACGCGAAGACGGCGTCCGCGCCGGACGCGTACCTGCGCTCCTCCGACTGCTTCCAGAAGCTGAAGATGAAGGAGGAGTCGAAGCTCGCGCTGGAGGAGCTGGTGAAGAGCTACCCCAAGTCGGACGCGGCCAAGACGGCGAAGACGAAGCTGGCGGAGCTGGACAAGAAGGCCGCGCCCGCTCCGAAGAAGGGGAAGAAGTGAGCCCCCGCGCCCCCCGGCTCGCCGCCCTGGCGCTCCTCCTGCTCCTGCCCTTCGTGGCGGGGGCCGCGCCGAAGCAGCTCGTGCTGCTCTTCACGGGAGACAACGGGGGCGAAATCGCCCCCTGTGGTTGACGCCACAACCCGTCTGGCGGTCTGGCCAGACGAAAGACGGTCCTGACGCAGGAGCGCGCGAAGGGCGTGCCGGTGCTCGCACTGGACGCGGGCAACGCGCTCTTCAAGACCCTGGCGGACGGCCAGGATGCGACGGCGAAGCCTCGCGCGGAGCTGCTCCTGGAGCAGCTGGACGCGCAGGGCTACGCGGCGATGGCCGTGGGCCAGCGCGACCTCGTGCTGGGCGTGGACTTCCTGAAGAAGAAGACGAAGGGCGCGAAGCTGAAGCTCGTGTCCGTGAACCTCGTGGACGCGAAGGGGCAGCCGCTCTTTCCCGCCTCGGTGGTGACGACCGTGGGCGGGCTGAAGGTGGGCGTCATCGGCGCGTCGCCCGCGTCCGCGAACCCCAAGGCTCCGGCCGCGAGCGCGGACGGCGCGGCCGTGCTGCCCGAGGGTGTCCGGGGCCTGCCGGTGGGGCCGGCCGTGGCCGCGGAGGTGAAGCGCCTGCGCCAGAAGGAGCAGGTGCAGCTGGTGGTGCTGCTCGCGGCGGTGCCCTACGTGGAGGCCGTGCGGCTGGCCCAGGGCGCCGAGGGCGTGGACTTCGTGGTGCAGTCGCACGACGGCCGGGGCGTGGGCATGGCGCAGCGCCAGGGCGTGTCCACGCTGGTGCCGCCCGGGGAGCGCGGCCGCCAGGTCGCGAAGCTGGAGCTGTCCGTGGAGGGCACGGGCCCCTTCACCGACCTGTCCGAGGCGAACCGCGCCCGGGAGAGCCAGCGCATGGTGGAGGCGAACATCGCGCGGGTGCAGGAGCGCCTGAAGGTGGAGAAGAGCGAGGACACGCGCCGCTCGCTCCAGGAGACGCTGGCCTCCTTCGAGTCCCGGCGCGACGCGCTGGCCCGCACTGCGGCGGCCCAGGGGCCGGCGACGGGGCGCACCTATCTGCTGACATACCTGCAGCTGGGCGCGGACGTGGCGTCGGATGCCGCCGTCCAGAAGCAGGTGGAGCGCGTCGAGCCGCCCGGCTCCGCGGGTCACTGAGCTTCCTTGCGTGGAACCAACCCCGTCCATCCTGGGACGGGGACTGAAACGCCTGTTTCATTCGCCCTTTCTTGGGATGTGTCACGCCTGTTCCAGCCCCGCTGGAGAGCAGGCAGGCCGCGCGGCATGGAACGCATGGCAGGCCGCTGTTCGACCGAATAATGTGAACAGCAGGTTTTATGGCCTCCCCCACGCTGCTCGCGCGACGAGCGGCAGGCCGCGCGTGATCGACATTTGGCGACATTGACCCGAAGGCCATGCGTCCGGATTACCGGGCGTCCTTCAGGGCCGTGTCGCGTCCAGAGTGCGGAGTCAATTCGATGAGCAGCAGCGGTGATCTGTCGAAGCGAATCGCGAACCTGTCTCCGGAAAAGCGCGCGGAGCTGCTGAAGAAGATGGCCGCGCAGAAGCAGGTCCCGGGCGCGGCGAACCGGGCTGGCTTCCCGCTGAGAGACCGCTCGCGGCCGGCGGAGCTGTCCTTCGCGCAGCAGCGGCTGTGGTTCATGGATCAGCTGGCCCCGGGCAGCCCGCTCTACAACGTGCCCGTGGCGGTGCGGCTGGAGGGCGCGCTGGACGTGGCGGTGCTGGAGCGCTCGCTGCGGGAGGTGGTGCGCCGCCACGAATCGCTGCGCACGACCTTCCAGGGCGGCGAAGGCGGGCCGGTGCAGCACTTCGCGGACGCGCCCGTGCTGGAACTGGAGCGCACGGACGTGAGCGCGCTCGCGGCGGAAGGCCGGGAGGCGGAGGCCTGGCGCCGGGTGAAGGAAGGGGCGCTGCGCCCCTTCGACCTCGCCACGGGCCCGCTGATGCGCGCGCTGCTGGTGAAGCTGGCGGACGCGGATCACCTGCTCCTGGTGGCGATGCACCACATCGTCTCCGACGGCTGGTCGCTGGGAGTTCTCGTTCGCGAGGTGGCGGTGCTCTACGCCACGTTCCTGCAGGGCCAGCCGTCGCCGCTGCCGGAGTTGGCCGTGCAGTACGCGGACTACGCGGCGTGGCAGCGGGACACGTTGCAGGGCGCGGCGCTGGAGAAGCAGCTGGCGTACTGGCGCGAGCAGCTCTCGGGCGCTCCGCCCGCGCTGGAGCTGACGACGGACAAGCCCCGGCCCGCGGCGCGCGGCTTCCGGGGCGCGCGCACGCCCATCCAGTGGTCGCGTGAGCTGACGGACGCGCTCCGGGCGCTGGCGCAGCAGGAGGGCGCGACGCTGTTCATGGTGTTGCTGGCCGGCTGGCAGTCGCTGCTGTCGCGCTACTCCGGGCAGGACGACGTGAGCGTGGGTTCTCCGATGGCGGGCCGGACCCGCTCGGAGCTTGAAGGCCTCATCGGCATGTTCGTCAACACGCTGGTGCTGCGCGCGCGCTTCACGCCGGAGCTGTCCTTCCGGGGGCTGCTGCGCCAGGTGCGCGAGACGATGGTGGGCGCGACGGACCACCAGGACCTGCCCTTCGAGCGGCTGGTGGAGGCGCTCCAGCCGGACCGCGACTCGGGGCGCACGCCGTTCTTCCAGGTGATGTTCGCGCTGCAGAACGCGCCGCGCGGCCCGGTCGCCGTGCAGGGCCTGAAGCTGAACGCGATGGAGGTGGACACCCAGACCGCCAAGTTCGACCTGCTCCTCCAGCTCACGGAGGCGGACGGCAGCCTGAGCGGCTACGTGGAGTACGACACCGACCTCTTCCACGCTGGCACCGTCGCGCGGATGGTGGAGCACCTGCGCGGCCTGCTGGAGGCCGCCGTGGCGCACCCCGGCAGTCCCGTGGCCCGGCTGCCCATGCTGGGGGCCGCCGAGCAGCGGCTGCTGTCCGAGGACTGGAACCGGACGCAGGCGGCGTATCCGAGGGAGCAGCCGGTACACGCGCTCTTCGCGGCGCAGGCGCGGAAGACGCCAGACCGGGTGGCGGTCGTGCAGGGCGCGGATGGCCGGACGCTGACGTACGGCGAGCTGGACGCGAAGGCGAACCAGCTGGCGCACCACCTGCGGGAGCTGGGCGTGAAGCGCGGCACGCGGGTGGGCGTGTACGTGGAGCGCTCGCTGGAGATGGTGGCGGGGCTGCTGGCCATCCTGAAGGCCGGAGCTGCGTACGTGCCGGTGGACCGCAACTACCCGGCGGAGCGCATCGCGCTGCTGCTGGAGGACGCGGGCGTTGAAGTCACGCTGACGCAGCAGTCGCTGCTGGAGAAGCTGCCGGCCGGCGCGGGGACACCGCTCTGCGTGGACACGGCGTGGGAATGCCTCTCCCGCCATCCGGAGACGGCGCCGGACGTGGCGATCGGGGGCTTGGACCTCGCGTACGTCATCTTCACGTCGGGAAGCACGGGCCGCCCGAAGGGCGTGTGCATTCCACACCAGGGCATCACCCGGCTCGTGGTGGGCACCGACTTCATGCGCTTCGGACCGGATGCGGTCTGGTCGCAGACGGGGCCGGTGGCCTTCGATGCCTCGACGCTGGAACTCTGGGGCGCGCTGCTGCACGGGGCGAAGCTGGTGCTGGCGCCGCCGCACGCCCTGACGCTGGAGGAGCTGGGCGGGCTCGTGAAGAAGGAGCGCGTCAGCGTGCTGTGGCTGACGACGGCACTGTACGAGCAGATGGCGCTGCACCAGGGCGATGCGCTCGCGGGCGTGGCGCAGGTGCTGACGGGCGGCGACGTGATGCCGGCGCAGCGCGCACGTGAGCACCTGCAGCGGCTGCCGGAAGGCGCGGTGCTGGTGAACGCGTACGGCCCGACGGAGAACACCACCTTCTCCACCACGTACACGATGACGGGGCGGACGACGCTCGAGGCCGCCGCGCCCATTGGCAAGCCGATCGGGAACTCGACGGCGTACGTGCTGGACGCGTACGGGGCCTCCGCGGGCGTGGGCGTGCCCGGTGAGCTGTACGTGGGCGGCGAGGGCCTCGCATGGGGCTACCTCCACCGCGCGGACCTCACGGCGGAGCGCTTCGTGCCCAACGCCTTCAGCACGGAGCCCGGCGCGAGGCTGTACCGCACGGGCGACAAGGCACGGTGGAAGGAAGACGGCACGCTGGAGTTCCTGGGCCGCACCGACTTCCAGGTGAAGGTGCGTGGCTTCCGCATCGAGCTGGGGGAAATCGAAGCGGCCCTCATCCAGCACCCGGACGTGGCGGAGGCCGCGGTGGTGGTGCGCGGCCTGGGCGGGGACAAGCACTTGGTGGGGTATGGCGTCCCGAGGCCGGGCCGGACGCTCGACGTGGCGGAGCTCCGGGGACACCTGCGGCAGCGGTTGCCGGAGTACATGGTGCCCGCCATCCTGATGGTGCTGGAGGCGTTGCCGCTCAGCGCCAACGGGAAGGTGGACCGCAAGGCGCTGCCGGAGCCAGAGGCTCCGCGCTCGGAGCGGGTCCACGAGGCGCCCCGCACGGAGACGGAAGCGAAGCTGGCGGACATCTGGGCGCAGGTGCTGCGCGTGCCCCAGGTGGGCGTGAAGGACAACTTCTTCGAGCTGGGCGGTCACTCGCTGCTGGCGACGCAGGTGGCCTCGCGGATCCGTGCTGTCTTCGGCGTGGAGCTGCCCCTGCGGGAGCTGTTCGAATCCGCCACCCTGGAGGCCCTGGCGCTGCGCCTGGAGCGCGCCACACGCTCCGTTGCCCCGCCGCTGGTGTCCGTCTCGCGCGAGCAGCCCCTGCCGCTGTCGTTCGCGCAGCAGCGCCTGTGGTTCATTGATCAGCTGGAGCCGGGCAGCCCGCTCTACAACGTTCCGCTGGCGGTCCGGCTGGAGGGGCGGTTGGACGTCGCGGTGCTCCAGCGGGCGCTCGATGAGCTGGTGCGCCGCCACGAGGCGCTGCGCACGACGTTCACCGCGCACGAAGGCACCCCGGTGCAGGTGGTGAATCCGCCGTCGGCGATGTCGCTGGAGGTGGAGGACCTGCGAGGCCTTGAAGCGGGCCAGCGAGAGGACGAAGCCCGTCGCCGCGTGATGGCGCAGGGGCAGCGGCCCTTTGACCTGTTGCGCGGGCCGCTGGTCCGCGCGCAGCTGGTGCGGCTGGACGCGCAGGACCACCTGCTCGCGCTCACGATGCACCACGCCATCTCGGATGGCTGGTCGTTGGGCGTGCTCGTGCGGGAGATGGGCGCGCTGTATTCGGCGTTCGTGCAGGGGCAGCCTTCCGCCCTGCCGGAGCTGCCCTTGCAGTACGCGGATTACGCGGCCTGGCAGCGCGGCTGGCTTCAGGGGGACGCGCTCGAGCGCGAGGTTGCCTTCTGGAAGGGCCGGCTCGAAGGCGCGCCCTCCGCCCTGGATCTGCCCACGGACCGTCCGCGTCCAGCGGTGCGGAGCAACGCGGGCGCGATGCACTTCTTCCAGTGGTCCCCCTCGATGACGCAGCGTCTGCGCGCGCTGGCGCAGCGCGAGGGTGCATCGCTGTACATGGTGCTGCTGGCCGGGTGGCAGACGCTGCTGTCGCGCTACAGCGGCCAGCAGGACATCAGCGTGGGCTCGCCCATCGCGGGCCGGACGCGGGCGGAGCTGGAAGGGCTCATCGGCTTCTTCGTCAACACGCTGGTGCTGCGCGCCCGGGTGAGCGGAGAGACGTCCTTCCGTGAGCTGCTGAAGCAGGTCCGAGGCACGGTGCTGGAGTCCTACGAGCACCAGGACGTTCCCTTCGAAAAGCTGGTGGAGGCGCTCCAGCCGGATCGCAGCCTGAGCCACACGCCGCTGTTCCAGACGCTGCTGGCGCTCCAGAACGTGCCCCAGGGCGACCTGGGGTTGCCGGGCATGACGCTCAAGCCGGTGATGATGGAAAGCCGCACCGCGAAGTTCGACCTGAGCGTCTTCTTCGTGGAGGAGGGCGAAGGGCTGAGGGGAACGCTCGAGTACAGCACCGAGCTGTTCGACGCCACGACCGTGCGCCGGATGGTGGAGCACCTGCGAGTCCTCCTGGATGCGGCACTCTCGCGTCCGGAGCAGGCCGTGTCCCGGCTGCCGATGGTGGACGAGGAGGAGCGGCAGTTGCTCCTCGACAGTGGCAACCGCACGGTGGCGGAGGCCACGAACATTACGCCGGTGCACCTGCTCTTCGCGGAGCAGGCCCGGAAGACGCCGGGCGCGGTGGCGCTCAAGGCGCAGGACGGGCGGACGCTGACGTACGGCGAGCTGGACACGAAAGCGAACCAGCTGGCACACCACCTGCGAGGCCAGGGTGTGAAGCGCGGCACTCGGGTGGGCGTGTACGTCGAACGCTCGCTGGAGATGGTGGCGGGCCTCCTGGCCATCCTGAAGGCCGGCGGCGCGTACGTGCCGGTGGACCGCAACTACCCGGCGGAGCGCATCGCGCTGCTGCTGGAGGACGCGGGCGTTGAAGTGACGCTGACGCAGCAGTCGCTGGTGGAGAAGCTGCCCAGGAGCGCGGGCCGGGCGCTGACGCTCGACACGGCATGGAGCGAAGCCAACCGCCAGCCACAGACGGCGCCTGACGGAGAAGTGAGCGCGGAAGACCTGGCGTACGTGATGTTCACGTCAGGAAGCACGGGCCGTCCGAAGGGCGTGAGCGTGCCGCATCGGGGCATCACCCGACTGGTGGTGGGCAATGGCTTCCTGCGCTTCGGGCCGGAAGAGGTCTGGCTGCAACTGGCGCCGGTGGCCTTTGACGCCTCGACGCTGGAAATCTGGGGCGCGCTGCTGCACGGAGCGAGGCTGGTGCTGGCGCCGCCGCACGCGCTGACGCTGGAGGAGCTGGGCTCACTGCTGAAGCAGGAGCACATCAGCACGTTGTGGCTGACGGCGGCGCTGTACGAGCAGATGGCGCTGCACCAGGTGGAGGCGCTCGCGAGCGTGTCGCAAGTGCTGGCGGGCGGCGACGTGCTGCCGGCCCCGCGCGTGCGCGAACACCTGAAGCACCTGCCGGAAGGCGCGGTGCTGGTGAACGGCTACGGCCCGACGGAGAACACGACCTTCTCCACCACGTACACGCTGACGCGTGACTCATCGCTCGCGGCGTCGGTGCCCATCGGCAAGCCGATCGGGAACTCGACGGCGTACGTGCTGGATGCGCGTGGGGACCTGGCCGGAGTGGGGGTGCCGGGAGAGTTGTACGTGGGAGGCGAAGGCCTCGCATGGGGCTACCTCAACCGCGCGGACCTGACGGCGGAGCGCTTCGTGCCGAACGCCTTCAGCACGAAGCCGGGAGCACGGTTGTACCGGACGGGAGACAAGGCCCGCTGGAAGGAAGACGGCACGCTGGAGTTCCTGGGCCGCACCGACTTCCAGGTGAAGGTGCGAGGCTTCCGCATCGAACTCGGAGAAGTGGAAGCAGCGCTCTTGAAGCAGGAGGGCGTCGCGGAAGCCGCGGTGGTGGTGCGGGAGGTGGGCGGCGACAAGCGGCTCATCGCCTGGCTCGTGGCGAAGCCGGGGCAGAACATCGACCCGAAGGCGGTGGAGCTGGAGCTGCGGCAGCGGCTGCCCGAGTACATGGTGCCGTCGTCCATGGGCGTGCTGGACGTGCTGCCGCTCACGGCCAACGGCAAGGTGGACCGCAAGGCCCTCGCGGCGCTGGACGCGCACGAGGCAGGCACTGCTTATGAGCCACCCCGCACGGAGGCGGAGCAGAAGCTGGCGGCCATCTGGGCGGAGGTCCTGCGGGTGCCCAGGGTGGGCGTGAAGGACAACTTCTTCTCGCTCGGTGGTCACTCACTGCTGGCGACGCAGGTGGTGTCGCGGATCCGCGCGGAGCTGGGAGTGGAACTCTCGCTGAGGGTCCTCTTCGAGGCGCCCGTCCTGGAGGTCCTGGCCGAGCGGCTGGGAACGGCGACGCGTCCACTGCCCGCGGCGCTGGAGTCCATCGCAAGGGATGAGGCGCCGCCGCTGTCGTTCGCGCAGCAACGCCTGTGGTTCATCGACCAGCTGGATCCGGGCAGCGCGCTCTACAACGTCCCGGTGGCGGTCCGGCTGCAAGGCGCCTTGCAGCGGGGCGCGCTGGTGCGAGCCCTGAACGAAGTGGTCCGCCGTCACGCATCCCTGCGCACGACGTTCGAGCAGCACGAAGGTCAGGCCGTGCAGCGCATCCATCCGCATGCGCGCCTGCCGTTGGCGGACGTCGACCTGGAGGGGGTCACCCGCGAGCAGTGGGAGGAAGAGGTCCGGCGCAGGCTCGGGTTGGAGCTGGCGGAGCCCTTCGACCTGAACAAGGGACCGCTCATCCGGGCCAGCCTGTTGCGGCTGGAGAACACCGAGCACGTGCTGCTCATCACGATGCACCACATCGTGTCGGACGGCTGGTCTCTGGGCGTGTTGATCCGCGAGGTGGGAGCGCTGTACGCGGCCTTCACGGAAGGGCGTCCGTCGCCGTTGCCAGAGCTGCCCCTGCAGTACGCGGGGTACGCGGCGTGGCAGCGAGGCTGGTTGCAGGGAGAGACGCTCCAGAAGGAAGTGGACTTCTGGCGAGGGAAGCTCGCGGGAGCGCCGCCGGTGCTGGAGCTGCCGACGGACCGTCCGCGCCCGGCGGTGCGAGGCAACGCCGGAGCCGTGCATTCCTTCCTGCTGCCGTCGTCGCTGGCCCAGGCGCTGCGGGAGCTGGCGCACCGCGAGGGTGCATCGCTGTACATGGTGCTGCTGGCCGGGTGGCAGGCGCTGCTGTCGCGCTACTCGGGGCAGACGGACATCAGCGTGGGCTCGCCCATCGCGGGGCGCACACGCGCGGAGCTGGAAGGGCTCATCGGCTTCTTCGTCAACACGCTGGTGCTGCGTGCGCAGGTGGACGGGGAGGCATCCTTCCGTGAGCTGCTGAAGCAGGTCCGGGGCACGGTGCTGGAGGCCTACGAGCACCAGGAGGTCCCGTTCGAGAAGCTGGTGGAAGCGCTGCACCCGGAACGCAGCCTGAGCCACGCGCCGCTCTTCCAGACGCTGTTGGCGTTGCAGAACATGCCTGAAGGAGAGGCGCGGCTCCCCGGCCTGACGATGAAGCCGCTGGAGCTGGAGATCCGCACGTCGAAGTTCGACGTGAGCGTCTTCTTCACGGAGACGCCGCAGGGCTTGAGTGGAGCAGTGGAGTACAGCACCGACCTGTTCGATGCGACGACGGTGCGCCGGATGGCGGAGCACCTGAGGGTGCTGCTGGAAGGCGTGGTGGCGAAGCCGGAGGCGGCCGTGGGTCGTCTGCCGCTGCTCACGCCCGCGGAGCGCCAGCAGGTGCTGGTGACGTGGAACCAGACGACCACCGAATCTCTCGGCGAAGGACCGGTGCACGCCCGCTTCGAGGAGCAGGCCCGGAAGACGCCACAGGCAGTGGCGCTGACGCTCGCGGAAGAAGGCTCCACGCTGACGTACGGCGAGCTGGACGCGAAGGCGAACCAGTTGGCGCACCACCTGCGGGGCCTGGGCGTGAAGCGCGGCACGCGGGTGGGCGTGTTCGTGGAGCGTTCGTTCGAGATGGTGGTGGGACTGCTCGCCATCCTGAAGGCTGGAGGCGCATACGTCCCGGTGGACCGCAACTACCCGGCGGAGCGCATCGCGCTGCTGCTGGGGGACGCGGGCGTCGCAGTGACGCTGACGCAGCAGTCGCTCGTGGAGAAGCTGCCGACGAGTGCGGGCGCCCTGCTGACGCTGGACACGGTGTGGAGCGAAGTCGCGCGCCAGCCGCGAACGCCGGCGCAGGTGGAGGTCGGCGCCGAAGACCTGGCGTACGTGATGTTCACGTCGGGCAGCACGGGCCGTCCGAAGGGCGTGAGCGTGCCGCACCGGGGCATCACGCGGCTGGTCGTGGGCAACGCCTTCCTGCGCTTCGGGCCGGAAGAGGTCTGGCTGCAACTGGCGCCGGTGGCCTTCGATGCCTCGACGCT
Organism: Corallococcus exercitus; assembly: GCF_003611585.1. Taxonomy (GTDB): domain Bacteria; phylum Myxococcota; class Myxococcia; order Myxococcales; family Myxococcaceae; genus Corallococcus; species Corallococcus exercitus. The sequence goes on along the minus strand of NZ_RAVW01000002.1, from coordinate 15,580 downwards.
GGAAATCTGGGGTGCGCTGCTGCACGGAGCGAAGCTGGTCCTGGCCCCGCCGCACGCGTTGACGTTGGAGGAACTGGGCGCGCTGCTGAAGCAGGAGCGCATCAGCGCGCTGTGGCTGACGGCGGCGCTGTACGAGCAGATGGCGCTGCACCAGGTGGAGGCGCTCGCGAGCGTGTCGCAGGTGCTGGCGGGCGGCGATGTGTTGCCGGCCCCGCGCGTGCGCGAGCACCTGAGGCTGCTGCCGGACGGCGCCGTGCTGGTGAACGGCTACGGCCCGACCGAGAACACGACGTTCTCCACGACATACACGCTAACGCGTGACACGACCCTGACGGCTTCGGTGCCCATCGGCAAGCCGATTGGAAACTCGACGGCGTACGTGCTGGACGCGCACGGAGACGTGGCGGGCGTGGGCGTACCGGGTGAATTGTACGTGGGAGGCGAAGGCCTCGCATGGGGCTACCTCAACCGCGCGGACCTCACCGCGGAGCGCTTCGTCCCGAATGCCTTCAGCACGAAGCCCGGCGCGCGGCTGTACCGCACTGGGGACAAGGCGCGGTGGAAGGAAGACGGCACCCTGGAGTTCCTGGGGCGCACCGACTTCCAGGTGAAGGTGCGCGGCTTCCGGATCGAGCTGGGAGAAGTGGAAGCGGCGCTGCTGCGTCAGCAGGCCGTGGCGGAAGCCTCGGTGGTGGTGCGCGAAGTCGGTGGGGACAAGCGGCTCGTCGCGTACCTCGTGGCGAAGCCGGGTCAGAACATCGACCCGAAGGCGGTGGAGACGGAGCTGCGGCAGCGGCTGCCGGAGTACATGGTGCCGTCAGCCATGGGCGTGCTGGACGCGCTGCCGCTCACGGCCAACGGCAAGGTGGACCGCAAGGCCCTGCCTGAGCTCGATACGGCCCGCTCGGAGCGTGAGTACGAAGCGCCCCGCACGGAGGCGGAAGCGAAGCTGGCGGCCATCTGGGCGGAGGTCCTGCGCATCCCCAGGGTGGGGGTGAAGGACCACTTCTTCGAGCTGGGCGGTCACTCGCTGCTGGCCACGCAGGTGGTGTCACGGGTCCGTGCGGAGCTGGGCGTGGAACTCGCGCTCCGCGTCCTCTTCGAGGCGCCCGTGCTGGAGGTCCTGGCCGAACGGCTGGGAACGGCCGCGCGTCCGCTGCCCGCGGCGCTGAAGCCCATCGCGAGTGGTGGGCTGGCCCCCTTGTCCTTCGCGCAGCAGCGCCTGTGGTTCATCGACCAGTTGGAGCCGAGCAGCGCGCTCTACAACGTCCCCGTCGCGGTGCGCCTGGACGGCGAACTGGACGTGGGTGCCCTGGAAGAGGCCCTGCGTGAAGTCGTGCGCCGTCATGAGTCCCTGCGCACGACGTTCGAACTGCACGAAGGGCAGCCCGTGCAGCGCATCCAGTCCGATGCACGCCTCGCGATGGCGGAGGTCGACCTGAGGGCGCTCGACGTCGAGCAGCGGGAGCAGGAGGTCCGGCGCCGGCTCGGGTTGGAGCTGGCGGAGCCCTTCGACCTGAACAGGGGGCCGCTCATCCGGGCCAGCCTGTTGCGGCTGGAAGACACCGAGCACGTGCTGCTCATCACGATGCATCACATCGTATCGGACGGCTGGTCGCTGGGCGTGTTGATCCGCGAGGTGGGGGCGCTGTACGCGGCCTTCACGCAAGGTCGTCCGTCGCCGCTGCCGGAGCTGCCCTTGCAGTACGCGGGGTACGCCGCGTGGCAGCGAGGCTGGTTGCAGGGAGAGACACTCCAGAAGGAGGTGGACTTCTGGAGGGGCAAGCTCGCGGGAGCGCCGCCGGTGCTGGAGCTGCCGACGGACCGTCCGCGCCCGGCAGTGCGAGGCAACGCCGGAGCGGTGCACACCTTCGTCCTGCCGTCATCGCTGGAGCAGCAGTTGAAGGCGCTGGCTCGGGATGAAGGTGCGTCGCTGTACATGGTGCTGCTGTCCGGATGGCAGGCGCTGCTATCGCGCTACTCGGGGCAGACGGACATCAGCGTGGGCTCGCCCATCGCGGGGCGCACGCGGGCGGAGCTGGAAGGGCTCATCGGCTTCTTCGTCAACACGCTGGTGCTGCGTGCCCAGGTGGACGGGGAGCTGTCCTTCCGTGAGCTGCTGAAGCAGGTGCGGGGCACGGTGCTGGAGGCCTACGAGCACCAGGAGGTCCCGTTCGAGAAGCTGGTGGAGGCGCTGCAACCGGAGCGCAGCCTGAGCCACACGCCGCTCTTCCAGACGATGCTGGCGTTGCAGAACACGCCCGAGGGAGAGGCACGGCTCCCCGGTCTGACGATGAAGCCGTTGGACCTGGAGATCCGCACGTCGAAGTTCGACGTGAGCGTCTACTTCACGGAGACGCCGCAAGGCTTGAGTGGCGCGGTGGAGTACAGCACCGACCTGTTCGATGCCACGACCGTGCGCCGGATGGTGGAGCACCTGCGCGTCCTGCTGGAAGGCGTCGTGGCCAGGCCGGAGGAAGCAGTGGGTCGGCTGCCCATGCTGACGCCCGCGGAGCGCCAGCAGGTGCTGGTGACGTGGAATCAGTTGCAAGCGGAGTACGAACGCGACGCGACGATTCCGCAACTCTTCGAGGCGCAGGCGAAGCGCACGCCCGAAGCCGTGGCGGTGGTGAGCGGCAAGCAGCGCCTCACGTACCGGGAGGTAGAGGCAAAGGCGAATCAGCTGGCGCACCGGCTGCGCAAGCTGGGCGTGGGCCCGGAGTCACGCGTGGGCCTGTGCGTGGAGCGCACGGCGGACGTGGTGGTGGGAACGTTGGGCATCCTGAAGGCCGGTGGCGCGTACGTGCCGCTCGACCCGAGCTACCCGAAAGAGCGTCTGGGCTGGCTGCTGGAGGACGCACAGGGCCCGGCACTGGTGGCGCACTCACACCTCCTGGAGTCGCTGCCCGCGTTCACCGCGCAGGCGGTATGCCTGGACACGGACGCGACGCTGGCCAAGGAGCCGAAGGAGGCGCCAGAAGCAGGGCTGCGCCCGGAGAACGTGGCGTACCTCATCTACACGTCAGGAAGCACCGGCCGCCCGAAGGGCGTGGCGGTGACGCACCGGAACGCAGCGGCGTTCCTCGCGTGGGCGACGGAGACGTTCACGGAGGAGGAGACGAAGGCCGTGCTCGCGGCGACGAGCCTGAACTTCGACCTCTCCGTCTTCGAACTCTTCGCGCCGCTGGTGCGAGGCGGCAGCGTGGTGGTGGTGCGCAATGCCTTGCACATCGCGGAGGAGAAGCCCGAGGCGGAAATCACGCTCATCAACACCGTGCCCTCCGCGATGGCGCAACTGGTGCGGCTGAACGCCGTGCCGCCGTCGGTGCGCGTGGTGAACCTCGCGGGCGAAGCGCTGCCGGAGACGCTGGCGAAGGCCGTGTACGCGGTGCCGACGGTGAAGAAGCTCTACAACCTGTACGGCCCCTCGGAGGACACGACGTACTCGACGTGGTCGCTGGTGGGACGGGAGGAAGTCCCGAACATTGGCCGGCCTCTCACCAACACGCGGGCGTACGTCCTGGACCGCTACCTCCAGCCGGTGCCGGTGGGCGTGGCCGGAGAGTTGTTCCTGGCGGGAGAAGGCCAGGCACGCGGCTACCTGCTGAGGCCGGAGCTGACGGCGGAGAAGTTCCTGCCAGAAGTCTACGGGCCGGCCGGCAGCCGCATGTACCGCACAGGAGACCGGGTGAGGTACCGGGCGGACGGCGTGCTGGAGTACCTGGGTCGAGTGGACTTCCAGGTGAAGGTGCGCGGCTTCCGCATCGAGCTGGGAGAAGTGGAGTCCGCGCTGCGCCAGCAGGAGGCGGTGAAGGAAGCCGTCGTGGTGGCGAAGGGGGAGGGTGCGGAGAAGCGGCTCGTGGCGTACGTGGCGCCGAAGGCAGGCGCGACGCTGGAGGCAGAGGCGCTGAAGGCCAGCCTGCGCCAGCGGTTGCCGGAGTACATGGTGCCCGGGGCGGTGGTGGTGCTGGAGGCGCTGCCGCTCAACTCCAACGGCAAGGTGGACCGCAAGGCCCTGCCGGAGCCAGAGGCCTCCAAGGCCGGAAGCACGTACGAAGCCCCGAGGACGGAGACGGAAGCGAAGCTGGCGGCCATCTGGGCGGAGGTGCTGCGAGTGCCCCAGGTGGGCGTGAAGGACGACTTCTTCGCGCTGGGCGGGCACTCGCTGCTGGCGACGCAGGTGGTGTCGCGGGTGCGTACGGAGACGGGCGCGGAGTTGCCGCTGCGTGCGCTGTTCGAAGCGCGCACGGTGGAATTGCTTGCCCGCCAGATGGAGAAGGCCGCGTTCTCGAGCATGACGGCGCTGAGACGGAGGCAGGGGAATGCCGCCCGGCCTCTCTCGTTCGCGCAGCAGCGGCTGTGGTTCATCGACCAGCTGGAGCCGGGCACGGCGCTCTACAACATGCCCGTGGCGGTGCGGCTGGAGGGAACGCTCCGTCACGACGTCCTGGAACGGGCGTTGCGTGAAGTGGTGCGGCGCCATGAGACGCTGCGGACGACGTTCGCGGAACAGGACGGTCAGCCCATCCAGGTCATCCACCCGGACATGGCCCTGCACCTGGAGCGGGTGGAGTCGTCCGTGGGGGATGCGCCGCAACGGGAGGAACAGGCCCGGCAGCGGATCGAGCAGGAGATGTTGAAGCCGTTCGACCTGTCGCGCGGTCCGCTCCTCCGGGCACTGCTGCTGAAGGTGGGGGACTCGGAGCACGTTCTGGTCGTCACGATGCATCACATCGTGTCGGACGGCTGGTCGTTGGGCGTGTTCGTGCGTGAAGTGGGCGCGCTGTACGCGGCCTTCGCGGAAGGGCGACCGTCGCCGCTGCCGGAGCTGCCCGTGCAGTACGCGGACTACGCGGCCTGGCAGCGCGACGGACTGCAGGGGGCGACGCTCCAGCGGGAGGTGGACTACTGGAAGCGGAAGCTCACTGGCGCGCCGCCGGTACTGGAGCTGCCGACGGATCATCCGCGCCCGCCGGTGCGTGGCAGCGCCGGCGCGACGCTGAACTTCCTCTGGCCCCGACCGTTGATCCAGGCGCTGCGAGAGCTGGGCAAGCGTCAGGGCGCGTCGCTGTACATGGTTCTGCTGGCCGGGTGGCAGGTGCTGCTGTCGCGCTACTCGGGACAGGAGGACATCAGCGTCGGTTCGCCCATCGCGGGGCGCACGCGCGCGGAGGTGGAAGGGCTCATCGGCTTCTTCGTCAACACCCTGGTGCTGCGCGCTCAGGTGTCGGGCGGTGCTTCCTTCGGTGCGCTCCTGAACCAGGTCCGGGAGACGGTCCTGGAGGCGCAGGAGCATCAGCAGATTCCGTTCGAGAAGCTGGTGGAGGCACTCCAGCCCGAGCGTGACCGGCGTCACACGCCCTTGTTCCAGGTGTTTCTGGCACTCCAGAACCTGCCTGAGAGCGAGACGCGACTGCCGGGATTGACGCTCAAGCCCGTGGCCTACGAAGGCCGGACGTCCAAGTTCGACCTGAGTCTCTTCTTCATGGAGACGCCGGACGGACTGACCGGTGCGGTGGAGTACAGCACCGACCTGTTCGAAGCCGAGACGGTGCGCCGGATGGCGGAGCACCTGCGCATGCTGCTGGAAGGCGTGGTGGCGAAGCCGGAGGAAGCGGTAGGCCGGCTGCCACTGTTGACGGAAGCAGAGCGCCAGCAGGTGCTGGTGACGTGGAACCAGTCGCAAGCGGAGTACGAACGCGACGCGACGATTCCGCAACTCTTCGAGGCGCAGGCGAAGCGCACGCCCGAAGCCGTGGCGGTGGTGAGCGGCAAGCAGCGGCTGACGTACCGGGAGGTGGAGGCAAAGGCGAACCAGCTGGCGCACCGGCTGCGCAAGCTGGGAGTGGGCCCGGAGTCACGCGTGGGCCTGTGCGTGGAGCGCACGGCGGACGTGGTGGTGGGGACGCTGGGCATCCTGAAGGCCGGCGGCGCGTACGTGCCGCTGGACCCGAGCTACCCGAAGGAGCGGCTGGGCTGGCTGCTGGAAGACGCACAGGGGCCGGCACTGGTGGCGCACTCGCACCTCTTGGAGTCGCTGCCCTCGTTCACCGCGCAGGCGGTGTGCCTGGACCGTGAAGAAGACTGGGCGGAGGAGTCCTGCTGCCCGCCGACGTCGGACGTGCGCCCGGAGAACGTGGCGTACCTCATCTACACGTCGGGAAGCACCGGCCGCCCGAAGGGCGTGGCGGTGACGCACCGGAACGCAGCGGCGTTCCTCGCGTGGGCGACGGAGACGTTCACGGAGGAGGAGACGAAGGCCGTGCTCGCGGCGACGAGCCTGAACTTCGACCTCTCCGTCTTCGAACTCTTCGCCCCGTTGGTGCGAGGCGGCAGCGTGGTGGTGGTGCGCAATGCGCTGCACCTGCTGGAGGAGAAGCCCGACGCAGAGGTGACACTCATCAACACCGTGCCCTCCGCGATGGCGCAACTGGTGCGCTTGGGGGCAGTGCCGCCGTCCGTCCAAGTCATCAACCTGGCAGGCGAAGCGCTGCCGGAGACGCTTGCGAAGGCTGTGTACGCGGTGCCGACGGTGAAGAAGCTCTACAACCTGTACGGCCCCTCGGAGGACACGACGTACTCGACGTGGTCGCTGGTGGGGCGCGCGGAGGTTCCGAACATCGGTCGGCCTCTCACCAACACGCGGGCGTACGTGCTGGACCGCTACCTCCAGCCGGTGCCGGTAGGCGTGGCGGGAGAGCTATTCCTGGCCGGAGAAGGCCAGGCACGCGGCTACCTGCTGAGGCCGGAGCTGACGGCGGAGAAGTTCCTGCCAGAAGTCCATGGCCCTGAAGGCAGCCGGATGTACCGCACGGGAGACCGGGTGCGGTACCGGGCGGACGGCGTGCTGGAGTACCTGGGGCGCGTGGACTTCCAGGTGAAGGTGCGCGGCTTCCGCATCGAGCTGGGCGAAGTCGAAGCAGCCCTGCGCCAGCAGGAGGCGGTGAAGGAAGCCGTCGTGGTGGCGAAGGGGGAGGGCGCGGAGAAGCGGCTCGTCGCGTACGTGGCGCCGAAGGCAGGCGCGACGCTGGAAGCGGAGTCACTGAAGACGAGCCTGCGTCAGCGGTTGCCGGAGTACATGGTGCCTGGGGCTGTGGTGGTGCTGGAGGCGCTGCCGCTCAACTCCAACGGCAAGGTGGACCGCAAGGCCCTGCCGGAGCCGGAGGCACCCGTTTCCACCCGCACGTACGTGGCACCCCGCACGGAAGCGGAAGCAATGTTGGCGGCGATCTGGTCACAGGTGCTGCGGGTGCCCCAGGTGGGCGTGAAGGACGACTTCTTCGCGCTGGGCGGGCACTCACTGCTGGTGACGCAGGTGGTGTCACGGATCCGCGCGGAGACGGGCGCCGAGCTGCCGCTGCGCGCGCTGTTCGAGGCTCCCACCCTGGAGGCCCTGGCCCAGCGGATGGAGAAAGCGAACCGTGCCCAGGGCTCCCTCCTGGGCGACACGCTCATGGGCACGCTGCCGCCGCTGTCCTTCGCGCAGCAGCGCTTGTGGTTCATCGACCAGCTGGAGCCCGGGACGGCGCTCTACAACCTGCCCGTGGCGGTGCGGCTGGAGGGCGCGCTGGAGGTCGCGGCCCTGGAGCGGGCCCTGAATGAAGTCGTCCGCCGGCATGACTCGCTGCGGACCACCTTCGAGGAGCGCGGCGGTCACGCCATCCAGGTCATCCATCCCACCCTGGCGCTGGAGCTGGGCCGGGTGGACCTGCGCTCCGTCGATGCCGCCCACCGCGAGGCGGAGGCCCACCGGCAGGTGGAGCAGGAGATGCTCCGTTCGTTCGACCTGGGACGCGGGCCGTTGATCCGCGCCCGGCTGTTCACGCTCGGGGAGCGCGAGCACGTCCTCGTGGTGACGATGCACCACATCGTGTCGGACGGCTGGTCGCTGAGCGTGTTGATCCGCGAAGTGGGCGCGCTGTACGCGGCCTTCTCCCTGGGGCAGCCGTCCCCCCTGCCCGAGCTGCCCGTGCAGTACGCGCGCTACGCGGCCTGGCAGCGCAACCGGCTCCAGGGCGACGTCCTGGCGCGACAGGTGGACTACTGGAAGCAGAAGCTCGCCGGCGCGCCGCCGGTGCTGGATCTGCCCACGGACCGTCCGCGTCCTCCCGAACGGAGCATCGCGGGGGCAACGCACGCGTTCACCCTGTCCCAGCCACTGGCCGCAGGCCTGGGGGCCCTGGCCCAGCGTGAGGGCGCGTCGCTGTACATGGTGCTGCTCGCCGGATGGCAGGTGCTGATGGCGCGCTACTCCGGGCAGACGGACATCAGCGTGGGCTCGCCCATCGCGGGCCGCACACGCGCGGAGCTGGAAGGGCTCATCGGCTTCTTCGTCAACACCCTGGTGCTGCGCGCGAACGTGGAGGGCCACCTGTCCTTCCGCGAGCTGCTCGCCCAGGTGCGCGAGACGGTGCTGGACGCGTACGAGCACCAGGAGGTGCCGTTCGAGAAGCTGGTGGAAGCGCTGCAGCCGGAGCGCAGCCTCAGCCACACGCCGCTCTTCCAGACGATGCTGGCCCTGCAGAACGTGCCCATGGGCGAGCTGCGCCTGCCGGACCTGGCCCTCACGCCGGTGGACGCGGAGAGCCCCATCGCGAAGTTCGACCTGAGCGTGACGCTCATGGAGCAGCCGCGCGGGCTCACGGGCGTCCTGGAGTACAGCACGGAGCTGTTCGACGCGGGCACCGTCCAGCGGATGGTCACGCATTGGATCACGCTCCTCGAAGGCGCGGTGGCGCGCCCGGACACGCGCGTGTCCCGCCTGCCCCTGCTGACCGCCGCCGAGCGCCGCGAGATGCTGGTGGATTGGAACGCCACGCGGGCGCCGTTCCCGGAAGCGTGCGTGCATTCGCTCTTCGAGGCGCAGGTGCGCCATGCACCCGAGGCGCTGGCCGCGGCGTTCGAGGGGACGCAGTTGACGTACGCGCAACTGGACGCGCGCGCCAATCAGCTCGCCCATGCCCTGCGCCGTCGCGGCGTTGGGCCCGAAGTCCGCGTCGCCCTCAGCGTCGAGCGGTCGCTCGATATCGTCATCGGCCTGCTCGGCATCCTGAAGGCCGGTGGCGCCTGGGTGCCGGTGGATCCGCTGCTGCCGCGTGAACGACTGGCCTTCATGCTGGAGGACAGCGCCGCCCAGGTGCTCGTCACCCAGCAGGGGCTGGTGGCCCGCTTCCCGGAGGCGCTGCATGCCCGAGCGCTCTGCCTGGACGCTGAGCGCGGCGCTCTTGCCGCCGAGCCGACGGCTGCGCCCATGACGGGCGTGACGCCGGCGAACATGGCGTACCTGCTCTACACCTCGGGCAGCACGGGCACGCCGAAGGGCACGGCGGTGGAACACCGCGGCGTCGCCAACCTCGTCACCCACGAGGCGGTGGCGTACGGCATCGGCCCTGGCAGCCGCGTGCTCCAGTTCGCGAGCCTCAGCTTCGACCTGTCGGTGGAGGAGATCTTCACCACGCTCTGCAACGGCGCCACGCTGGTGCTCGCGCCGCTGGAGAAGCTGATGCCGGGCGCGCCGCTGCCCGTGCTGCTGCGTGAGCAGGAGCTGAGCGTCGTCAGCCTCACCCCCGCGGCGCTGGCGGCCACGTCCTCCGAGGACCTGCCCCAGGTGCGCACCGTCATCTCCGGCGGTGAGGCCCTGCCCGCGGAGGTCGTCGCGCGCTGGGCTCCGGGGCGAAGGTTGCTCAATACCTACGGCCCGACGGAAGCCACCGTCATCGCCACGCTGGGCGAGGTGGTGGCGGATGGAAACGTGCCAGCCATTGGCAAGCCGCTGGCGAACGTGCGCGTCTATGTGCTCGACCCGCAGGGGCAGCCGGTGCCCGTGGGTGTGCGCGGCGAGCTGCACATCGGTGGCGTGGGCCTGGCGCGTGGGTACGCGGGACGTCCCGCACTCACCGCGGAGCGCTTCGTGCCGGACGCCTTCTCGGGTCAAGAGGGCGCCCGTCTCTACCGTACGGGCGACGTCGTTCGCTGGCGTGCGGACGGCCAGCTGGACTTCGTCGGACGCACCGACGCACAGGTGAAGGTGCGCGGCTTCCGCATCGAGCTGGGCGAGGTGGAAACCGCGCTGGCGCAGCATCCGGGCGTGAGCGAGGCCGTGGTGCTGGTGCGGGGCAACGGTGCCGACAAGCGGCTCGTGGGCTACGTCGTGGCGAAGCAGGGCCACGCGCTGGCGGTGGACACGCTGCGCGCGGGCCTGCGGCAGCGGCTGCCGGAGTACATGGTCCCCTCGGCGCTGATGGTGCTGGACGCCCTTCCGCTCAACGCGAACGGCAAGGTGGACCGCAGGGCGCTGCCGGAGCCGGAGGCCGCCCGCCTGGGCGACGCCTACGTGGCCCCGCGCACCGTGCCGGAGGCGAAGGTCGCGACCGTCTGGGCGGAGGTGCTGCGCCTGGAGCGCGTGGGCGTGCAGGACAACTTCTTCGCGCTGGGAGGCCACTCGCTGCTGGCGACGCAGGTGGTGTCGCGCATCCGCACGGCGCTGGGCGTGGAGATGCCGTTGCGCCTGCTGTTCGAGGCGCCCACGGTGGAAGCGCTGGCGGCGCGGCTCGCCCAGCTGGGACGCTCCGGTGTGCCCATGCTGAGCGCCGGGGCGCGTCCCGCGTCGCTGCCATTGTCGTTCGCTCAGCAGCGGCTGTGGTTCATCGATCAGCTGGAGCCGGGCAGTCCCCTCTACAACGTGCCGACGGTGGTGCGGTTGGAGGGCGAGCTGGACGCCGCGGCGCTGGAGCAGGCGCTGCACGGCGTTGTCCGCCGCCATGAGGCCCTGCGCACGACGTTCGAAGAAGAGGCGGGTCAGCCGGTCCAGCGCATCCACGCGTCCGTGGACGTGCCGCTGCGCCTCGTGGACCTGGGGACGTCTGGAGAGGCGACGGAGGAGGAGGCCCGGCGCCGGGTGATGGGGGAGATGGCCCGGCCCTTCGACCTGATGCGGGGCCCGCTCCTGCGCGCGCTGCTGGTGCGCCTGGACGCGCGCGACCACGTGCTCGTCGTCACGATGCACCACTCCGTCTCCGACGGATGGTCCGTGGGCGTGCTGCTCCGGGAGCTCGTGACGCTGTACACCGCGTTGTCACGAGGGCTGGCGGCGAGCCTGCCTCCGCTGCCGGTGCAGTACGCGGACTACGCGGCCTGGCAGCGGGACTGGTTGCGGGATGAGACGCTCCAGCGCGAAGTGGACTACTGGAAGCAGTCGCTGACGGGGGCGCCGCCGGTGCTGGAGCTGCCCACGGACCGTCCGCGTCCGGCGGTGCGCACCAACGCCGGCACGACGCTGGGCTTCATGCTGTCCCCGGAGCTGTCGCGCGGACTGAGCGCGCTCGCCCAGAAGGAGGGCGCGTCGCTGTTCATGGTGTTGCTGGCGGGCTGGCAGGTGCTGCTGTCGCGTTATTCGGGGCAGACGGACATCAGCGTGGGAACGCCCATCGCGGGCCGCACGCGCGCGGAGGTGGAGGGGCTCATCGGCTTCTTCGTCAACACGCTGGTGCTGCGTGCCCAGGTGGACGGGGACCAGTCCTTCCGGGCGTTGCTCTCGCAGGTGAGGGAGACGGTGCTGGGCGCGTACGAGCACCAGGACGTGCCCTTCGAGAAGCTGGTGGAGGCGCTCCATCCGGAGCGCAGCCTGAGCCACACGCCGCTGTTCCAGTCGCTGATGTCGCTCCAGAACGTGCCGATCGATGAGGCCCAGCTCCCGGGGTTGGTGCTCAAGCCCCTGGCCTTGGAGGGCCGCACGTCGAAGTTCGACGTGAGCCTCTTCTTCACGGAGACGCCGCAGGGCTTGAGCGGGTCGGTGGAGTACAGCACCGACCTGTTCGAAGCGGCGACGGTGCGCCGGATGGTGGAGCACCTGCGCGTCCTGCTGGAAGGCATGGTGGCGAAGCCGGAGGAAGCGGTGGGCCGGCTGCCCATGCTCACCTCCGCGGAGCGCCAGCAGGTGCTGGTGACGTGGAATCAGTCGCAGGCGGAGTACGCGCGCGACGCGACGATTCCGCAACTCTTCGAGGCGCAAGCGAAGCGCACGCCCGAAGCCGTGGCGGTAGTGAGCGGCAAGCAGCGCCTCACGTACCGGGAGGTGGAGGCAAAGGCGAACCAGCTGGCGCACCGGCTGCGCAAGCTGGGAGTGGGCCCGGAGTCGCGAGTCGGCCTGTGCGTGGAGCGCACGGCGGACGTGGTGGTGGGGACACTGGGCATCTTGAAGGCCGGAGGCGCGTACGTGCCGCTGGACCCGAGCTACCCGAAGGAGCGGCTGGGCTGGCTACTGGAGGACGCGCAAGGCCCGGCGCTGGTGGCGCACTCGCACCTGTTGGAGTCGCTGCCCGCCTTCAGTGCGCAGGCCGTCTGCCTGGACCGTGAGGAAGACTGGGCGGAGGAGTCCTGCTGCCCGCCGACGTCGGACGTGCGCCCGGAGAACGTGGCGTACCTCATCTACACGTCAGGAAGCACCGGCCGCCCGAAGGGCGTGGCGGTGACGCACCGGAATGCGGCGGCCTTCCTCGCGTGGGCCACGGAAACCTTCACGGAGGAGGAGACGAAGGCCGTGCTCGCGGCGACGAGCCTGAACTTCGACCTCTCCGTCTTCGAACTCTTCGCACCGCTGGTGCGAGGCGGCAGCGTGGTGGTGGTGCGCAATGCCTTGCACCTGGCAGAGGAGAAGCCCGACGCAGAGGTAACACTCATCAACACGGTACCCTCCGCGATGGCACAACTGGTGCGGCTGAACGCCGTGCCGCCGTCGGTGAGCGTGGTGAATCTCGCGGGCGAAGCGCTGCCGGAGACGCTGTCAAAGGCCGTGTACGCGGTGCCGACGGTGAAGAAGCTCTACAACCTGTACGGCCCGTCGGAAGACACGACGTACTCGACGTGGTCGCTGGTGGGACGGGAGGAGGTCCCGAACATCGGCCGGCCTCTCACCAACACGCGGGCGTACGTGCTGGACCGCTACCTCCAGCCGGTGCCGGTGGGCGTGGCCGGAGAGCTGTTCCTGGCCGGAGAAGGCCAGGCACGCGGCTACCTGCTGAGGCCGGAGCTGACGGCGGAGAAGTTCCTGCCGGAGGTGTACGGCCCCGAAGGCAGCCGCATGTACCGCACGGGAGACCGGGTGAGGTACCGGGCGGACGGAGTGCTGGAGTACCTGGGGCGAGTGGACTTCCAGGTGAAGGTGCGCGGCTTCCGCATCGAGTTGGGAGAAGTGGAGTCCGCGCTGCGCCAGCAGGAGGCGGTGAAGGAAGCCGTCGTGGTGGCGAAGGGGGAGGGCGCGGAGAAGCGCCTCGTGGCGTACGTGGCGCCGAAGGCAGGCAAGACGCTGGAGGCAGAGGCGCTGAAGGCCAGCCTGCGTCAGCGGCTGCCTGAGTACATGGTGCCGGGCGCGGTGGTGGTGCTGGAGGCCCTGCCGCTCAACTCCAACGGCAAGGTGGACCGCAAGGCGCTACCGGAGCCGGAGGCCCCCAAGGCTGGAAGTACGTACGAAGCGCCGCGCACGGAGACAGAAGCGAAGCTCGCGGCCATCTGGGCGGAGGTGCTGCGAGTGCCCCAGGTGGGTGTGAAGGACGACTTCTTCGCGCTAGGTGGCCACTCACTGCTCGCGACCCAGGTGGTGTCACGAGTGCGCGCGGAGACGGGCGCGGAGCTTCCGCTGCGCGCGCTGTTCGAAGCGCCCACGGTGGAGTCGCTGGCTCGTCGGCTGGAGAAGGCCGGACGCGCGAAGGCACCGGCCCTCGTGCCCGTGTCGCGGGAAACTTCGCTGCCGTTGTCGTTCGCGCAGCAGCGGTTGTGGTTCCTCGATCAGCTGGAGCCGGGCACGGCGCTCTACAACGTGCCGGTGGCGATGCGGCTGGAAGGCGACCTGGACGTGGGAGCCCTGGAGCGGGCCCTGCGTGAGGTCGTGCACCGCCACGAGGCCCTGCGCACGACGTTCGTCGCGGGCAACCCCGAGCCGGAGCAACGGACCACGTCCGACAGCGGCTTCAAGCTGGCGATGGACGACTTGACGTCGAACGCCCCCGCGCTCCAGCGGCGCGTGGAGCAGGAAGTGCTGCGGCCCTTCGAGCTGGCACACGGCCCGCTCATCCGGGCGCTGCTGCTGAAGCTGGCCGAGCGGGAGCACGTGTTCGTCGTCACGATGCATCACATCGTGTCGGACGGGTGGTCGCTCGGCGTGCTGATCCGCGAGGTCAGTACGCTCTACGCGGCCTTCGTTCAGGGCCTGCCCTCTCCGCTGCCGGAGCTGCCGTTGCAGTACGCGGACTACGCGGCGTGGCAGCGCGGCTGGTTGCAGGGCGCGACGCTCCAGCGGGAAGTGGACTACTGGAAGCAGCGGCTTGCCGGCGCGCCGCCGGTGCTGGAGCTGCCCACGGATCGTCCGCGTCCCGCGGTGCGAGGCAACGCGGGGGCGACCCAGGCCTTCCTCTGGCCGCAATCGCTGGCCCAGGGCCTGCGAGGCCTCGCGCAGCGCGAAGGCGCCTCGCTGTACATGGTGCTGCTGGCGGGATGGCAGGTGCTGCTGTCGCGCTACAGCGGCCAGCAGGACATCAGCGTGGGCTCACCCATCGCGGGCCGCACGCGCGCGGAGGTAGAGGGGCTCATCGGCTTCTTCGTCAACACGCTGGTGTTGCGGACGGACCTGTCTGGAGACCCCAGCTTCCGGGGCCTGCTCCACCAGGTGCGCGAGACGGTCCTGGAGGCGCAAGAGCACCAGGACGTGCCCTTCGAGAAGTTGGTGGAGGCGCTCCAGCCCGAGCGCAGCCGCAGCCACACGCCGCTCTTCCAGACGCTGCTGGCACTCCAGAACGTACCCGTGGGTGAAGCCCGGCTGCCCGGAATGGCGCTCAAGCCCGTGGAGCTCTCAGGCGGGACGTCGAAGTTCGACGTGAGCCTCTTCTTCACGGAGACGCCGGACGGACTGACGGGTGCGGTGGAGTACAGCACCGACCTGTTCGAAGCCGAGACGATGCGTCGGATGGTGGAGCACCTGCGCGTCCTGCTGGAAGGCGTGGTGGCCAGGCCGGAGGAAGCAGTGGGTCGGCTGCCGATGCTCACGTCCGCGGAGCGCCAGCAGGTGCTGGTGACGTGGAATCAGTCGCAGGCGGAGTACGAGCGCGACGCGACGATTCCTCGGCTCTTCGAGGCACAGGCGAAGCGCACGCCCGAAGCCGTGGCGGTGGTGAGCGGCAAGCAGCGGTTGACGTACCGGGAGGTGGAGGCGAGGGCGAACCAGCTGGCACACCGGCTGCGCAAGCTGGGAGTGGGCCCGGAGTCGAGAGTCGGCCTGTGCGTGGAGCGCACGGCGGACGTAGTGGTGGGAACACTGGGCATCCTCAAGGCCGGCGGCGCATACGTGCCGCTGGACCCGAGCTACCCGAAGGAGCGGCTGGGCTGGCTGCTGGAGGATGCACAGGGTCCGGCACTGGTGGCGCACTCACACCTCCTGGAGTCGCTGCCCGCCTTCACCGCGCAGGCCGTGTGCCTGGACCGTGAGGAGGAATGGGCGGAGGAGTCCTGCTGCCCGCCGACGTCGGACGTGCGCCCGGAGAACGTGGCGTACCTCATCTACACGTCGGGAAGCACCGGCCGCCCGAAGGGC
>NZ_RAVW01000029.1 GCF_003611585.1 Corallococcus exercitus | reverse complement strand
GCGGTGACGCTGACGGAGAAGGAGGGGCCGGTGCTCCTCATCTCCACGGACCCCGCGCACTCGCTGTCGGACGTGCTGCAGAGCCGCCTGACGGACACCGAAACGCAGGTGAAGGGCACCAAGGGCCTGTACGCGCGCGAGCTGGACATGGCGGGCTGGTTCAATGCCCTGCGCAAGCGGCTGAAGGAGAAGGCGGAGAAGGCCTTCGAGGGCGCGCCCAAGGCGGGCAACGACGTGCCGGCGGATCTGCTCTACCTGCGCAACCTGCTGGAGTGCGCGCCCCCGGGCATCGACGAGCTGGCGGCCATGTCCGTCCTCACGGACGCGCTGGTGCAGGAGCGCTTCAAGCGCATCGTGGTGGACTCGTCGCCGCAGGTGACGAACGTGCGCGTGGTGGAGCTGGCGGACACGGCGAAGACGTGGCTGGGCGCGCTGCACGGCATCCTCAACAAGCACCGGGCCAAGGGCCTGGGCGAGCTGGCGGATGACCTGGCGGCGATGCTCAAGCACGTGAAGCGCTTCGAGGACGCGCTGGCGTCCCCCAGCGAGTCGCGCTTCGTCGTCGTCACGCGCGGCGAGGACCTGGCTGCGTCCCGCACGGAGCGGCTGGTGGAGTACCTCAAGGAGAAGAAGCTCCAGGTGGAGCGGGTGCTCGTCAACCGCGTGGGCCCCAAGTCCACCTGCGAGAAGTGCGAGAACCGCCGCAAGCTGGAGCTCAACGCGGCCAAGGCCATGGAGAAGAAGATCGGCCTGCCCGTGACGATGGCGCCCGCGCTGGGCCGTCACCCCGCGGGGCTTCGCGAGCTCAAGGCGTTCCGCACCGCGTGGTATGCGCTGTCCGCGCCGCCGGCGAAGATCAAGGCGGCCTGACGTTGGAGACGCCGGGCGCCTAGTGGGGGCCCGGCAAGAGCAGGGACAGGGGCAGCCGGTGGGGATACGCCCGGCGCGCCTGGCCCAGCAGGTCCACGGCGCTCGCCTTGAGCGAGCGCACCGTCGGGGCCGCCGGCACCTCCAGATGCTGCTGGAGCACCCAGGCCGGCCCCACGAGCATCAGCGCCACCGCCGGCACGATGCACAGGCTCACCACCACGCTGGCCCCGCCCACCGTGCCCAGGAGGCGCAGCACCGGGGACGCCTGGATGCGCGGGCGCTGCAGGGCCGCGAGGATGCGCGCGAAGAGGGCGCCGCCGACGAGCCCCAGCACCGTGGCCAGCCCCCAGCTCAGCCCGCCGACCGGGGTGCCCAGCACCGGCTCCAAGAGCTGGGGGGCCGCGGCGCCCAGCACGAAGGCGAGGACGAAGGGCGATGCCGCGACGATGGCGACCAGGCCCCAGTGTCTTGCGTTGAGTCGGTGCACTGCTTTCCCCCTCCGCTACAGCGGGAAGGTGGGCACCGGCAGGCAGGCGCGCCAGGGCGGCGCTCCCTGGAGGCGTGTAGGCGTGAACGGGTCGTCACTTCACGCCCCGCCACGTCAGGCGTCGCACTCCGACGGGCTGTCGGTGAAGCCGCCCAGGGGCTCCGGGAAGGTGAGGGCGCCCGCCTCGGTGAGGGTGCCGGTGACGGGCGCGGCGGTTCCGGGGAGCTTCACCTCCACCGTGCGGCCCCGGACGGTGTACGTGCCCTGGGTGCGCGACTCCTTCGGCTTGCCGGAGTCGTTGATGTCCTTCCTCCACAGCTCCACGCGCCCGCCGTCCTGGAACTTGAGGGCGCGGGTGGTGCCGTAGACGCCCACGCCGGGGCCGTACCAGGACACCGCCCTCAGGAGGCCTGGCACGTCGGCCTCCTTCTGGGGGGTGCGGCCCAGCAGCTTCTGCCAGCCGAGTGTGTCCCGGATGACGTCCAGGTCCCGGTCCTCCTTCGCCCGCTGGAGGCGGCGCGGGTCCAGGCGCACGGCGGTGGCCAGCTTCTCCACGATGACGTCGCGGTGGGCGCTGTACTCGCACACCTTGCCCTGCTTGCGCAGGAGGCCCAGGGTGGCGGCGGCGTTGTAGTGGGCCAGGGCGTAGTCCGGGGTGGCCTGGGCGGCCGCCTGGAACTTCTCCAGGGCCTCCGGGTAGCGGCCGGACTGGTAGAGGCGGAACCCCTGGGTGTTGAGGGCCCGGCCGGAAGGGGGCGTGGCCGGGGCGGCGGACAGGGTCAGGGCCAGCAGGGAGAGGGCGAGGACCATGTGGCTCCAGACGGGCGGCTCCCCGGAACATTCCAGGGGTGCGTAACCGCTTGCGCGTTGAAAGGCCTCAACCCTGGTGCTAGTTCGGCGCCATGGCAACCGGCATTGGCTACGCGCTCGACTTCGAGCGCCCGCTCATCGAGCTGGAAAAGAAGATCGAGGAGCTGAAGGCCCTCTCCACCACCGGCACGGCGGATTTCTCCTCGGAGATCTCCAAGCTGGAGAAGAAGGCGAAGAAGCTCCAGGCGGAGATCTTCAGCGACCTGACCCGCTGGCAGGTGGTGCAGCTGTCGCGCCACAGCTCGCGTCCGTACTTCCTGGACTACGTCCAGTACCTGTTCACGGACTTCTTCGAGATGTGCGGCGACCGGCACTTCGGCGAGGACCCGTCCATCGTCGGCGGCTTCGCTCGCTTCGATGGCAAGACGGTGATGCTCATCGGCCATCAGAAGGGGCGCAACACCAAGGAGAACATGGCGCGCAACTTCGGCATGCCGCGCCCGGAGGGCTACCGCAAGGCGCGCCGGCTGATGGAGCTGGCCGAGCGGATGGAGAAGCCCATCCTCACCTTCGTGGACACGCCGGGCGCGTACCCGGGCATCGGCGCGGAGGAGCGAGGCCAGGCGGAGGCCATCGCCGTGAACCTGGAGGTCATGAGCCGGCTGCGCGTGCCCATCATCTCCACCGTGGTGGGCGAGGGCGGCTCCGGCGGCGCGCTGGCCATCGGCGTGGGCAACCGCGTGCTCATGTTCCAGAACAGCGTCTACTCCGTCATCTCCCCGGAGGGCTGCGCCTCCATCCTCTTCCGCGACGCGACGAAGGCGGACAAGGCCGCGGACGCGATGCGTCCCACCGCGCAGGACCTGCTGGAGATGAAGATCATCGACGAGGTGATTCCCGAGCCTCCGGGCGGGGCGCACCGCGACGCGGCCAAGGCGGCCGAGTCTCTGGGCAAGACGCTGCGCAAGCACCTGGGCCAGCTGGCGGAGCTGTCGCCGGACGCGCTGGTGCGCGACCGCTACGACAAGTTCCGCGCGCTCGGCATGTTCTCCGGCAAGTAAGGGTTCCCATCACATGCGACCGCTCGTTCCTCCCTACGTCGAGACGCTCAAGGCCTACGTCCCCGGCAAGCCCATCGAGGAGACCGAGCGCGAGTACGGCCTCACCGGCGTCATCAAGCTGGCCTCCAACGAGAACCCGCTGGGCCCGTCGCCCCGCGCGGTGGAGGCCATGCGCAACGCCGCTGGCCAGGTGAACCTGTACCCGGACGCCACGAGCTTCCACCTGGTGCGCCGGCTCGCCGCGCACCTGGGCGTGAAGCCAGAGGAAGTGGTGCTGGGCAGCGGATCCAACGAGCTGATTGAGCTGCTCATCCGCACGTTCACGACGCCGGAGGAGGAGATCCTCCTGTGCAAGGGCTCGTTCCCCGCGTACCGCATCTCCGCGCAGGCGCACGGCCGTGCGTTCGTGGAAGTGCCCATGCGCGAGGGCTTCCGCTACAACCTGGAGGCCATGGCCCGCGCCGTCACGCCGCGCACGCGCATGGTGTTCCTGGCCAACCCGGACAACCCCACGGGCACCACGTTCGGGCGCAAGGACCTGGAGACGTTCCTCCAGGCGGTGCCGAAGGACGTGCTCGTCGTCCACGACGAGGCCTACGCGGAGTTCGTGGACTGGCCCGACTACGCGAGCGCGGTGGAGCTGTTCCACACGTATCCGAACCTCGTGGGGCTGCGCACGTTCAGCAAGATCCACGGGCTCGCCGGCATCCGGTTGGGCTCGGCGGTGATGGACGCGAAGCTCGCGGGCTACGTGCACCGCACGCGCATGCCGTTCAACCTGACGACGGTGGCGCAGGCGGCGGGTATGGCGGCGCTGGAGGACACGGAGCACGTGGAGCGCACGCGTGAGAACAACCGCGTGGGGCTGCGCTACTTCGGGGAGGAGCTGCCGAAGCTGGGGCTCACGCTGACGGAGAGCCACGCGAACTTCGTGTTCGTGGACTGCCACCGTCCGGGCGCCGCGGTGTACGAGCAGCTGCTGCGCCGGGGCGTCATCGTGCGGCCCATGGCGGGCAACGGCCACCCGAACTGCCTGCGCATCTCCGTGGGCACGCCCCAGGAGAACGCCCGGTGCGTGGCCGCGCTGAAGGAGGTCCTGGCATGAGCGCGCGTCCGTTCATCGTCGCCATCGACGGGCCGGCCGGGGCAGGGAAGTCCTCCGTGTCGAAGCTGCTGGCGCGGCGGCTGAACTTCGCGCTGGTGGACACGGGCGCCATCTATCGCTGCGTGGCGCTGATGGCCACGCGCGAGGGCATCGCGTTCGACGACGACGCGAAGCTGGGCGAGCTGCTTGGGCGCGTGCGCATCCACTTCCAGGTGGTGGGCGAGGAGAACCACGTCTTCCTGGGCGGTGAGGACGTGTCCGGGGAGATCCGCACGCCGCCCATCTCCATGGGCGCGTCGCAGGTGTCGGGGCGGCCGGTGGTGCGTGCGGGGCTGCTGGCGCTCCAGCGGCGGCTGGCGCTGGAGGCGCCGTCGGGTGCCATCCTGGAGGGCCGGGACATCGGCACGGTGGTGTTCCCCGACGCGGACGTGAAGTTCTTCCTCGCGGCGGACCCGGAGGTGCGGGCGCGCCGCCGCTTCGAGGAGCTGTTCCAGAAGGGCGTGGACAGCAGCCTGGAGGCCGTCCTCACGGACCAGACGCGCCGCGATGCCGCGGACTCCGGGCGCGAGGTGGCGCCCCTGAAGCCCGCCGAGGACGCGGTGCACGTGGACTCCAGCAGCATGCCGCTGTCGGAGGTGGTCCAGTCGCTGGAGCACGAAATCGAGCGCCGCCGGGCCGCGCGCGGCACCTGAGGCCCGCGCGCTTCGCGAGTATCGGCAGCGGCCCGTTCGCGCCGAAGCGCCTGCGCCGCCCGTGCTGGCGCGGCGCCTGAGCCTTCACCGCCTCGTCAGAAGGTGACGCCGTCCGTGGAGGGCGCGGGCACCGTCATGGCCAGCCGGGCCTGGGTGCCGTCCTTCTCGTAGAAGCGGTGGTAGAGGTACAGGTCCGCCACCACCTGCTTCACGTAGCCGCGCGTCTCCCGGTAGGGGATGGACTCCACGAAGAGGTCCAGCGGGAGGGTGCCTCGCTCCTGCGTCCAGCGCACCGCCGCCTTGGGGCCCGCGTTGTAGGCCGCCGCCGCGAGCGCCGGGTGCGCGAAGCGCTTCATCAGCTGCGCCAGGTACCACGCGCCGTAGCGGATGTTGCGCTCCGGAGCGAACAGGTCCGCCGGGGCGGGCGCGGGCTCCGCCATCTTCTGGGCGATCTCCGTCGCCGTGGGCGGGATGATCTGCATGAGCCCACGCGCGTCCGCCGCGCTCATCACCTCCGGGCGGAAGGCGCTCTCCCGCCGCATGATGGCCCACACGAGGAATGGATCCAGCGCCTGCCGCGTGGCCTCCGTCTCCACCGCCTGCGCGAACGCTCGCGGGTAGAACGCGGCCAGCGCGTCCGGCGCCTTGGCCCCGAAGGCCCGGCCCCACAGGTAGCGCGCCGCCACCACGTGCGCGTGGCCGAACTCGCCCAGCTGCAGCAGCGCGTGCGCGAACGGCAACGCCTGGTCCGCGGTGCGCAGGCCCGACACGCGCGACTGCACCTCGTCCGCCGCGTCCCGGAACAGGCCCGCGCGCGTGAGCGCCACCGCCAGCTCCAGCTCCGGCGGGCGGGGGAGGGTGAGCTGCTTCGGAGGCTGCGGGAAGGCCGCGGGCGGCGTGCGCCCCAGCTCGCGCAGCCGCTCCGTGGCGAGCAGCGCGTAGAACGACGCCGGCGCCGCGCTGATGACGGCCTCGTAGCCCGGCCCCACCGTCGCGGGCTTGCCGCCGCCCAGCTCCTCCGTGCGCGCCATCCAGTAGCGCGCCTGCGGCGCCATGCTCGTCTTCGGATAGGCCGTCACCAGGTCGTCCAGCGCCTGGCGCGCCTTCGCGTACTGCTCCAGCCGGATGTGCGAGAGGGCGCGGAACCACATCGCCTCGTCGCGGCGGCGCGAGCCCTTGTAGCGCTTCTCGTAGTCCGCGAAGGACTTCGCCGCGTCCTCGAAGCGGCCGCCCTGCAAATCCAGCCACGCGGCGAAGAACGCGCCTTCCTCGCCGGCCGCCTGGGACGGATAGGCCTTGTCCAGCGCCGCCATCAACTTGCGCGCCTTCTCGTTGTCGTCCGAGCGCAGCGCCCGGCGCGCCACCACCAGCGCGGCCTCCGCGGCGATGTCCGGCGGCCCCTTGCGCGCCACCGCGAGCGCCTTCTCCGCCTCCTCCCGCTTGCCACGCGCGAAGAGCACCTGCGCGCGCAGCAGCGCCACCTGCGCCTGCGCGGGCGCGCCCTTCACCAGCGAGCGCTTCTCCGCCGTCGCCAGCTCCTCCTCGGCCCGCTCCGGCGCGCCGTCGGAGAGGAACTCCCGGACGCGCTGGAGGTGCTCGGGCAGGGTGAGCTTCACCGAGGGCTTCAGCGCGGCCAGCCGCGCCAGCGCCTCGTCCGCGTAGGGGTGGGTGGGGAAGCGCAGCGCCACGGTCTTCAGGTCCGCCCTCAGCCCCGCCGCGTTGCCGGTGGCCGCGCGGGCCTGGGCGCGCTGGAAGAGCAGCTCCGGGGTGGGCTGCGCCGCCGCCGCCGACTCCAGCACCGGGGCCGCGTCCTTGGGCCGGTGTGCGTCCAGGAGCGACTCCCCCAGCCGGGCGCGCGCACGCACGGCCAGGGCCGGGGAGGCCTTCTCCAGGGCCCGCTCGAAGTCCTTCGCCGCGCCATTGGGATCGCCCGCGTAGAAGCGCGCCTGGCCCAGGTAGAAGGCGTGGAAGGCCTCCAGGGGCGCGGGGGGCGTGTGGCGGGTGAGCAGGTCCCGGGCCTGGGCCGCGTCCCCGTCGGAGAGCACGAGCGTCCCGGCGAGCAGGCCCAGGCGGCCCGCGTCCGGGCATTTCGCCTTTTCGCAGGCGACGAGCTCCGCCTGGGCGAGCGCCGCCGCGTCGGACCGGTGCAGGCGGACGGCCTCCAGCGTCGCCGGGGACTGCCCCAGCGCCACCCCCGTCACCCAACCCGCCACCCAGCCGGTCCAACTCATGGGATTCTTCCTTTCACTTCGCGGCCTTGCGGCTTCGGAACGAGAGGTTTGCAGTCGACATTCCCCACCAGGTGGGCGGGGGTCGGTTTGACAGTCGGCCCGACAAGTCCTAGATCCCGCGCCCACGGGCTGGTCGGCCCGTTGCGCTATCCGAAGGGAATCCTTACGTTGCGCCGCCGTTGAGCGCTACTCCGGACCGCCGTCGTGTCAGGAACACCTGTCGTCGGTAGCACTGCTCGTTCACAGACCTCGGGGGGGGAAACAGCTCATAGGGGAGGCTCCATGAAGCCGTGTCCGTCCGATCTGCCGCAGACCATCAATCCCGAAGCCGGCCCGAAGCGGGCAGGCGTCGAGACGCATCGCAACCTGAACTGCAACCACTACGACAACTGCCTCGATGAGGCCGTCCGTCGCGGCTGGCAGTCGTTCACGTGCATGAAGTGCCCGATGTACGCCAACCTCGCTCCTCCGCAGATGGGGCTGGAGGCGTACGCCACGCAGCGCCGTCCTGTCTAACAAGGACGTCTGACATGGGCCCAGGTCACCGGGCCCGCGCGAACTTGTACCCGGCCACGCCCGAAGTCCGGACGTGGCCGGAGTCCGCGTGGCAGCTCCTCCCGAAGCCACCGCTTCAGGGGACCGCGGCGTAGATGACAGCCACCCAGTACTGACCCTGGCCGAAGCGCTTGGAGTTGCCCCGCACCAGTCCCACGCCCACGCGGGTGTTGGTGGCGGTGGCCAGGCTGCGCGACTCCGGCACGGCGCCCGGGTCTCCCACGACGAAGAAGTCCACCGACGCGGTGCCCGCATCCGGCAGCGCGGTGAACACCCGCTCGTGCAGGGGGGACGGGTCGCCGTCTCCCGCGGTCGGCTCGTCCTGCGCCAGCGCGCGGCGGGCGTGTTCGCGCGCCAGCTGCTCCAGCGCCTCGCTGCGCACCAGGGGCGGCAGCTTGAGCGTGGCGCGGTGCCGGGAGAGGGCCTCGTAGACGTCCGACACCGGGTCCGCCGGGAGCGCCGCGCCGGGCGAGGCCGCGGTGAAGACCTCCGTGACGATGGCCTGGTCGCGGCCGTCCACCTTCTGGAACGCCACGCCCACGCCCACGAAGCGGAACGCAGGGTCCATCAGGTTCTTGCGGTGGCCAGGGCTGTGCTCGATGCCGAAGTGCGCCGCGAGCGGACCGGCCGCCAGCCCCAGGTTCTCTCCGGCGCGCACGTAGCGCGTGCCCTCCGGGAGCCGGCGCGTGAGCGTGGAGCCGTCCGGCGCGATGTGGGCGAAGAAGCCCTCCGTGGCCATGCGCGTGCTGTAGCGCAGCGACACGTCCTCCAGCGTCGGGTCCGGCGTGAGCTCCGGCAGTTGGTGCGCACGGCGCAGGGTGTTGATGCGCTCGTAGAGGGCGGTGCGGGCCTCGGCCAGCGTGGTGGGCTCGCGCTGCGCTTCCTGCTCACCGCGCGCGGCCCGGGCGCCCACCTGCACCAGGAACAGCGACGCCACCTCCGGCCCCGCGTTCCCCTGGCCCACCATCTCCACGGTGTAGGCGCCGGGCGTCTCGAAGGTCACCAGGGCGCAGAAGCCGTTGGTGCCGGAGGGCGCGCGGCTCAGGGCCACGGCGTCCACCTCGCCATCCGGCCGGGTGACGAAGACCTGCGGGCTTCGCAGCGGCGGGATGAGGCGGCCGCACACGCGCTTCTCCGTCCCGGCCCTGGCGAGCGTCCGGGGGAAGGGGAGCACCTCCGCCTTGCGGTCCGCGGTGAGCAGCACCAGCGCGGCGCGCTCGCCCAGGAAGGCGATGCCCACGCCGTAGTGGCTCACGCGCTCGTCGTTGAAGTCCGTGCGGGCGAGGAACGTTTCAATGGCGTGCGCGTGCACCCAGGCGCGGATGACCAGCACCTTGGGGGACGGATCCGCGGCGCCCGCGTCGCTGACCGCCTCCGTCAGCGTGCGCAGGTCCGGGGCGCCCGTGGTGAACCCGGTCAGGGCCTCGCGCGCGAGCCTCCGGGCCGCGGTCTCCAGCGCCTTGTCGCTCGTGGGAGCACGCCGGCCCACGCGCTCGAACTCGCGCTGGACGTGCAGCCGGGCCCGGGCCTCCTGGGCCTGGGGCGTCTCCTCCACGACGAGCGGCGGGCGGTCCTGGCCCCCCGGGTCCGGGGCGGAGACGGAGGCCACCTGCGGAGGCGGCGTCGCGGCGGACGCGGGGCCTGGAGGGACGGACACTCCCGCGAGCAGCAGTCCCAGGAGCACGCCCTTCATCGCGACTCCAGCTGGAACGTGAGCGCCTTCACGGTGCCGGGGCCCAGCTTCTCGTTGAGCCGCTCGCAGAGGGAGTCCGCCTGCCGGGTGAGGACCTGAGCCCACTCGGCGCTCTCCACGGAGATGACCAGCGTGGTGCCTTCCAGCTGGTGCGGGCGGCTGTGCCTCGCGATGTTCTCTCCCGCGGCGGCGACCCAGAGCGGCATCAGCGACGACGCGCGGCCCGACTCACCCGCCAGACGCGCCAGCACGCGGGGCAACAGGCTCTCCAAGGTCTTCGGTTCGCTGCGCGCCATCGTCGGGCGATTCTGGAACCCCTGGCGCCGGATGCCAACCCACACTTTGCCTGCCCGCCCGGCCGATTGCGTCCAGCGCCCCGGTTTCCGGCGGTCCATGGAAGCGGCCCCGGTGCCATCCCGGTCGCGTCACGGCCTTTCCCCCTGTAAGGTCGGGGCAAGGCCGGTCCCCCTCGGAGTTCCCATGCGTCACATCCCCCTTCCGGTCCGGTCCCCCGGCCTCGTGCTCGCATGCCTGCTGGCGTGCGCCATGGGCTGCGGGATGTCCGACCTGGACGCGCCATTCATCCAGGGCGGGTGGGCGGACGATGCCTGCACGGTGGATCAGGACTGCGCGGATCCGGCGCTGTTCTTCTGCAACACCGCCCTGTCGCGCTGTGAGCCCGCGTGCCGCACGGACCTCGACTGTTCCGTGAGGCGCCGCGGGGAGCTGAACGCCATCGCCGCGTGCGAGTCGCAGGCGCTGGGCTGCCGCTGTGACGCCAGCCGCTGCGTGCCCGCCCTGTGCACCGGAGATGACGGCTGCGACGACCAGGACGTGTGCCGCGACGGTGCCTGCCGTCCGCCCCCGCCGCCGTCCGCCGCCGTGGCCTGCCGCGTGGTCCCGGAGCGCGTCGTCGCGCCCGTGGGCACCAGCCTGCGCTTCGAGGCCTGGGTGTCCGATGCTCGCGGCGAGCCGGTCGTCCTGCGCGATGGCCTCACCTGGTCCGCCGTGTCGGCGCGCGTGAAGGGCGGCGGCACCGGTTCCGGGGCCACGTTCACGCTGGATTCGGTGGGCACGGAGGTGGAGGCGGTGGAGGCCCGGGTGGGCCCGGTCTCGTGCCGCGCGAGCGTCACCGTGCTGCCGCCGCACACGGCCGAAGGGCAGGTGCGGGTGGTGGTGACGGACGCGCTCACGGGGCATCCCGTCGAGGCGGCCTCGGTGGTGGTGGCGGACGCGCTGGGCAGCGAGACGGCGCGCGCGTCGACGGACGCGCAGGGCGTGGCGGTGCTCGCGGCCCGGAGCGATTCGACGCTGTCCGTCTTCCACCCGGACTTCGGCTACCTCACCGTGGCGAACTACGACATGGGCGGCTCGCGCGACCTGCGGCTGCCCCTGCGCCGCAACCCGGTGGACCGCGTGGGCGGCGTGCACGTCCGGTTCACCACCCCCGCGCCCGTGGTCGCGAACGGGGCGCTGTCGCTGGGGATGGCGGGGCTGTCCGTGCCGGGACTCCTTTCGGAGGCGGCCCCCGCGCAGGTGCAGGGACCCGACCGGGACGTGGACCTCACGTTGGGCGGGGCGATGCGCCAGTTCCAGGTGCCCGCCAACGTCTGGGTGAACGGGCTGGGCGTCCTCGCGCCGGAAGCCGTGGACGTGCCGGGCATCGCCGGGGTGTGCGACGCGGCGCTCCCGGACGTGGCGAATCCGGACGCGGCCACGCGCGTGGGGGGCTGCGGCACGCGCACGCTCTGGGCCCTCACCGCGCAGGTGCTGTCCGGCCAGCTGCCGGCGGGGATGATGGATCCGGGCACGGATCCGCTGCTGCTCCTGGCGCGCGCGCTGCCGCCGTCGGGGCGGTTCTCGTCCGCCGTCTCGCGCGACGTGCAGTTCGCCCTGCGCTCCTCCAATCCAGGGGAGCCGACGGTCCAGGCGCCAATCCTGCCCCTGGACTTCCGGCAGGTGCCGCTGGCCTTCCCGTTCGTGGCCCGCGTCCCGCCGCTTCCGCGCTTCCGCGACGGCTACCTGGGGCGCGTCCTGGTGGTGGGCTCGGTGGCGGCTCCCGGACGCGGCACCGTGCCGCTGGGCCTGGGCGCCGCCGTCAACGTCAACCCGGTGGATCCGAACACGGACACGCAGCCGGGGCTCGCCTCGCCGGGCTTCGTGCGCGTGCGCATGGCGCCGGCCCATCACGGCCTGGAGGGACAGGCGTACCGGCTGCTCGCGCTCGCGTCGTCGGGGACGCTGGGCGGCGAGGAGCCCATGGGCCTGGCCACGAGCGCGGTGATGGCACCCCTGGATGCGCCCCACTTTGATCCGGAGGGCGCGGAGCCGGTGACCCTCGCCGACGCGTTCCTCGGCATCCCCGAGGGCGCCCACTACAACCCCGACACGGCGCTGTGGCACGGCCTGCTGCCGCGCGAGTGGCGCATGGACGCCACGGTGCCCGGCGCGACGCTCGTGCGCGCGACGTTCACCAACGCGGCGGGACGGCGCTGGACGGTGTGGGTGGATGGCCGCCGCTCCGTCAGCGGCGTGCGCCTGCCCGTGCCTCCCTCGGGCCTGGAGGACCGCACGTTCCAGGGGGACACCGGGGGCTCGCGCGCGTCGCTGTCGGTGGAGGCGCTGGCCGTGGCCACGCCCGAGGGCAGGTCCCTGAACCTCTCCGCGCTGGCGGAGTCCGGGGGCCTGGCGCCCGAGCCGCTCGTCGCGGCGGTGCGCGCCGCGTCCACGCTGAACTACGGGCGGCCCCAGGTGACGTGGCTGGAGCCCGCGGAGGGCGCGTTGCTCTCGCGCGGCGCCACCGTGCGCGTGCGGGTGGACGGCTTCCGGGTAGGGAAGGAGACCGCCAACGGCGACGAGGGGAGCGTGCTGCTCACCGTGCGCGATGGCGGCCCGGGCTGCGATGGCGTGCTGGTGCGCGGTGATGGGGCCACGCGGTCGGGCGAGGTGGCGCTCACACTGCCCGCCGCCTGCTCCGGGCCGGAGGTGACGCTGGTGGCGTCGCTGGTGGATCCGCTCGGCCTGCCGCTGCGGCCGGCCGTCAGCGCCGTGCGCACGGTGCGGGTGCCCTGACGTGCCGGGGTGTCAGGGGTTCTACGACCTGGAGGGGCACTCGTTCCGGCCGTGAATTCGCTTTCGCGAATTGCGCGGTGATACGTTTGCCTCCGTCATGGGCCAGAAGGAGACGGTCGTCACCGTCATCTCGAAGATCTCCGAGCGCCCCGTCAACCTGGACGCGGCGCTGGTGGTCATCTACGGCCTGGATCTGGGCCGCAAGTACGACCTGGCGCGTGAGGAGACGCTGATCGGCCGGTCGTCCAAGGCGGACATCCAGATTGATCAGGAGGCGGTGAGCCGCAACCACGCGCGGATCACCAACACCACCAAGGGCGTGCGCATCGAGGACCTGGGGTCCACCAACGGCACGTTCGTCAACGACGACGTCGCCGCGTCGGCGCGGTCGCTGCAGAACGGCGACCTGGTGAAGATTGGCCGCACCATCTTCAAGTTCATCGCGGGCGGCAACATCGAGGCGGCGTACCACGACGAGATCTACCGGCTGACCACGATGGACGGCCTGACGCAGATCTACAACCGCCGCTACTTCGACGAGCAGCTGGACCGGGAGATCTCCCGCAGCCGCCGCTACGAGCGCGTGCTGTCGCTGGTGATGCTCGACCTGGATCGCTTCAAGGAAGTGAACGACACCTACGGGCACCTCGCCGGGGACTCGGTGCTCAAGCAGCTGGCGTCCACGGTGCGCACGCGCATCCGGCGCGAGGACGTCTTCGCCCGCTACGGCGGCGAGGAGTTCGCACTGCTCCTGCCGGAGATCAACCTGTCCGGCGCCCGTCAGCTCGCGGAGAAGGTGCGCAAGCTGGTGGAGCGGCAGCGCTTCGAGTTCGACAAGCAGGTCATCCCCGTCACGCTGTCGGTGGGCGTGGCCACGCTGGAGCCGCACCACCGCGAGCCCGCGGAGCTGGTGCGCGCCGCGGACGAGCACCTCTTCGAGGCGAAGAACCAGGGGCGCAACCGCGTCTGCGGCTGACGCCCCCGGGGGACCCCGAGGGACCGCGGCTCAGCCCGCGAACACGGAGCGGCGCTCGCGCAGCAGGGCCTGGAGCATGCTCTGGATGGACTCGCGGGTGAGCTCCGTGAGGCGCTGCACCTCGCCCAGGTCGTCCGCGGCCTCCGGCGCCAGGCCCTCCATGGTCAGCGGCTCGCCGAAGCGGATGGTCCACTTGGCGGGCAGCGGGCCGGGCGCGGTGAGCGGCAGCGACGGGAAGCCGAGGAAGCCCCCGGGGAGGCGGCCCAGCAGCGGGGATGTCTCCTCCGCGCCGACGATGGCCACCGGGACGATGGGTGCGCCCGTGCGCAGGGCCAGCTTCACGAAGCCGCCACGGCCGAAGCGCTTGAGGCGGTAGCGCTCCGCGAACGGCTTGCTCGCGCCCTGGTAGCCCTCCGGGAAGACGACGAGCGGCCGGCGTTCGTCGAGCAGCCGCAGCGCGTTCTCCGGCGAGGCGCGCACGGCGCCCAGGCGGTTGAAGAGGGTGCCGAGCATGGGCGCGTGGAAGACCTGATCCTCCACGAGCCAGCGCGCCTCCAGCAGATCCGGGCGCTCCCGCACGAGCGCCTGCGCCATCACGAGGCCGTCGTAGGGCAGGGCGCCGGAGTGGTTGGCGACGAGGATGGCGGCGCCGCGCGGCACCTGATCCACGCCCTCCACGGAGACGCGCCAGTACTGCTCGTAGAGGAAGTCCAGGACGGGCTGGAGGTTCTCCACCAGCCCCGCGTCCTTGCCGTAGTCATCCAGCCGGCTGCCGCCGCCGGTGCCCAGGCTGGTGCGCACGGCCTCCATCAGGCCGTGCATGGCGCCGACGGCGCGGCCCAGGCCTTCGCTCGCGAGCGCCTGGCCGGCGATCTCCTTCGCCAGGGAGAACATGCCCGCCGCGCGGCCCGCGAAGCCCGCGGCCGGCGCGGGCTCCTCCCGATGATTGAAGGCGGGCTCACCCCGTTCCGGGGCCTCCGGGAGGGGCTCTTCCCCTGGGTCGCTCACGAGCGACAGGGGCCGGCGGCTGGGGGGCAGCTCGTCGTGCGACTCGTCGGGCAGCTCCACCTCCGGCTCCACGTCCGTCGGGGCGGCGCCCTCGATGATGGAGACGGAGATGTGCACGCCGTTCTCCTCGACGCGCTCCACGCCGCTGACGAAGTCGTCTTCCTCTTCGGGGCCGTCCGGAGCGGCCATGCCGTCCGGGTCGCGGCTCCACGCGTCCGCGGTCCAGACCTCCTCGGTGTTCTCGGGGGGAGGCACGTCCTTCGGGTCGCGTTGCCAGGCGTCGGCGGTCCAGACCTCCTCGGGCTCCTCGTCGCCCGCGTCGAGGTCCCGGGCATCGCGGTCCTCGGCGGTGGACAGGGCGCGCTCCTCGGGGCCGGTGGCGTGGCGGTCCAGCACCTCGTCCACGGCGACGCCCGCGGTGGCCTCGGCCACCTGGGTCGCAACGGCGGTGGCGACCTCCCGCTCGGGGAGGCTGCCGTTGCCGTCGTCCAGGACCTGCCGCACGGCGGACTCGGCCAGCTCGGCGACGAGCTCCGTCGCGAGGACGCGCTCGATGTCGCGGTCCGGCCCCCGGCGTCCTTCGAAGAGTTCGTCCACGGCCGTCTTCGCGGCGGCCTCCGCCGCGTCCGAGGCGATGGCCTCCGTCAGGGCGCGGTCCACCGTGCGCTCCTGCGGACGCGAGCCGTGCACTTCGTCCGCGAGCATCTGCGGCCGCGACGGCCGGCGCTCGGGGGAGGGGCCCGGCGTGGGGGGCTCGCGCAGCGGAGAGTGCTCCTCATCGGAGGGATGCTGTCCCGATGCATGCGCGGCGTCGTGGGCACCGGGCTTCGCGGCCGGAGTCCCGCCCCTGGCGTGGGAGTCCTTCGCGGGCGTGCGCCCATGCTTCGCGCCCGAGGCGTGCGAGTCTGAGGCGTGCTTCGAGTTCTCGGCGTCGCGCGAGTCCTTCGCTGCCGAGGCGTGCGAATGCTTCGCGTGCTCGGCCTCGCGCGAGTCCTTCGCCGCCGAGGCGTGCGAGTCCTGTGCGTGCTTCGAGTGCGCGACGTCGCGCGAGTCCTTCGCTGTCGAGGCGTGTGAGTCCTGGGCGTGCTTCGGGTGCTCGGCCTCGCGCGAGTCCTTCGCGGGCGTGCGCCCATGCTTCGCGCTCGAGGCGTGCGAGTGCTTCGAGTGCTCAGCCTCGCGCGAGTCCTTCGCGGCCGAGGCGTGCGAGTCCTGCGTGTGCTTCGCGTGCGAGGCCTCGCGCGAATCCTTCGCTGCCGAGGCGTGCGAGGCCTGCGCATGCTCCGCCTCACGCGCGTCCTGCTCTTGCTTCGCGCTCCCGTGCCCGTTCGTGCGCGCCTCGAACTTGTGGACCTTGGCGGCGGGCGTCTTCGGCGTCGCGGCGGCCTGCTTCGCCTCCGCGTCCTTGCCACCCTTGGGGGCCTTCGCCTGCGCGCCGGACTTCGACGCGCCGCCCTTGGCGCTCTTCGCCTTGCCCGCTGACTTCGTTCCCTTCGCGGACTTCTTCGCGGCCTTCGGGTCGGCCGCGTCGTCCTTCACCTCGCCCGTGCGAGGCGCGGCGCCCCGCTGGAAGGGATCATTCCCGAGGACACCCTTGGTCATGACTGGCTCCTTCTGAGCGCCGACGCGGCGTCCCTGACATGGTGAAGGGGCACGAACCCCAGCGCGGACTCAGCGCGCTCTCCGTCCGCGACCCAGGAGTAATGCATGTAGTCGAGCAGAGCCACCGGCAACGTGCCCGCTCCCACCACCCCGAGCGCGCGAAGTGCTCCACGAAACAACGGCCCCGGCAGGGGGAGCGGTCGCGCGCCCGCCTGGCGGATGAGCCCCGACAGGGGCAACACCCCGCGCCCCACGATGTTGAATTCCCCCGCCGCCTCCGCCCGCAGCGCCAGGTGCAGCGCGCGGCCCGCGTCCTCCTCGTGGATCGCCTGCCACAGCGGGTCGAATCCCAGAAGCGTGGGCACCACGGAGTGCGACAGCAACCGCGTCACCGGATTGTCCAGGCTCCTGCCAAGCAGGGGGGCGAACCGCAGCACCAGCGTGCGGGTGTCCGGGTGCCGATCGCGGAAGGCCCGCACCTGTCCTTCGACCTCCACCTTGTCGTTCACGAACCGGCTGTGCGGGCAGCCAAACAGCGGGGAGCCCTCGCGCAACAGCGCCGGATTGTTGCCCCGCGCGCCGTACGTCACCGTGAGCGATGGCACCACCAGCCTCGGCAGCCGGGCGCGGCCCACCGCCGTCAGCACGTTCATCGTGCCGATGACCTCCAACTCGTGCGCCAGCGGTCCGTTGAGGATGGGCCCGAAGAGGAACGCCAGGTGGAAGAGGGCGTCCACGGGGCGCTCGGTGAGCGCGTCGGTCAGCTCCCCTTCGGCGTCGTAGCGGGTGAGGTCCACGCGGTGGAACTCCACCTTGCTCGTCCCCTGGGGCTCCTTCGTGTCCAGCACGAGGATGCTCTCCACGTCGGGGTCCGCTTCCAGCCTCGGCAGGAGCAGCTTGCCGTAGTCGCCATTGGCGCCTGTCACCGCGATGCGCATCGGGCCCTTGCCTGCTCGGATCACTTCCATTCGCAGGGGCGGGTGTTAGCCCAGCCGTCCGGGAATGTCAGCCGAGCGCGCCAGTGATGTTCTGGACAACGTCATCCAGTTCGCGGAGGGTGGCTGATCGCCATGTCCCGAATCGCGCGCCTGAGCGACGTGCTCATCAACAAGATCGCCGCCGGCGAGGTGGTGGAACGCCCCGCCTCCGTCGTGAAGGAGCTGTGCGAGAACTCGCTCGACGCCGGCGCGCGCACCGTGCGCGTGGAGCTGGAGGGCGGCGGGGTGGGGCGCATCACCATCTCCGACGACGGCCACGGCATGAGCCGCGAGGACGCCACGCTCTGCCTGGAGCGCCACGCCACCAGCAAGCTGCGCGAGCTGGACGACCTCTTCCACATCGACTCCATGGGGTTCCGGGGGGAGGCCATCCCCGCCATCGCCTCCGTGTCCCGCTTCACGCTGCACACCGCGGAGCCGGACGCGCACGAAGGCACCAAGGTCACCGTGGAGGGCGGAGGCCCGCCGACGGTGGAGGACGCGCCGCCCCGCGTGGGCACCGTCATCACCGTGGAGGACCTCTTCTTCAACGTGCCCGCGCGCCGCAAGTTCATGCGCCAGGGCGCCACCGAGCTCAAGCACTGCGAGGAGGCCGTGGTGCGCCTGGCGCTCGCGTACCCGGAGGTCGGCTTCTTCGCCTCGCACGAGGGCAACGAGCTGTTCTCCAGTCCGGTCAGCGAACATGATCCGCGCGAGCGGATCGCCGCGGCCCTGGGCCCCGCGTCCTTCGCGCACCTGTTCCCGGTGGAGGAGCGCCGGCTGGGCGTCGTCGTCACGGGCTACCTCGCGTCGCCGGAGTACACGCTGCCCAACGCGCGCGGCCTCTACACCTTCGTCAACCGCCGCTACATCCGCGACCGCGGCCTCATCAGCACCGTGCAGCGCGCGTTCCAGGACTTCCTGCCCGCGGGCCGCCAGCCGGTGGTGGTGCTGCACATCGACGTGGAGCCCCGCGCGGTGGACGTCAACGTGCACCCCCAGAAGATGGAGGTGCGCTTCGCGGACGCCCGCGGCGTGCAGGACGCGGTGAGCGCCGCCCTCTCACGCGTGCTGCGCGCGGCCCCCTGGCTGGGCACGCCCGAACAGCAGGCCGCGAACCCCCAGCCCCGCGACGCCGCGCACTACGCGCACGCCGTGGAGCGCTTCCTCACCCGCGCGCAGGAGGCCACCTGGGGCGCGCCGCTGCCCACCGCGATGGATGCCCCGGGTCCTGGCGGCTCGACTCCCGCGCGCCCGCTGACGCCGTCCTACTTCTCGCCCAACGGCGGGGCCCCGGGCGGCGCGTTCCCCGGTCCGTTCCAGGGCCCGCAGGTGCCGGGCCGCACGCTCGCGTTCGGCGAGGCCCAGCCGCAGCTCAACGAGGCGCCGCCTCCGGGCTACTTCGCGGCGCTGCGCCCCATGGGCCTTTTGGGCAGCCGCTTCCACGTCTGCGAGGGCCCCGGCGGCACGCTCGTGGTGCTGGATCCGCACGCCGCGCTGGAGCGCGCGCGCCTCACCGCTTACCTGCGCCGGCTGGACGACGACACGAAGGCGCCGCCGCCGTCGCTGTTTGGCACCACGGTGGACCTGTCACTCGCCGCGGTGAAGGCGCTGGTGGACGGCCGCGAGGCGCTGCTCAAGCTGGGCGTGGACGTGGAGCCCTTTGGCGGCACGGCGCTCGCGCTCAAGTCGGTGCCCCCGGGCCTGGAGGGCGTGGATCCGCGCGCGCTCCTGGAGGCCCTGTCGCGCGCGCTGCCCCCGCGCAGCGCCCCGCTGGACGTCACGAGCCTCGCGGAGGCCGTGCGCGTGATGGCCTGTCACGCCGCTCGCCGCGCGTCCTCGTCGCCGCTCACCGACGCGCAGCTGCGCGCGCTGCTGGGGGAGTTGGATCGCGCGGACTTCACACCCCCGTGCACGCACGGCACGGTGGTGGTGCTGGAGATGCCGCTCCTGGAGCTGGAGCGGCGCGCTCGCTGAAGGCTCAGGCCTTGGCCTTCGCCTCGACCTGCGCGCGCAGCGCCTCTTCCTTCGCGCGCAGCTCGCCCGTGGGGTCGCTGGGCGCGAAGTCCTCCGCCGACGCCACCTGGCGCACCTCCACCTCGCCCCCCTGGAAGGGGATGCGGCGCGCCCAGGCGATGGCCTCCTCGCGCGACTTCACCTCAATGATCCAGAAGCCGGCGATCAGCTCCTTCGTCTCCGAGAAGGGGCCATCCGTCACCGTGGTCCCCTTGGGGGAGAACGCCACGCGGACGCCCTTGGAGCTGGGGTGCAGCCCTTCGCCCGCGAGCAGGATGCCGGCCTTCACCAGCTCCTCGTTGTACTTGCCCATCGAGGTCAGCTCCTCCGTGGAGGGGAGCCGGCCGGTCTCGCTGTCGGTGTTGGCCTTGACGATCATCATGAAGCGCATGGGGAGGTCTCCTGGAACTTCGGGTTCAACGTCGGGTTCACAAGCGCGACGAATGGTAGGGCGCGAAATCGACACGGCGAGGAACGAACCGGAAAGTTGACGCGGCAGGGCCCCCGGCTACGGTGTGCGACACGCCTGTAGCACCGGGCCGTGTGCGCCCGTGCCGGCAGAAAGCCCCGGGTTCCGCGCCTTGATGCTCCGCCGTCTGCCGCTCCTCCTCGCCCTCGCCGCCGCGCCCGCCCTCGCCCAGGACGAGGACTCCGGGGGCGAGCGCGCCCCCACCAACCTGGACGGCGTGGGCCGCATCACCGTGGAGGCCGGCTACCGGCTCACGTCCAACGGCACCCTGTACGACGCCTGGTATGGCACCAAGGGGCCGGGCAACGGCCTGGAGCGCGCGCCGGAGTCCACGGGGGCGCCCTTCGGCGCGGCCACGTTCGCGTACGCGATGTCGGACCTGGTGGAGGTGGGCATCGACCTGTTCGGCACCGCGCAGACCCTGCGCCTGACCGAGCCCGGCGGCGACGGCAGCGTGTCCCGCAAGGTCAGCACCGTGAGCTACGGCGTGCTCATCGGCCTGCGCTTCCAGGGCGTGCTGGACGTCGGACCGCAGGGGCTGGTGCCCTTCGCGGGCCTGCTCACGGGGCCCACGGTCATCTCCTCGAAGCGCGAGGGCTCGGCCCTCCAGGAGAAGGTCTCCCAGGCCTGGGTGGGCTCGCTTGGCGCCACGCTCCGCCTGTCCGCGAAGTGGGGCCTCACCGCCGAATACCGCTTCACGTTCCTGCGCGGCCCCGTAGAGTCCCCGGACGCGGCGAAGTTCGCCGGGCCCTTCAGCTTCAGCCACGGCGGCAACTGGTTCGCGCTCGGTGTGACCTATACGTTCCCGCCGGATCCGTCCCGGCCGCTGACCAACTTCTAGCGCTGCGGAAAGTTCCAGCGCGAGAGCAGGCGGGCGCGAACGAAGCGGGGAGTCCGGGGAATGGTGAGCACGGAGGGCTCTGTTGGGGAGCGACAAAAGAACCCGCCCCTCATCCCGGAGAGTCCCCTAGCATGCGTGAGTCGGCCGAAGTCATTTCCGGTCCCAGGAAGATGTCCATGCCCCCCTCTGAACAGCCGAAGACTGACGTCGAGAAGGAACTCTCCGAGCTCCGTCGCGAGGTCATCGAGTCGCGCAACCTCGTCATCAAGACGGACAACCTGCTGAAGAACCTCCATGCGGAGGTGAAGGCGGTTGGCAAGCGTCACGAGGACTTCCAGAAGCGGCAGTGGATCTCCTCGGCGGTGGCCTACGCGCTCTTCGCAATCCTGGCGGTCGGTGGCGCGGTCCTGGTGAACGGCGCGCGCAGCTCCAGCAACACCAACGAGCGCGAGCGGCTGGAGAAGCAGGTGGCGGACCTCTCCACGCAGCTGGAGAAGCAGCGCGCGGACACCACCTCGCACCTGGCGGCCCAGCGCGCCGCGGGCGAGGTCTACAAGATGATGACCACGCTGCCGGGTGACGAGCGCCTCAAGGGCATCGACGCGCTGGTGAAGCTGGACACGCAGAAGCTGTCCTCGCTGGAGCGCCAGGCCCTCAACGACCGCGCCGCCATCCTGCGCCGTGAGACGGGCGACGCCGCCTTCGAGCGCGGCAAGATCGCCTTCCGCAAGAACGAGATGTCCGCCGTGGTGGAGGACCTGTCGCGCTTCCTGGCCATGAACCCGCCGGAGGCCGACGCGCTGGACGCGTCCTTCTTCCTGGGCACCGCCTACAACCAGCTGCGTCAGCACGACAAGGCCGTGCCGCTGCTGGCCCGCTTCGTCGAAGGCGACAAGAAGTCCAAGACGCGCGACTACGCCATGCTGCTGCTGGCCCAGTCGTACCAGGAGACGGGCGCGTTCGATAAGGCGGCGGACACGGTGCGCGACGCGCTGGCCACGTACCCGGCCACCCAGTACCTGTCGCAGTTCCGCGGCCGCCTGAGCTCCGCGAAGCGCGCCGCCGCCGGTGGCACCGACGCCGCCGCGCTGCCCGCCGCCGCTCCGGCTGGCGCGCCCCAGGCCGCCCCGGCCGTGCAGACGGCCCCCGCGGGCCAGTAGTTCCCGAAGCCCCGCCGCCGTCCGGAGCTTTGCGCTTCCGGACGGTGTGCAAGGGAAGGATTGCCAGCCGGGGTCCAGGGTCATAAGACCTGGGCCCCGTGTCCGCTCCCGACCCTCGGAAAGACCCCCGCTTCCGCCGTTACCGTGGCGCCGCGTACGGGGTCCACATCACGCTGGCCACGCTGTTCTCGCTGTGGATGATCTGGAACGTGGGGCACTCCGTCGCGGCGATGACGCCCGAGCGGCCCCCGGCCGTGACTCCGCCCCTCACCGTGCGCGAGTGTCTGGACGCCGCGGATGCGCACTGGAAGGACCTGGAGGCCGAGCGCGAGAAGCTCGTGCACGTCCTTCCCGCCCGCAAGGTCGATCAGGAGTGGATGCGCTTCCGCACCGACTGGCTGACGCGCGTGCGCAAGTCCGAGTCCGAGTGCGCCCTGGAGTCGAGGGATCCGACGCGCGTGGAGCTGCGCTCGGTGTACCGCCACCTCACCCGGGTGCAGGACCTCTACACCATCCACGCGGTGCAGTACGCGGGCGAGGTGGGCGGCGCGGTGGACGCGCTGCACGCCGCCTTCGACACCGCGCGCCGCATGGACAGCGGCCGGTAGTCGGCGCGGTTCAGCGCGTGGGCAGCACGGTGGAGTAGCGCCCCGTGCTGTCGGACACCGTCTGCGCCAGCAGGATGGAGTCCGGCCGCCCCGCCACCGTCACCACACGGAAGAAGCGCACGGACGCGTTCGCCGCGATGCCATCCGGCGCCACCGCTGGATCCGGGGGCAGGGTGATGCGGCCGCTCAACGAACGTCCCCGCGACAGCGTGAACGCCGCCAGCTCCAGCGGCGCCGTGTCGTCGGCGCCGGCCGGCACGGTGACGAAGCGGCTGACGCGCGGCAGGTTCTCCCCGGGCAGGAAGTCCAGCCGGTACTCGCCCGGGTCCAGGGCCAGCTCGAAGCGGCCCTCGCTGTTGGTGGTGAGGGGCGACTCGAAGCCCAGGGGGGGCTGCGGCCATCCGGTGAGGGCGCCCACCGGCTCCACCACGATGCGCACGCCCGACGCGGGGCCCGTGCCCTCCGGGTTGTTCACGCTGCCGACGACCACCCTGCGCGCCGGGCACGTCACGTCCGGCGGCACCGTGTCCGCCGCGGCCACCGCCACCGGCTGGAGCGTGATGCGCGAGGGCGAGCCAGGCGGAGGCACCACGACGAGCGTGAGCGGGGACTCCGCGACGCCGGGCAGGGACATGAGCTGATAGCGGCCCTGCGCGTCCGTGAGCACCGGCAGGCCCTGGAACGTGCCGCCACCGGCCACGCGGCCCTGGAGCGACACGCGCGCGCCGGCCATGGGCGCGTGGCCGTTGGACTCCAGCACGCGGCCCTCCACGCGCACGGCCGGGCCGGGGTCCCCCAGCTCCAGCGGGGAGGAGAGGACGCTGGACGGCTTCACCACGAAGGTCTTCCAGGGCATCAGGTCCCCGGCGTTCACGGGCGTCGCGCGCAGGAGCACCGTGTCGCGCGAGGCGTCCTCCGCGCTGAGCGCCAGCTGGAACGCGCCCGTGGCGCGGGCCACGCGAGCGCGCTGGGACAGCGGGCGCAGCGACTCATCCAGCGCCTGCACCTCCATGTCCGCGTCCACCTTCCGCGAGCCCTGGAGCACCAGCGTCCCCGAGACCGTCACGACGCGCGACGCGGTGGGCAGGTCGAACGTCACCATGCCGCCCGTGGCGGGATCCACGGAGGCGGTGCGCGACAGCGGCGGCAGCGCGGTGTCCAGCGGCGTGAGCGTCACCGTGTAGTCGCCGCTGCCCACGGGCATCACCCACGCGCCGTCGTCCGGGGTGAGCGTCGTCTCATAGCGCCGCGCGACGCCCGGGATGAGGCGGCTCTCGCCCGTGGCCAGCAGGTGGATGGGGGCGCGGTAGGGGACGGGGGCCGTGCCGCCATCCGCCGTGGCGGCGGTGCCTCGCGACACCTCGCCCCGCAGGCGCACGGGGCTGAACAGCTCCAGGTTCTGCTCCGGCCGCAGCCGGTCCACCGGGAAGTCCTGCGCGAGCAGGCCCGCCCTGGGCAGGGGCTGCACCTCCACGACGATGTCGCCGCCGGGGTTGCCGCAGCCGTCCACGAAGCACACCTGGCCCGCGGCGCACTCCGCGTCGGAGCGGCACACGAGCTGGGGCGGTGGAGGCTCGTCCTCCAGGAACGCGCACCCGGACCCGGTCAGCCCGAGCGCCACCGCCAGGGCCCCGAGCGCGCGCCTCACTGGCAGTCCCCCGCCACCGTGTTCACCACCCACGAGTAGGAGGTGACGAAGCCCGGGTTCTTCACCACGCCGCCGTCCGCGAGGAACACCTCCTCGGGCGGATCCGGCTGGCGGTTGGTGAGGTGCCGGTCCGTGACCAGCGCCTCCACCAGGTGGATGCCCGGCGGGGCCAGCGGGTTGTTGGCCGAGCGCAGGTCCATGCGCAGGGTGCCGCGGTCATCGCGCCGGGGCTGGCCGGTGTTGGCGAGGACGATCTGCCGGTAGAAGCCCGTGGGGTTGGACGGGTTGTAGTCCACGTACCACTCCACGGTGATGCGGTCGTCGACGTCCAGGTCCTCCACCACCACGTTGAAGTCCTGCGTGCAGCTGCCCACGCCGAAGGCGCGGAGGATGCGCTCGGAGGGCTCCACCTGCTCCTCCAGGACGCGCGGCGGCCGGTTCCTGAACTGGGGCACGCTCTCCAGGAGCGCCTCGTCCTGGGGGATGAGGCAGCCGGAGCCCGCCGCGAGGGCCGCCAGTCCCAGCGCCGCCACGAGCGGCTGGAGGATGCCCCGGGACTGTCGCGGCGCGTGACGGTGCATGGCGTGGCCAGGGGAACCCTATAGCAGTTCCTCGTTCTCGTCCGGGGGAAGGGGGCCGCCCGTCTTCTCCGCCTCCAGCTTCTCCAGGTGGCGGAAGATGGTGCGCGGGTCGACGCCCAGGTCCTTGGCCGTCTTGGTGCGGTTGCCGTTGTTCCGCGCCAGCACCTCGTTGATGTAGCGCTTCTGGAACTCCTCCTTCGCCTGGAGCAGCGGCATGATGGGCTCCAGGTTCTCCGGCTTGAGGTCCAGGTCGTCCGCGCCCAGCAGTGGCTTGTCCGCCAGCACCACCGCCTTCTTCAGGCGGTTCTCCAGCTCGCGGATGTTGCCCGGCCAGC
Organism: Corallococcus exercitus; assembly: GCF_003611585.1. GTDB lineage: Bacteria > Myxococcota > Myxococcia > Myxococcales > Myxococcaceae > Corallococcus > Corallococcus exercitus. The sequence goes on along the minus strand of NZ_RAVW01000029.1, from coordinate 16,395 downwards.
CGTACTTCTTCATGGACACGGCGGCCGCGGGCGTGAAGCCGCGGGCCTTGGAGTTGAACTCGCGCGCGTACTTCTGCAGGAAGAAGCGGCCCAGGACGATGACGTCCTCGCCGCGCTCGCGCAGGGGCGGCAGCTTCACGGTGACGACATTGAGGCGGTAGTAGAGGTCCTCGCGGAAGGTGTTCCGCTTCACCTCCTCCTCGAGGATCTTGTTCGTCGCGGCCACCACGCGGATGTCCACCGGCTCGCCGCGGTTCTCGCCGACCTTGTAGACGACCTTGTCCTGGAGCGCGCGCAGGAGCTTCACCTGGAGCTGGAGCGGCATCTCGCCGATCTCGTCCAGGAACAGCGTGCCGCCGATGGCCGCCTGGAACTTGCCGGGCCGCGTGGCCACCGCGCCGGTGAAGGCGCCCTTGGCGTGGCCGAACAGCTCGCTCTCCAGCAGGTTCTCCGGGATGGCGCCGCAGTTCACCGTGATGAACGGGCCCTTGGTGCGCGGCGAGCGGCGGTGGATCTCCCGGGCAATCAGCTCCTTGCCCGTGCCCGTCTCGCCCGTAATCAGCACGGAGATGTCCGTGGGGGCGATCTTGTCGAGGCGCTTGTACACGTCCCGCATGCCCTGGCACGAGCCCACGATGTCGCCGTAGCGCTGGTCCTCCAGCTTGCGGCGCAGCTCCGTGTTGTCGAGCTTCAGGTCGTTCACGAGCAGCGCGTTCTGCAAGAGCAGGGACGCCTGCGCCGCGAACACGGTGAGCATGTCCAGGCTCTTGGGCTCGAAGCGGTTCACCAGCCGGTCGTTGCCCACGTAGAGCACGCCGAACAGGTCGCCCTTGTGCATCACGGGCACGCACATGACCGAGTGGACCTTGAGGTTCACCACGGACTCGCTGGCCTTGAACTCCGGCGCGTCCAGCGCGTCCGCGACGATGATGGCCTTCTGGTCCTTCACCACCTTGGAGATGATGGAGTCCGACAGCTTCTCCACCGCGTCCTCGATGTTCTCCCGGGCCACGTTGCGCGCGGCCTTCACGCGCGGCTCGCCGCTCTCCATCAGGATGAGGAAGCCCTTGTCGGCGCGCGTCACCTCGATGGCCTCGTCCAGCAGGCTCTCCAGGATGCGGTCCACGTCGTAGCTGCCGAAGAGCCGCTCGCTGAACGCGGTGAGCCGCTTGAGGAGGACCAGCTCACGGCCCACCACGCCGGGCAGCTCCGCCGTGTGCGAATCGGAGGAGGCCGTGGAGGCGGAGGGGAGGGTCACCTCGCGCTCGGGCACCTCGCGGCGGATGGGCTCGCGGGGGGCGTCCTCGCGGGAGAAGGTCAGCTCGGTGCCGCCGACCTTGACCACGTCGCCGGTGGACAGCGCGTGGTTGTCGCGGCGCTTGCCGTTGACGTGGAAGGTGGCGCCCAGGCTGCCCACTTCGTAGCGGGTGCCGTCGAAGGTGACGTGCAGGGCGCTGGCGGGAACGCCGGCGTCCTCCAGGGGCACATCGTTGTCGGATCCCCGCCCCAGACTGGTGATGCGCTTGAGCAGGGAGACCGTGCGGACCTTTCCATCGGGGGTGCGGACGGTGAGGCTGGCCATGGGCGGACTTTGGGTTTCTGGGGCTAGAACGTGAGGGAGAAGCCGGCGCCCAGCCCACCATGGGTGGAGTACAGCCGCACGCGCGGCGGCGCGGCCTGGGAGACGGTGGGAGAGGGCTTCGGTTCGGGGCGGGACTCCACGGTGGTGCTGCTCACCACCTGGTCCTCGTGGTGGTAGACGGCGTCCACCACGCCCAGGGTGTAGACGGTGTAGAAGCCGGTGGCGGACGCGAGCTTGAGCAGCTGCCAGGTGTCCGCCTGCCGCGCGCGGTCCGTGGGGATGTAGCGCACCGGGATGGACGCGCGGCCGTCCTCGTCCAGCACGTTGTCCAGGTTCACGAACCGCTCCTCGAAGAGCGAGTCGTACGCGAAGAACGCGATGATGCTGGTGATGGCCAGGGCGCCTTCGGTGGCGGCGAAGACGATGCCCATGCTGTTGCGGCCCTGCTGGAACTGGCCGGCGCCGAAGGGGACGAAGTTGACCAGGAAGTTGCGCTTCTCCACGGTGCGCACGGTGACCTGGCGGGCCAGCTCCTCCGCGCGGCGGCGCTGCGTCTCCAGGGCGACGCGCTCCTGTTCACGGCGCTCCTGTTCGGCCTTCTCGCGCTCCAGGCGCAGGCGCTGCTCCTGGCGGAGGAAGTCGCGCTCGCCGGACATCTGGTTCTTCAGGTCATCGAAGTAGGCGACGGCCGGGGGCGGGACGACGAAGGGGTCCAGGCTGAAGTCGGGATCCAGCCGGAGCACGGCGCGCAGGTGGCGTTCGGCCTCGTCGGTCTTGTTGAGGTTGAAGGCGGACAGGCCCGCGAGCTTGTGCAGCTCCACGAGGTCCTCTTCGGGCAGGTCGCCCCGGTCGATGCGCTGGCCGGCGCGCTCCAGCACCTCGGCGTACTTGCCGTATTCGAAGGACGAGCGCAGGGCCGCGACCTCCGGATCCGCGCCGGTGTTGGGCACCTGGGCGCGCGCGGACGCGGGCCCGAGGAGGGCCAGGAGGAGGGACACGAGCAGGAGCGGGCCGCGACTCATTCGGGCGCCAGGCTTCCGCGCAGGGTGGTGGGCTTGCCGGGCTCCAGCAGGACGACGCGCTTCTCGGTCTTGTAGCCGGGGGAGGAGATCTCCACCTCCACGCGGTGCTGGAAGCTGGCGGGGCCCCGCGGGGAGCGGATGTCGAAGGGGTGCTGGAGGCTGTCGTGCGCGGTGCGCTCCGCGTCGCCCACGCGCACGGTGGCGTCCGGCGGCTGGTAGTCCAGCGCGAGCTGCGAGGACTTCAGCAGGGCGCGCAGGCGGAAGACGTTCTCGCCGTCCGGCTTCACGTCGATGGTCTCCGTGGCGTCCTCGCAGTAGCCGCAGGAGACGGTGATGGTGTGCGGGCCCGGCGACAGGTGCACGTCGTGCTGCGCGAGCTGCTGCGTGCCGGCGGGGCCGTCGTCCACGCGGATGGAGCCGTAGGGGCGCACGAGGATGGACACGGGGATCCGGCCGCTGCGCACGTGCTTCGGGTCGTCCTGCGGGTCCAGGCTGGCGACCATCGTGGGCCGCGACGTGCGATCCGTGGAGGAGGGGAGGCGCGGGTTGGTGTCGGGAGGAGGGGAGATGGCGTCGCGACTCGAGGTTCCCGCGCCGGTGCCGCCCGTGCCCTGCGCGCCGGTGGGGCGTGAGCCGTTGGGCGTGCCCGGGGCGCTCGCGACCTGCGAGCCGCCTGGCACATCGCCCGTACCTTGCGAACCGTTGGGGCTGCCGGTGCCCTGCGAGCCGGTGGGGCTGCCGGTGCCCTGCGAGCCGGTGGGGCTGCCAGTGCCCTGCGAACCGCTGGGGCTGCCGGTGCCCTGCGCGCCGTTGGTGCCACCCGCGCCGTTGGGAGCGTCCGTGCCCTGAGTGCCGTTGGGCGTGCCCGTCGTTCCACCCGCGCCTTGAGCGCCGTTCAGGGCGCCCGCGAGTGGCGAGCCTTGAGGGCTGCCCGTGCCTTGCGTACCAGTGGCCGCAGCAGTGCCAGCCGGAAGCCGCGAACCCGTGGCCGCGCCGCCGGCCTGCGTGCCTTCGGTTCGCGGGCCCGTCGTCTCCACCTTCGGCGTCTCGGGCTCGGCCGCGTTCATCCGGTACAGCTGCCAGCCGCCCAGCCCCAGCGCGAGCGCCACGCCCGCTCCGATGCCCGCGCGGATGCCACGCCTGCGCCACGTGCGCCGCCGCTGTTGACGCTGGAGGCCCTTCAGCAACCCCAGCGCCCGCTCGTTCGTCGCGTCCAGCGCGAGCACGTGGTTGAGGCACGCCAGCGCGCGCGGCGTCCGCTTCTCCGCCAGCTGCCGCTCCCCGCGCTCCAGCAGTGCCGCCACGATGCGCTGGCGCGCGAGCCGCTGGTACGACGGCGGATCCGCGAAGAACGAGATCAGCTCCTCGCCCACGCGTGAGAATCCCAGCCCCGCGAGCGCATCCGCCAGCGCGTCGCGCAGCTTCCCCGCGTTGGGGTAGCGCCGCGCCGGGTCGCGCTGGAGGCACGTCGCGCAGATCTCCGCCAGTTCGTCCGACAGCGCGGGCACGCGGCGTCGCGGGTCCTCATAGGCCCCGTCCAGGATGCGCTTCAGCGTCGCCGTGGTGTTCGACGCCGTGAAGGGCAGCCGGCCCGTCATCAGCGCGTAGAACATGATCCCCAGGCTGAAGACGTCCGCCTCCGGGCCGGCCTCCAGGCCCTCGATGATCTCCGGCGACATGTGCGCGGGCGAGCCCACCAGCGCGCCCGTCACCGTCATCCGGTCCTCGATGTCGAGCAGCCGCGCGATGCCGAAGTCCATGAGCTTGAGGACCCCGTCCTCGCGCACCATGACGTTCTCCGGCTTCAGGTCGCGGTGGATGACGCCCGCCTCGTGCGCGTGCGCCAGCGCCGCCGCCAGCTCGTGGATGATCATCGCCGCCAGCTCCGGCGGCTCCAGCGGGCCTTCATCCAGGTACGTCTTGAGCGTCCGGCCGCGGATGTACTCGGTGACGATGAAGGCGTCGTGCGCCTCCGCCGAGGAGAAGTCGAACACCTCCAGGATGTTGGGGTGGTGCAGCTTCGCCACCGCGCGGGCCTCGCGCGCGAGCCGCCTGCGCGACTCGTCCTTGCCGGCCAGGTGCGGGTGCAGCACCTTCACCGCGACCTCGCGGTCCAGGGCCGTGTCCAGGCCCTTGTACACGACGCTCATGCCCCCGGAGCCCAGCTCCTCCAGGATGCGATAGCGACCGATATGGCGGCCGACGAGCGTCATGGCGTTAGCGCGCGCGCTCCCCTCAGTCCCCGAACCCGATGCCCATGCTCCGCGCGAACCGCACCAGCTCACCTTGCGGATCCACCCGTCGCTCCTTGCGAGACTCGCTCAGCGGCACGCTGACAATCTCATTGCTCCTGAGCGCCACCATGTGGCCCCAGTCTCCATCCCGCACCAGGTCCAGCACCTTGCAGCCGTAGCGCGTGGCCAGCAGGCGGTCCGCGGCGCTCGGGCTGCCCCCGCGCTGCAGGTGCCCCAGCACGGTGACGCGGATCTCCGCGTCGATGTGGCTCGCGAGCAGATCCGCGCACACCTTGCCGGAGCCCCCCAGCCGCACCACGCCCCGGCCCGGGATGTCCGCGGCCTCCGCGAGCACGGACAGCGCGCCGCCCTCCGGATACGCGCCTTCGGAGATGGCGATGATGGAGAAGCTGCGCCGCCGCGTGGCCCTCCGCTTCAGCGTGTCCAGCAGGGACGTCACCCGGTACGGGATCTCCGGGATGAGGATGAGGTCCGCGCCGCCCGCGATGCCGCTGTCCAGCGTGAGGAAGCCCGCGTGCCGGCCCATGATCTCCACCACCATCACGCGGTCGTGCGACTCCGCCGTGGAGTGCAGCCGGTCCAGCGCCTCCGTGACGATGAGCCGGGCGGTGTCGAAGCCGAACGTCTGGTCCGTGCCGGACAGGTCGTTGTCGATGGTCTTCGGACACCCGACGACCTTCAGCCCCTTGGCCGCCAGCTGGGACGCGATGCTCAGCGTGCCGTCCCCGCCAATGGCCACCAGCCCGTCCAGCCGCAGCTCCTGGCAGCGGCGCAGGACCTGATCCGACACGTCCCGCGCCACCCAGCCCGTGCCCTCACGCACCGGGTAGGAGAACGGGTTCGCCTTGTTGGACGTGCCCAGGATGGTGCCGCCCTTGGGCAGGATGCCGCGCGTGTCCTCCACCCCGAGCGGGCGGACGAGCTCCGGCTCCACCAGCCCCATGTAGCCGTTCTCGATGCCCACGAACGAATGGCCGAACTCGTACACGCCCCGGCGCACGAGGCCACGGATGAGCGCGTTGAGCCCCGGGCAATCACCACCACCGGTGAGGACGCCGAGTCGTAGAGGTCGGGCCATAGGGACGAAGAAAGTCGGACGCGGGTGTCAGTGGGAGCGGGCGACACTATGACAGCAACGTCGGTGCGGATTGTAGGTGCCACCCCCGGGGGGTGCAACGCATCAATCAGCTGTCACGTCGGATCCGCGCTCGCAAGGACGCGGGGGCGACCCCTCAGTCGCGCTTGAGGCGACGCCGGGAGGCCAGCCGGTCCAGGAGGGCCTGGAGCCGGTCCTCCTTCTTCGCGGGAAGGGCCCGGTCCGTGGGGGACTGCACGGGCATCTCGCGGGCCATCCGGTACAGCTCCGCCAGCCGCTCCAGCACCAGCTCGTTGCCAGGGCGCTCCTGCAGCGCCCGGCGGTACGCGGCGGCGGCGCCCACGTAGTCACCCAGCGTGAAGAGGCGCTCGCCCTCCTGCATGGGGGAGGCCGGGCCCAGCGGGAGGCGCTGGGGCTCCCGGACGCGGTTCTTCAGGTGCTGCAGCTCCTCCGGCTGGAGGCTGTCGCGCAGGTGGGCCAGCTTGAGGGCCAGCGCCTCCTCGCGCGGGAAGGCGGCGAGCAGGTGCTCGAAGAGCTCGAACGCCTCCGCGAGCTCGCCCCGGCGCAGGGCGCGGTCGGCACGTGCTTCCATGTCGGCCCGGACGGCAGGGGTCATCTCGCGCGGCAGAGTAACTGCTGCCCGCCCGGGATGTCACACGCGGAAACAGGAGCGCTCGACGGGCCGCATGCCCCAGGGCCACGAAGGGGTCCGGGACTTCCCGTGCTTCGCGCTATCCTTCCGTCCGTGCTCCTGCCCGTCCTTACCGGTGTGTGGCTGTCGCTGTCCGGCGCGCTGGGCACGGAGCTGCGGCGGGACGGTTACAGCTTCCGGCCGCCGGACACGTTCCGCATGTCGCGCTGGGAGCGCTATGCCGGCTCGCAGGCGGGCGCGGTGTCGGAGGACGGCGTGCGCACGCGCGCCCTGTCCGCGGCGCTGGCGGACGGGGAGGGGCCGGACGCGGCCACGTTCCTCATCGCGGTGGTGGAGGGGGGCTTCTCCGCCAGTCCCTCGGAGCGCGACGCGTTCTCCACCGCCGTGATGCAGCACTTCCAGCGCGAGCTGGGCGTGGCGCTGACGCCGGAGCGGGTGGACCGCGTGGGCGGGCCGGTGCCCCGGGTGGAGGTGCTGGGCACGCTGCGCGAGGCGGGGCAGGTGCGCACGGTGCTGGTGGCGGGCCTGGCTTCCGAGGGACGCCACGCCGTGGTGACGGTCAGCGCGCCGGCCGACCGCTGGGACGCCATGGCCCCGCGGGTGCGCGCCTCGCTGGAGACCTTCCACATGGAGCCCCCCGTGGCGGGCGTCGTGTCCCGGCGGCTGGCGGGGGCGCTGGCGGGCACCCTGGCCGGGGCCCTGCTGGTGTCGTACGCGGCCTGGCGCCGCCGCCGGCAGGGAGAGGGGCCGGCCTCCGCGTAGCAGGGCCTGACAGGAGGACGACGGCGTCCCCCGGTGGGCTCGCGGTGGGATACGGTGCCGCCGCCCATGTTCTCCTTCCTCCTTGTCGCCGTGCTGGCGCAGGGGCCCGTGGCCCCTCCGGCGCCTTCGGCGTCCCCGGCCCCGCCGGTCGTCCTTCCGGTGCCGGATGCTGGTGTCGCGGACGCGGTGGTGCCGCCCCTGCCGGTGGCCTCGCTGCCCCCGGCCACGCATGAGCTGTTCCGCCGCATCCAGGGCCGCGTCGCGCAGGTGCGCATCATCGAGCGCCGCTCCGGCACGAAGTCCTCCATCGGCTCCGCGTTCTTCGTGAGCGCGAAGGGCCACGCCCTCACGAACTACCACGTCGTCTCCGACCTGGTGCTCCACCCGGAGGACTACACCGCGGAGCTGGACCGGGGCGACGCGACGGTGCCGGTGCGCCTGCTCGCGGTGGACGTGGTGAGCGACCTGGCCGTCATCCAGGTGGATGCGCCCGTCAGCGACTACTTCAAGCTGGAGGAGCACGAACCGCCGCAGGGCACGCGCCTGTTCGCCATGGGCAACCCGCGCGACCTGGGCACCACCATCGTGGAGGGCACCTACAACGGCCTGGTGCGCGACGCCCTCTACGAGCGCGTGCACTTCACCGGCGCCATCAACCCCGGCATGAGCGGCGGGCCCACGCTCAGCGGCGAGGGCGGCGTGGTGGGCGTCAACGTGGCCACCATGGGCAACCAGGTGGGCTTCCTGGTGCCGGTGGCGCGCGCGCGGGCGCTGCTCGACCGGGCGCTGGCGCAGGAGGCGCCGCCGGATTCCGCCGCGCTGCTGACGTCCGTGAAGGAGCAGCTGCTGGCCAACCAGCAGCGCATCACCGACCGGCTGATGGCCACGGACCTGCCGAAGCAGGCGCTGGGCGAGTACCGCGTCCCCGGCCGCTGGAACCCGTTCCTCAAGTGCTGGGGCGACACGCCGCACGACCCCGAGACGCCCTACACGGTGACGAGCTACCAGTGCTCCTCCGAGGAGGACATCTTCCTGTCCTCCAGCCACCGCACGGGCGTGGTGGCCTACCTGCACCAGCACGTGGAGAGCCAGAAGCTGGGCGCGATGCGCTTCTCCGCGCTCTACAGCACGCTCTTCTCGCAGGACCCGGACGCGGTGTCCGCCACGCGCGAGGACGTCACCAACTTCCGCTGCACGTCGGAGTTCGTGGACGTGAAGGGCCTCACGGTGCGCGCGGCGCTCTGCCTGCGCGCCTACCGCCGCTTCCCGGGCCTCTACGACCTGGTGCTGCGCGCGGCCACGCTCAACGCGGCCACGCACGGCGTGGACACCAGCCTCACGCTGGGCGGCTTCTCCGCGGAGAACGCCCGCAAGCTGGCGCGCCGCTACCTGGAGGGCCTGTCGTGGACGAAGTGATCTTCCTGGAGGTGCTGGAAGGGGACGCCGTCCAGGCGCGCCACCGGCTGGACAGGCTGCCGGTGACGGTGGGGCGCGGCTACGCCAACGACATCATCCTGGACGACCCGAAGGTCTCCTCGGAGCACCTGCGCCTGGAGCGGCGCGAGGACGGCGCGGTGGTGCTGCACGACGTGGGCAGCGTCAACGGCACCTTCAGCGTGGAGCCCTGGGCCGCGCTCAAGGAGCTGGTCCTCACCGCGGACACCCGCGTGTCCGTGGGCGACACGGTGCTGCGCTTCCGGCCGCGCAACTTCGTGGTGGAGGACACCGTCGTCAACGAAGCCCCCGCCGCCCCGCGCGAGCGGTTCTTCGAGCGGCCCCGCGCCTTCGCGCTGGCGATGCAGGCGCTGGTGGCCATGTCCTTCATCTCCGAGCGGGTGACCCAGTTCACGAAGACGGACTGGGGTGACCTGCTCCTGTCCAGCGTGCTGCCGCTGGGGCTGGCGCTGCTGTGGGCCGGAGGATGGTCCCTGGCCAGCCGCATCGCGCGCCGCAGCTTCCACTTCCGCGTGCACGCGACCATTGGCGCGCTGATGCTGCTGGGCTTCGCGGTGGCGCCGCCCTTGTTCGCGCTGTTCAGCTTCAGCTTCTCGCTGGGCGCGTGGCTGGGCTTCGTGCGCACGTTGGCCGTGCTGGGGCTGGTGGGGTGGGGGATCTACTGGCACCTGCGCTACGTGACGCGCTGGCAGGGCAAGCGCGTGGTGCGCGGGCTCGTCATCGCGTCGGTGGGCGTGCTGGCGCTCACCAACGTGTCGGAGATGCTGGGCAACGAGCCCTTCAGCGAGGCGCTGGAGTTCCCCCGGTCGCTGCTGCCGCCGGTGCTGCGCGTGGCCCCGGCGCACTCCATGGACTCGTTCTTCGAGGACGTGAAGCCGCTGGAGAAGAAGGTGGACGCGCTCGTGAAGGAGCGCTGAGGCGCGTCCACCGCTTCACGGCCCTACAGGCCTCGCACCGCGTGCGGCTTGTAGGGGGCCTCCAGCGCCTTCACCTCCTCGGGCGTGAGCTTGAGGCTCACGGCCTTCACCGCGTCCTCCAGGTGCTCCGGCTTCGTCGCCCCGATGATGGGCGCGGTGACGACGGGCTTGGACAACAGCCACGCCAGGGCCACCTGCGCGGGCGGGGCCTTGCGTGCTTCCGCCACCTGCTTCACCGCCTCCACCACGTCCCAGTCCCCGGGCTGGTTGTAGAGCATGGGCGACAGCGTGTCGGAGCCCGCGCGCGTCGTGGCCTCCTTGTCGTCCAGCGACTTGCGCGACCCCGCGAGCAGCCCCCGCGCCAGTGGCGACCAGGGGATGACGCCCACCCCTTCCGCCTCGCAGAGGGGCAGCATCTCCCGCTCCTCCTCGCGGTAGACGAGGTTGTAGTGGTTCTGCATGGACACGAAGCGCGCCCAGCCGTTGCGCTCGGACACGCTCAGGGCGCGCATGAACTGCCACGCGTACGCGGAGCTGGCGCCCAGGTAGCGCACCTTGCCCTGGCGCACGAGCTGATCCAGCGCGGACAGCGTCTCCTCGATGGGCGTGTTCGGATCCATCCGGTGGATTTGATAGAGGTCGATGGTGTCCACGCCCAGCCGCTTGAGGCTCGCCTCGCATGCCTGGGTGATGGCCTTGCGCGACAGGCCGCGCTCGTTCTGGCCGCTGCCGGTGGGGAAGTAGACCTTCGTCGCCAGCACCACCTCGTCCAGCTTCGCGTACTTGCGCAGCGCGCGGCCCGTCACTTCCTCGCTGACCCCGTCCGAGTACATGTTCGCGGTGTCGAAGAACGTCACGCCCAGCTCCACCGCACGGCGGAAGAAGGGCTGCGCGGCTTCCTCGTCCAGCACCCACGGGCGCCACTTCGGGGTGCCGTAGCTCATGCAGCCCAGGCAGATGCGGGAGACCCGCAGGCCCGTGTGTCCCAGGTTGGCGTACTTCATGGTCCGCTCCTTCGCGTGGCAGGCACCTCAAGGTGCCGGGGCGTCTGGTGGTGCCAGCTCCGTTCGCTGCTTGCGTATGCCCAGCATGAGCGAGCGCTTCAACCTCCTGTCTCCGGAAGTGAAGGCCAACCCCTATCCCACCTACGCCCGCATGCGCCGCGAGGCCCCCGTGTGTCAGGTGGAGCCCGGTGGCATGTGGGCCGTGTCGCGCCATGAGGACGTGCTGCGCGTCCTCAAGGACCCGCAGCGCTTCTCCTCGCAGGGCTTCCGCGTGGCCACCAACCCGCCCTGGCTGGGCGGCAACCCCTTCTCCGAGTCCATGCTCACCATGGATCCGCCCCAGCACGGCCGCCTGCGGGTGCTGGTGCAGAAGGCCTTCGGCGCGGCGGCCATGGCCCGGCTGGAGCCCCGCGTGAGGGAGATCTGCCGGCAGGCCGTGGCGGAGCTGCCCCGGGGCGTGCCGGTGGACCTGATGCCTCCCTACGCCCTGCGCATCCCCGCCGCCGTCATCAGCGACCTCCTGGGCCTGGATCCTTCACGCGCCGCGCGCCTGAAGCAGTGGGCGGACCTGATCACCGGCGGCGTCACCACCGTCCGGCCGGACGAGGAGGACCGCAAGCAGCGGGCCCGCGACGCGGTGGCGGAGCTGCGCCAGTACTTCGGCGAGGTGCTGGAGGCCCGCGCCCGCACGCCCGGCACGGACCTGGTCAGCGAGCTGCTCCAGGCCCGCGTGGACGGCGAGGCCCTGTCCAGGGACGAGCTCATCGCCTTCATGGCGCTCCTGCTGGTGGGCGGCATCGAGACGGTGGTGCACCTGCTGGGCGCATCGCTCGTCGTGCTGCGGGATCACCCGGAGGTCTGGGCCCAGCTGCGCGCGGACCGCTCGCGCATCCCGGCCTTCATCGAGGAGGTGCTGCGCTACGAGCCGCCCGCCCAGGCCGCGCCGCGCCTCACCACGGAGGCGGTGGAGCTGGGCGGGGTGAGCCTGCCCAAGGGGGCCCCGGTGCTGGTGCTCCTGGGCTCCGCCGCGCATGACGACGCGCACTTCCCGGACGGCGACCGCTTCAACCTGTCCCGCCCCGGTCCGCAGAACCTGCCCTTCGGGCACGGCATCCACTTCTGCCTGGGCGCGCAGCTGGCGCGCATGGAGGGGCGGCTGGCCCTGGAGGCGCTGCTGGACGCCTTCCGCCACCTGCAGGCCGGCCCGGAGCCCATGACGTGGCACCGCACGCTGGTGGTGCGCGGGCCCGCCACGCTGCCGCTCGTCCTGCACCCGCACTGAAGCGGGCAGGGCAGGGGAGCCCGCAAAGACGACGGGCAGGTCCCCGTGAAGGAACCTGCCCGCGTCACTTCAGCTGCTGAAGTCGAGCGTTACGCCCGGACTTCCGCCGGAGGCCCGTCCGTGGTGGTCGCCGGAATCGCGGCGCCCTCCTTGAACGGAGACGTCTCCAGGGCGGCCTTGAGGACGTCGTCCATGTGCGTGGCGAAGATGAACTCCAGCTCGTTCTTCGCCTGCTCCGGCACGTCGATGAGGTCCTTGCGGCAACGCTCCGGCAGGATGACCCGCTTGATGCCCGCGCGGTGCGCCGCCAGGACCTTCTCCTTGATGCCGCCCACCGGCAGCACCAGGCCACGCAGCGTGGCCTCGCCCGTCATCGCCGTGTCGTGCCGCACCCGGATGCCCGTCAGCAGGCTGGTGAGCGCGGTCAGGATGGTGACGCCGGCCGAAGGACCATCCTTGGGGATGGAGCCCGCGGGGAAGTGCAGGTGGATGTCCGTCTTCTCGAGGAAGTTCGGGTTGATGCCGAGCGACTCCGCCTTGCTGCGCAGGTAGCTCAGCGCCGCCGTGGCGGACTCCTTCATCACGTCGCCCAGCTGGCCGGTGAGCGTCATGCCGCCCTTGCCCGCCATCTTGGTCGCTTCGATGAAGAGCAGGTCGCCACCCGCCGCGGTCCACGCGAGGCCCGTCGCCACACCGGGAACCTCCGTGCGCTCCGCGACCTCCGAGTAGAACGTCTCGGGCCCGAGGATCTCCTTCACGCGCTCCGCGCCGATGACCTGCTTCTCCAGCTTGCCGCCGGCCACCTCCACCGCCACCGCGCGGCAGATGTCCGCGATGCGGCGCTCCAGGTTACGCACGCCCGCCTCGCGGGTGTACGACGTGGTCAGGATGAGGAGGGCCTCGTCCTGCACCTCGATGTGGTCCCCGTTGAGGCCGTGCTCCTTGAGCTGCTTCGGCACGAGGTGGATGCGGGCGATGGCCTGCTTCTCCTCGAACGTGTAGCCCGTCAGCTCGATGATCTCCATGCGGTCGCGCAAGGGACCGGGGATGGGGTCGAGCTGGTTCGCCGTGGCGACGAACATGACCTTCGACAGGTCGAACGCCACGTCCAGGTAGTGGTCGCTGAACGTGCTGTTCTGCTCCGGGTCCAGCACCTCCAGCAGCGCCGCGCTCGGGTCGCCGCGGAAGTCCGCGCCCAGCTTGTCGATTTCGTCCAGCATCATGACCGGGTTCTTCGTCCCGGCCTTCTTCATGCTCTGGATGAAGCGGCCCGGCAGCGCGCCCACGTAGGTGCGGCGGTGGCCACGGATCTCCGCCTCGTCACGCACGCCGCCCAAGGACAGGCGCACGAACTTGCGGCCGGTGGCCTTGGCCACGCTCTGGCCCAGCGACGTCTTGCCGACGCCCGGGGGACCGACGAGGCACAGGATGGGCCCGCGCATGTCGTTCTTCAGCTTGCGGACGGCCAGGTACTCCAGGATGCGCTTCTTCACCTTCTTGATGCCGAAGTGATCCTTGTCCAGCTGCTGGCGCGCGTTCTCGATGTCGAGGTTGTCCTCGCTGATCTTCGACCACGGCAGGTCCGCGATCCAGTCCAGGTAGGTGCGCGCGACGGTGTACTCGCTGGAGGCCGCCGGGATCGTCTTCAGGCGGTTGAGCTCCTTCTGGGCGACCTTCTCCACCTCAGGGGGCAGGGCGGCCTTCTTCAGGCGCTCCTGGAGCTCGTCGAGCTCTTCCTCTTCCTCGCCCATCTCGCCGAGCTCTTCCTTGATCGCCTTGAGCTGCTGGCGCAGGTAGTACTCGCGCTGGGTCTTCGACATCTCGCCCTTCACGGCGGAGTCGATCTTGTTGGAGAGCTTGAGGATCTCGCGCTTGCGGTTGAGCAGCTCCAGGACGAGCTTCATGCGCGCCTTGAGGTCGACCGTCTCCAGCACGGCCTGCTTCTCCTCGATGGGCACGTCCACGTTGGCGGCGATGAGGTCCGCCAGGTGGCCCGGGTGCGTGATGCTCTCCACCAGCTCCGTGGCGGCGGCCGGCAGCTCGGGCATCAGCTCGATGACCTCGCGCGCCAGCTTCTTCAGGTTGATGCCCAGGGCCTCCACTTCGACGTTCTCGCTGGAGGTCTTGTCCTCCACGGCGTCGACGCGGGCCTTGAGGTAGGGGGCTTCCTGCACCAGCTCCATCACGCGGAAGCGCGCGAGGCCCTGGACCACGAGCGAATAGTTGTCCTCGCCCATCTTCAGGAGTTTCACGATGCGGGCGACGGTGCCCATCGTGTACAGGTCGGACGCGCCCGGATCCTCTTCCTCGGCGCGGCGCTGCGTCACGACGCCGATGACCTGGTCGTCACGGACGGCGTCCTTGATCAGCGCGATGGTCTTCTGGCGGCCGACGGCCAGGGGCAGCACACCGCCGGGGAAGAAGACACTGTTGCGCAGCGGCAGGATGGGCAGCACCTGCGGGATGTCTTCCTTGTTGATGAGCCCCGGAGGGGCCATCGCGGTGGGCATGGCGCTGGCCGCGGTGCCCTTCTTCTTCTCGTCAGACATGGGAGTTCGGCCTCTTCCTTGCTTGAACCCGGTCAGCAAGCGGCCGGGCCGGTGAACCATCCGGTTGTTTTCTGCGACGGATGAACCAACGTAACAACCAAACCGGACATGGCAAACGCGATGTGCGTTATTTCCGTGCCTCGTCGGCTGTACGACGCTCCTCTATTAACGGCCCAGAAGTCTCGCGTCCGGCGAAGGGGTGGGGCATGCTCGCCCCCTCTCACGCTTGATGCGGTGCGCGAGCGCGCGCCCCCGCACTGGAGGCCGATGTGAAGCTCCACACCTGCGCCCACCTGCTGTCGCTGTCCGCGCTCCTGGCGCTCGGATGCCACTCCCCCGTGGACGACGCGGGATCCACCGTCCCCGACGCCTGCGAGGCCACTCCGCCGGTGGTGGCGCCCCAGAAGACGGACATCCTCTTCGTCATCGACAACTCCGGCTCCATGCAGGAGGAGCAGCAGGGCATCGCGACGGAATTGCCCGCCTTCCTGACCGCGCTGAAGGAGGGCAGCGGCGTGGCCCAGGACTTCCGCGTGGGGGTCATCACCACCTCCGTGTACCAGCGCCTGCTGCTGGCGAACGGGACGGACACCATCCGCTCCTTCCCGGATCAGGAAGGCCGCCTGCAGCCGGTGAAGGACGAAGCGGGCCAGCCCACCGCCGAGCGCTTCATCGAGGGCACGGATCCCCTGCTCCTGGACAAGTTCCAGCGGCTGGTGAACCAGGGCACGTCCGGCAGCGGGCAGGAGACGCCCTTCGAGGCGGTGCGGCTGGCGGTCGCCTCGCCCCTGGCCACCCGGCCGCTGTCGGAGGGTGGCAACGCGGGCTTCCTCCGGGACGGCGCCCGCCTGCTGGTGGTGGTGGTGTCCGACGAGGAGGACTGCAGCTCCACGCAGCGGCCGCCGCCGGTGACGCTGGGGCTGGACACGTCCGTGGACTCCTGCACCGTGCAGGGGGACAAGCTGACCCCGGTGTCGGAGTACTACCAGGCCTTCCAGGGGCTGCATGACGGCACGGGCGCGTCGCGCGAGGTGCTGTGGGCGACCATCGGGCCGGTGGCGCTGACGGACAAGCGCGCGGAGCTGACGACGGAGCTGGTGGGGAGCACGACCTACGTGCGCAACGTCGACTGCCCGACGTCCTACGGGCCCGGCTACCGGCAGAGCGCCATGGCGCAGGCGTTCGACGCGACCCGGGCGAACCTGGACTCCATCTGCAAGCCGAGCTACCGGCAGACGCTGCTGGACATCGCGGACCTGGCCACGGTGGCGCAGAGCGTGGACGTGGTGAACCTGCCGGATCCGCGGCTCGCGGTGGTGTACGTCACGCGCGCGGACGGCTCCGTGCAGACGTGCACGGCGGCCAACGGCGACTTCCGCTACGAGCCCTCCGGAGAAGGCCGCTCCGCGCGCCTCTTCTTCCTGGGCCCGTGCCTGCGGCGCGTGGGCGACACGAAGGTGGAGGTGAAGGTGCTGTGCGCCGGGTAGCCCGGAGCTGATCCGCGCGCCGCACCCGGAGGGCCCCGCGAAGGACGCGGGGCCCTTCTTCTTTGGCGTGGCACATGACCTGTCATGTCCGGTGCCACGTGAAGTGACGCGCGCGGATCCGACCCCTCCCGTCGAGCGGAGCACCCGACGCGACAGGTCCCACGCGCTCGGAATGCCGCCTGCTGGGGTGTCAGACGGCTTCGGATACTGGCCTCATGCGCGCACCGGTGGCGGGTGCGCAACGCGAGGAGGCGACATGGGCGCGGCGGTGGAGCGGTCGGCGGGGGCGGGGGGGGGGGAGGCGCGACGCCCGGGCTGAGCATGGTGAAGGA
>NZ_RAVW01000299.1 GCF_003611585.1 Corallococcus exercitus | reverse complement strand
GCCCACGTCCGCGACCCAGCGCTCCTTCGAAGGCAGCGTGCCCGCGGGACCGTCGAACTCGTCCTGCCAGACCAGCTCCCAGCCCGTACCCGGCTGCTCCGTCACGGGCCCGGGTTGCTCGTTTTTCTTATTATCCAGACCTGCTGCCGGGTCACACGAAGCCATTCCCAGGCCCGAGAGGGCCAGGGCGAGGACAACACGGCGCGATGTCATGCGGTTCTCCCGACGTTCTGCGTGGGAAAGAGGGAGCGGTCGCGCAGCGCCGCCTGGAGCACCAGGGTGGCCGCGCCCACGGCGATGGCCCGCTCTCCCAGCGTCGACGTGACGATGCGCGTCTCCGCCATGGAGACGGACAGGGCGCGCTGCCGCACGGACGCGCGCAGGGGGTCGAGCAGCATCTCGCCCACGGAGGAGATCTCCCCGCCCAGCACGACGATGGCGGGGTTGAGCAGGTTGAGCAGGCCGCCCACGGCGATGCCCAGGTACGCGCCCATGCCGTCGATGATCTGCTTCGCGGCGGTGTCACCCGCGCGAGCGCCCTCCACCAGGTCGCGCACGGTGGGGCCCTTGCGGCCCCGGGTGCCCATCAGCTCGCGCGCGCGCTCCGTGAGCGCCGTGGAGCCGATGAGCGTGACAAGGCAGCCCCTGAGGCCGCACACGCAGAGCGGCCCGTTGGAGTCCACCGGGATGTGACCGATTTCACCGGCCGTTCCACCAGCGCCCCGGTACACGTCGCCGTGGATGATGTGGCCGGCGCCGATACCGGTGGCCAGCTTGATGTACGTCAGGTCCTCGCCTCCGGAGCCCGCGCCCCAGAAGCACTCCGACAGCGCGCCGAGGTTCGCGTCGTTGTCCACGAACACGGGCATGTCGAAGGTGGTCTCGAACCACTCCTTCACGTCCACGTTCTTCCAGGCGGGCAGGATGAGCGGGGACATCTTGCCGGGAGCGGCCGGGTGCACGGGGCTGGGCACGGCCACCCCCATGCCGACCACGGAGCGGCGCGGGACTCGCTCGGCGTCCAGGCACTCGTGCACCAGCTCCTTCGCCTTCTGCAGCGATCCTTCCGGATCGCCGCGCACCGCGTGGCTCGCCTTGCTCTGCGTGCGCACGCGGCCGCGGAGGTCCGTGAGGACGACGGTGACGTGGGAGGCGCCCAGTTCGACGCCCACCAGGCTGAAGGCCTCGTCACAGAAGCCGATGAGGGTGGGACGGCGGCCCCCGCGGGAGACCCCGGCGCCAATGCTGCGCACCAGGCCCGCCTGCTCCAGGTCCGCGACGATGGCGGAGACGGTCGACGGGCTGAGCTCCGTGCGCCGGGCGATCTCCGCCCGGGAGATCTGACGCTCGCGCCAGATCATGTTCAGCAGCAGGCCGCTGTTCTGCGCGCGCATGCCCGCTGCATCGACCGTCAACACCGCCGTTCCCGCTCTCATCGTCCGCTCACGTTCCGTTGTTGGCGCGCCAGGCGCTCAGGTTGTGGTGGTCAGTGCCACTGGATGTCGTCGATATAGAAGATGAACGGCTCGTCGTGGCCGCCCGCGGACCAGCCGAAGCCCGCAGCCACGTCGGCGTAGCGGATCTTGCTGATGTCGAGCGTGTACTTGACCGGCTCCTTGGTCAGCACAGCGGCCGGGCTGAGCTTCTTCTCGAAGCCGTCCTGGGAGTCGGGGCCGTAGCCCACGAAGAAGTCGACGGTCTCTCCGCCCTTCTCGCTCCACGCGTAGAACGTCACGGCCTTCGCGCCGTCCGGCACCAGGAAGCCCGGCGTGTTGGTCTTGCCCCAGTTGCCTTCCGGGTACTGCCAGAAGACGCCGGCCCAACCCTGGCCCTTCTTCGTGTAGGTGAACTTGTGGCACGTCCCCAGGCCCGAGCCCGGACGCGGCGTGGCACAGATGGGCTCGTCCACCAGGCCCTGCTCCGAGCCGTCACCCATGTAGCCGCTGGGCGCCCAGGTGCCGTCCACCGCCAGGGGCAGCGTCGTCTGGGTGCCCGCGTCCGTGGTGGTCCCCGCGTCGGTGTTCGTTCCCGCGTCGGTGTTCGTTCCCGCGTCGGTGTTCGTCCCCGCGTCGGTGTTCGTCCCCGCGTCGGTGTTCGTCCCCGCGTCGGTGTTCGTCCCCGCGTCGGTCTTGGTACCGGCGTCGTTCTGGGTGCTGGGGGTGGGCTCGTCCTCGGGGTCACAGGCGCCAATGAGCCCCGCGACCGTGAAAACTCCGACGGCCGCCAACGTCCACTTGAAACGCGTGTTGCGAAGCATGAATCCCCTCCGGGTTGTCTTGCTGGGATGACTTCGTTCTTACGGCGAAGAAATCAGAAGCTGCTGGAAGCCGCCGCCCGCATGTCGCGCCGCGTCACCCACGCCACCATACGCCAGAGGGGAATCTGCTCTCTCCCGCCGCCCGGGCTCCTGCCACCTGGAGCCGTCCCGCGTCCCCGCCCATCGCGAACATGCGAGTTCGTTCGATTGGCGAAGAAATACCAGCCCCCTTTACCCATTTGCAAGCAGCCGGGACCACGGCAGACGCCGTAAATCGGGTGATGCAGTGCGCCGTGGCGCCTGGACGCGCACCGTTGGCGTGGAGCTGGGTGGAGCGCTTGCGCCGAGTGAGCGACCACACCGCGCCAGGATGCGCGGGGTCGAGCCTCACTGCGGAACGGCCACTGGAGCCGCTCTTCACGGCCCCCAGCGCACGCTTACGCCGACATGATCATCCAGTACCGATGGACGAACTGGAAGAAGCCTTGCCCGCACCAAAGGAACATCAGAGGCAACGCCCAGATGACACCCCGACGCAGCCACCACCGGGCCAGCAAGAGATAGCCAGGCCAGAACAGCAGACCGCCTACAAGGAAGAGTTTGGAGAGCGGGTCGAGGGTGACGGCCGCTCCGCCCACCACAATAGCGAGTGGGGACAACAGGAAAGCCATGAGGACGTCGCCCCCCGCCGGGGCTGGCCCTGGAGCAACAAAGTCGCCCACCAACCCGAGAGCAGCGCCAGCAAGCGTGCACATGGCGAGCCCGCCCCAGCGGGTTCGAAGCGACGCCCCGTCATTTGACCGCGTCACGTCATCGCTCCCCGCGCCTGAGGAAGCGGTCGGGAAGGCTCCCCGACCGCGACCTCCTCACGATACCCCTGTCAGTAGAATTTGGGTCCAAGGATCCGCGCCCAGATGGGCGTGGGGTCCGGGAACTGCGGGGTATTCCCATACAACCAATAGGGAACGACGTCGTAAACGAAGTGACCGAGGCCATCGATCCCATTGGGGCTGGAATAGTTGTACGTCCCATAGTTCAAAGGGTCCGTCACCAACTCGCCATCCTTGTATACGGCCTCGCACTTCCCGTCCGGAGAAACCCACTTTTCGTTCTTCTCATTGCCAGGGCCAAAGCGGTGATACATTGATTTCGCGTCAGACAGCGGCTCCCATTTATTCGCCGCGAGGCTGCTATAGGGGACGGTCTGATTGTATACATTGCGCCCATAGTGCTGTCTCAAGAACCCAGCCAGATACGGAACTGGGCTCAAACCGAAGGGCTCGTTTCCGTTCGGGTCCACGTAAGCCATCGGATTGTTCAAGGCGTAGGCATACGCAGGAAGCGCTGACGGCGCCTGTCCCAACATCGGCTCCGGCTGCAGGTACCGCCCGACGCTCGGGTCGTAGTACCGGTTCCAGTTCTCGAAGAGGTCAGTCTCCGCGTCGTAATAGTGGCCTGCGAAGCGCAAGGGCGTCCAGAAGGGTTGCGCGCCCGTCTGGTAGCGCTGGTACTCGAAGCTCTCCATCGCGGCGCCCGCGGAGGTATTCGGCCCGGTGCTGTCGGCCGGACCCGCCCCGATGTGCACCGACATTCCGTTGGCAGGCAGCGACAACCAGGGGGTTATCACCTGGTTCATCTCCGAATCCTGGTAGGCCACCTCCTCAGGATTCGAGGGGTCGTTCGTCAAGACCAGCACGTCGTCCTGCCCGTCATGGATGTCGATGAACATGAACCGGGCCCGCGCGCGCACCTGGACATTGCTGTTCTCAGCGGCCTGGATGAAGCCCGTAAAGGTCTCTCCATCATCATCTGGATAGGGAATCGTGGAACTGTCCGGCGTGGAGAGCCGGTTGACATGGCCGAACGGCTGGTAGTCCGCCGCGCCTGCCACCAACCCATCGCCGTTCAGCATCAGGACGGGCTTGCCCACGCTGTCCGTCACCGGGAAGTAGACACCGCACGCCGCAGGCTCGCCATCACGGCGGCAATCCACGGTCGAGTCGGGCTCACGGACATTCTGCGTCGCATCCAGTCGGCCCCGGATGAGCATCACCGGACGTCCTCCAAGCCAGATGTAGTCATCCACCACGCGGAAGCTTCCCTGGAACGGAACGACCTCATTCCATCCCTGGTCCACCAGGAGCTGGTTGCCAGTCCCATGGAAGAACTCATCCCGCCGATTGAACGGGTTGACCTTGGCGCGCCTGCGTCCCAGGGCGTCGTAGAAATAGTTGTACGTCATGCCGTTGACCCGTACGGCACGGAAGACGGACTCGCGCGCGGCCCCCTGCCCTTCCGTCGCGTTGAAGGGCGCGTAGCGGAACTCCATCAGGTTCGCGGGCTGCCCTGACGTGTAGTGACCCATCTCCTTGGTCACTGCGCGCCCATCCGCGTCGTACGTGAAATTCGTCTCCTTGTACTGCCCACTGGGTGGCACCACGGACATCAGCAGGTCCGGGCGGGCCCCGGTGTCATATGCGAGCGAGTATGCGTAAGCGCTGTCGAACTGGGTGAACTGAGAACGATTGCCCCGGCGATCGTATCCAAAGGTCTGCTGCGCGAAGGCCCCACCCGTCGCCTCCCAGTTGCCCGTGGGCCGGGACGCGGACATCAGCCGCAGGGTCCGGTCATAGGCATACAGCTCTGTCCTGGGCGTCGTCGCCCCCAGGAGGCACGTGTCCGTCCGAACCACCTGGTCCGCATTCCACGTGTAGGTGCGCTTGTAGATGTCGCCGATGTTGAAGGGACTACCTGGATTGTAGTCATTCTGGCTGACGCGCAACGAGCGGAGCCGTCCCGTCAGATCCGAGTTCGAGGCGGACGGGAAGGCCGCCGAGCAGTTGGAGGGGGGCTGCGTCCCATCATCCCCCAGCGCGTACTCCACGGCCACCGGGGCTGATTGAGCGGGCAACGGATTGATCTCATAGCCCCGCAGGCCGCCAAACGGCTCCCAGGCCACCTTGCTTAGCAGCCGCCGGGTTTCAGGCCCCGAGTTCGTGAACAGGGTCACGTCGACGGCTGAAACCCGATGCGCGTTCGCAAACGTGCCATAGACATACGTAACCGTACGTCCATACGGATATAGGATCTCCCTCAGCCGACCAAGATAGTCATAGGTGTACCGCGTCTCCAGCTCCGGAGTACACCCCGCATCTCCCTGTCGTTGCCGCAGTTCCGACCTCACCCGCCCCAGCACGTCGTAGCGGTACCAGGTGCGCCCCAGGGAGTCGTCGCGGTACAGCAACCGTCCTGCGGAATACATCACGCTGCTGCCACAGCCCGAAGGCACCGCCGCCTCCGCGTCATAGCCGAACTGGTAGAGCGTCTCACTGACGGGCGTGGTGCCGCTGCTCCTGCGCGTCGCATTCCTGGGCCTGCTCAGGATGTCGTAGCTGTACTCCAGCCACTCGTTCGACAGCCGCATCGCCTCCGTCTGCTTCACGAGCAGGTTGCCGCGCGCATCGAAGGCCTGGCGAACCGGTCCGGTGGCGTGAGGAAGCTGTGTATGAATAAGGTTGCCGAAGTCGTCGTACTGATACGAGGCCAACAGCCCACAACCCGCGACCGCGCTGGCACAGCCTGTTCGAACCGTATTCACGTTGCCTTGGGCATCATAAGCAATCGTGCTGTGCTGCTCAACGGCACCGGGGAGATACTCGGAGACGCGATTGAGCCGGTCCGCCGAGTCGTACCCCATCTGGGTACAGAGCGCGGACAAGGTCGTATCTGGATTGCGGCAGAAGTCTGGGGCGGCATTGAAAGGCCGCCCCGTCGCGATGAGATTGTTGTTGAGGTCGAAGTTGTTGACGGCGGCGAAGCTTCCCGTTCCCGCCCCCTGTCGGTTGTAGGTAGGGCGCAGATGGGGATCGGGGTGATGCGTCGACTGCGTCCGGAGCTCCTCTACGCCACCGCGACGAGCCCGTCTCTCCTCGGTCTTCAAGGCTCCGCTCGGCCAGTAGGTCCTGACCGACTTTTCGCTCCAGTCGACTCCGTATTCGTCATTCGCCACGGCCATCCACTGAAGCTTGTCTGTCTTCTGTCCGCCCTGGCACCCCACTCCGGCTGCGGTGCCAGTCCGGTAACAGTAGACGTCCCAGACCGCCTTGGGCGACGCATAGACCGCGCGCAGATGTGCGCCGTCGTAACGAAGCGTCGTCGACACGGTGTCATGGAGCGCGGACACGAGGCGCCCACCCTGGTACGTCATCGTCATGACGCCTCCCTGGGGGGTGATGATCTTGGTCGCGACACCGCGTGCGTCGTAGTCCTGGTACTCGGTCGTGAGCGGCGACCAAGCACAGGTGTTGGACGCGCCTTGATGATAGGTGTAGCGAGACACCTTCCAGAGGCGTCCCGCGTTGTTGCTGCGCTCCACCGAGGGCGGCCCGTAATAGCGATACTGGGTGATGGGGTAGTCAGAGCCCGTGCAGCCCGTTGCCTCGGGACCACTCACGAGGCAAGGCCCACGCACTTCCTTCAGCACTGTACCGCCCGTGTCCGCTTCTCCATCGCACTTGAGGTGGTTGTAGTAGAAAATGCCGACATGGCGGGCCACGGGGCTTGACCATGTCCCGGTCCCATCGTTGAACGTCTGGGTGAAGCCCGAGCGGATGACGGACTTCACGAACCGTGTCGACGTGTCGTAGGTGGTCCGCGTGACGACCTGGCCATTCGGCTGCAAGACGGATGGGATGGTGTCCGTGGAGAACTCCACCGGCTTCCAGGGGCTGGGGATGGCTCCCGCTGGAAAGCTGGCGAACACGTCATTCGTCGTTACACCCGCGACGCCCCCGTTGCCGTAGTAGTCCTGACCGTACCCCCGAGACACCTGCGTCACCGGGTTGGCGGTCCCGGGAACAGAGCCCGTACCCGCGGGTGCAAAGGTCATCTGCTGGGTGTCGTAGCGCCCGAGCTTATTGCGGACAGAGCTCCTGTAGAGCGTGCCATCCGCTGGCGTCGCGTACCCATAGCTGATGTCTCCGGCCGCGAAGCTCATGCAGTTGCCCGACACGCACGTGTCCTGGATTCCGTCCAGGATGGCGTAGGGGGCGTAAGCCGTGCTGCGGGTGAAGAACCTGCGGCGATATTGAACCGACGTGCCGGCGGAGTCGCCTGACGTCGCGGCCGTGGGTTCCACGGAGGGAGGAACGCACGTGGGCCCTCCTCCCATGGCAGCCGGCCCGTCGCAGTCACCGCCCCCCGCGCTCATGGCCATGCTGGTGGTCGTGCCCGTGCTGACCGATGCCACCTTTCCGGACTGATACGTGTGTCCCGTCAGGGCCGACTGATTGACAGAAATCCTCCACGCCGTGGAGGTGGCGGTCGTCGCGGTCGTGTCCTCGTAGGCGACGCTGTCCCCCGTCTCCGGATAGTCAACCCCGGCGAGGAGGCCGGGCCGTTCGACGCTGACACCCGTGGTCAGGGCATAGTGGTAGACCGCGACCGCGGTTTCGGTGGCATCGCTGGAGTTGGCATTGTTGCGCAGGTACAGCTTGTCCAGGACGCACTCCGCTCCCGGAGTGACTCCCGGGGCGGTGTTGATTGCCCGATAGGACAGGCGCAGCCGGCTGCCCTCCTCCGTCGTGACCGCGGAGAGGAACGGGACGCCATTGCCCAGGGCGCTCGCGCCCGGGCAGTTGACCATCTGGCCGCCCTGATTGAACGGAGGGGGCGTCGCGTATGCCAGCGTGAGGCGGACGCGCGGAGTTCCCGTCAGGCGATCCTCCTGGATTTGGCTCAGGAAGAAGCGCCGCACCAGGCCGCCGGCCGTCGCCGTCCACCTGTGGCCATAGATGAAACGGCCTTCCCCCGGCTTGGTGAGGATGAAGGTACCGTTGATGGCCCAGAAGAGGCTGGCATTGGACCAGCGGCTGTTGGTGCGAAGCGTGGCGTAGCAACCGGAGCCGGTGATCTGGCAGGCGGCGAACTCGATGACTTCGCCTTCCGTATCGCGTACGGCCCAGGTGCTGACCCCGGGAACACTCCCCTGGACGTGGACGAAGCTGTAGAGGGTGTGCCACCAGCGCATGGAGCTCTGGCGGGTTGGGCTGGAGCCAAAGGGCTTCGCGACGAACGGCTCCACGCTGTTGCCCAACATCGACTGGTAGGAGCAGAAGTTGTCGGTGGAAACGTACTTGCGTACGAAGTTCAGGCCACCCTGATCTCCATGGATGCCCACGTCCGCTGCGGTAAAGCGCGTGGTGAAGTCCTTCAGGTTTACGCGAGGCGCGGACATGGCAGAGACACCGGAGGTCGCGACAGTGTCGCCACCGCTTTCACAGACGTCCGGCTTGGGATCCGAGGCCTCCCCTTCCTTCGATCGATCTCCCCCACCATTGCCACCGTTCCCGACGCCACCACCACCGCCGCGTGGGGAATCCGGACCCGGCAGATGCTCCCGGGGTGGGTTTGTCAGGGTCCCCCCCGGCCTGGAATCGCTGGTGCCAGGGGCCATCACGGTGCTCTCACAGGCCTGCTCTCCATCAGGCCTGGGAGCCTCACACACGTCCGCGGCACTGACACCTCCACGCGGATTGCCAAAGCCTCCCTGGGCGTAGGCGCAGACGGGGCCCGCCGCGCAATAGGTGCCGCTGAGGGTCCTCGTGCCCGTGAGAAGATCAATCTGAGGCTTGATTCCCTCGCAGGTATTGCCACACGCGTTGCTGTCCTCGCAGGAGGTGCCGCCGGGCTCGCATTGGAAGTTCAACGACCCGCCCGAGCCACAGTGCATCTCGCCCGGGATGTAGCCCGTCTCGCTGCAGGACTTGCTGGACACGCAGCATTGGAAGTTGCCTCCGGCCTGGCTCCCACCGAGGCCAAAGAGCGGGGCCTTCAGACATCCGTTCGGGCCGCTGCAGGAGGCCTGCGAGTCCCCCGAACCCAGGCAGTAACCGACGTTCAGCCCATTCCCACAACCGCAGGTCCAGCGCACATACTGGCCCGAGCGCAGCTCGCAGTAGTCGAACGTGGCGCTGCCAGCGCAGCCTTCGTCCGCTTCGCCGTCCCGGTCGTCATCGCAGCCGTTGCCGCAGGCGTCCAGTGCCTTTGCCGTGGGAGGCTGACATGGGCCCAGGTACTCTCCGTCCACGCAGGTGGCCGTTCCTCCCGCGCCGCACGCGGCACAGGCCTGGGGCTGATTGTGGGGCATGCACTCGCCCCACTCCCCCAATTGCCCTGGGGGCGCCGAGCACTCCTTGATGCCTCCGCACCCTCCAGGCGTGGTGCATGAAGTGGTGTCACCGGAGGAGCAGGTGGGCGCTGCTTCCGCCTCCCTCCAGGCAACCAGACAAAGGACACACAACAACATCCGGACAGACAAAGGCATCACCGTCTCCGACGGAGAAGAATGCTTGAAGGAAGAGAGAGGAGTTCAGCCGCGGGAGGGCGCCGCGGCGCCCTTCCACTCCGCGGGGGGAACGCAGATGCGGGTCCGGGCCCCGGGATGCGGCCGCGAGCACTTCCACTGAGCCGGGCACTCCGCTTCGCCGGCACACGTCTGGCTGCAGAAGTAGCCCTCGTCGGGCAAGGCCCCCGTGTGCAGACAAAGGCCGGATTTACATCCGGAGGCACCCTGCTTCGTGCAGTCCGCACCGACCTCGTTCGATGCGGACTCGGCCAGTGCCGTGCGGTGCTCGGCCAGGACAGGCGACGGCTCGACGGCGGGAGTTGGCTGCTCCGCGGAACACGCCAATACGCCAGCCATCAGTCCGCCCAGGATCCAGGTGGACCGGAGACACACACACCAGAGAGATTTCAAGATGCCTTCCCAGGCGATGACGGACTTGATGGCATCAATGCCAAACTGTCCCCCAGTCAACAGGGCGACATAGATTGCACATGACCGTCATGTCAAGGTCAGGGACAGCCACCGCCTTCAATCCCTGACAGCGGTCAGTGCCTCAGCGTCGGCGCGCCGATGATGCGGCGGACCATGGCGAGGAGCTGATCGATGTCGAAGGGCTTGGGCAGGAAGGCCGCGCACGGCAGGTGCTGCCAGAACTCCGGCGGGCTGGCGCTCATCATCACCACCGGGACGTCGCGCAGGACCGGGTCCTTCTGCATGGATTCCAGCACGCCCGGCCCGTTGAGCACCGGCATCATGTAGTCGAGCAGCACCATCGCCGGACGCTCCTGCGCCATCCGCTCCAGGGCCTCGCGGCCATTGAGCGCGGTGACGGTGCGGTAGCCTTCGTCCGACAGGAGGTCCCGCACGGCCTCCACGATGCCGAACTCGTCGTCGACGATGAGGACGGGCCCCATGGTCAGCTGCCTCGGCGCTTGCGGACGTTCCGGCGCGGCTTCGCCGGCGTGGCCCTGGCGGAGGTCGGGGTGCTCGCGCGCGGCTTGCGGCGCGGTTTCGGCAGCGGGGTCGGCTCCGGAGTCCGCGTGCGCGCGAGCCCCGTCATCAACATCTGCCCTTCCGCGAAGGGCTCTCCGACCTCAAGCCCCTCGCCGGTAATCTCCAGCTCGCGCAGCGCGGGGTCATAGGCGCTGTTGCGCACCTTGAGCGCCGCGATGAAGCGGCGCAGCCCGGAGTGCAGCTCCACCAGGCGCAGGAACAGGATGTTCTCCGCCACCATGGAGATGCCCTTGAGCGGGAACTTCACCTCTGGCCCGAAGGCGGAGGAGGCCTCGACGGTGTAGAGGAGCGTCACCTCGCGCACCCGGCACTCGTTGACGAGCGCCGCCAGGAAGCGCGCCACCCGTGACTCGCGCGTCGAGGAGCGCAGGAGCGCTTCGTAGCCGTCCAGGAAGATGCGGCGCACCCGGCCGCTGCGGATGGTGGTCAAGAGCTCCATCCCCAGCTTGTCGAGGATGTTCTCCGTGGGAGGCCGGAAGCTCACCTCCAGGTCCCCGCGCTCCATCAGGGGCTGCAGGTGCATGCCCACGCCCGCCGCCTGGGCGAGCATCCGCTCCGGCGCGTCGTAGAAGGCGAAGTAGTGGCCGCGCTCTCCCTGGCGGGCGCCTTCCGCGAGGAAGGCCAGCCCCAGCAGCGTCTTGCCGCTGCCCGGAGGTCCCAGGAGGATGGTGGTGGAGCCCGCGGGCACACCGCCCTTGAGCATGGTGTCC
Source organism: Corallococcus exercitus (assembly GCF_003611585.1). Lineage (GTDB taxonomy): Bacteria > Myxococcota > Myxococcia > Myxococcales > Myxococcaceae > Corallococcus > Corallococcus exercitus. Next base: position 926 of record NZ_RAVW01000299.1, on the reverse strand, counting down.
AGGCCCGGCACGCCGAACGCGTCGCGCTCGCGCTTCCCCGCCCCGGGCACCAGGTTGCCGTCCACCATGGATTCCAGGCGGGGGTAGACGGTGAGCCCGTCGCTGGTGATCTCGAAGCCGTGCTGCCCCAGCTTGTACGCGCTGCCCCGGAACTTGCGCACGCTCAGCTCGCGCAGGGTGCGCACGCCGAAGGTGCGCTGCTGCAGCACCAGCAGGCCGTCCACCATGGTGTGCTCCGCGCGCAGGCCCTTGGTGCCGCCGGTGGTGAGCACGACCGTGGTGCAGCCGATGAGCCCCGTCACGACCTGGAGGCCGTGGATGAACTTCTTGAGCGCCTGCCTCGACGGGGCCAGCTCCTCCGCCGCCAGCAGCCCGTCCAGCACGAGCAGCGACGCCTTGTGCGCCTTGATCTCCTTGCGCACCAGGTCCGCGAGCGCGTCCAGCCCGCCCTGCTCCAGGATGGTGAAGGCGCTCAGGTAGCTGATCTTCCCCGGCACGCAGGCCGGGTCGAAGAACGACAGCGTCTGCAGGTTGCTCACCAGCTCCGTGTGCGACTCGGCCAGGAGCGTGAGGTAGAGGACCCGGTGGCCCTGAGCCGCCTGATGGAAGCAGATCTGGTTGGCGAGGATGGTCTTGCCCGCCCCCGGCAGGCCCAGGACCATGTACATGCGCCCCTTGCGCAGGCCGCCGCACAGCACGGTGTCCAGGCCGGGAATGCCCGTGGACACGCGCTGCTCTTCACGAGGACCGCCCGCGGTCATCACACGCTTCCTTCCTGGGCGCCGCGCGCCGAGCCGGGCCGTGGAGGACGGACCTGGGGGACTCCATAGTCCAGACCGTCCAGGAGGGTTCAACAATCTGGGCGCGTGCGTTCCTGGACGACACGCGCCCCCGGCCTGCTGACCGCTCAGGGGGCGGCGGGGGTG